>JAHJQZ010000035.1 GCA_018818925.1 Alphaproteobacteria bacterium
ACCGTCTTCGACACCTACGACGCCATCATCGACGCGTCGTGTCAGGCTTGGAACAACCTTATCGATCAACCCGAAACCATCAGGTCCATCGGCATGCGAAAATGGGCCCACGTCGGTCAACTCATGTAGCCGTTGGTATGAGAGGATGGCGAGTGAATTTCGTGTATTTAGTAAACTGTCGCCGCAATTCCCTGTCGTTGCGCTCATCACACTCACTGCGTCATTCCCATGAAAATGGGAATCCAGTGGCGCGATGTCCATCGCGCCTTAAAGGAGTCTTGCGCTCGGCAGACGCCTCGCACTGGATTCCCGCTTTCGCGGGAATGACGAGGTGGATGGGGGTGAATCTGGCGCATTTAGTAAACTTTCACCGTAATTGCTGCGCTAGACTGGAATGGCGCCTAAAAATTGAAGTAGGAAGCCTACAATAATCAACCGAATACCCCAGACGGAAATCCTATTATTCGGCGCCCCATCTGCAATGACGTTCTCAAAGTGTCCGCGCATCTCTTCGGAGTGGATTTTGATTGCATCGATGTTCCAATAGTCATCTTTGGAAAGCACAGATAATGGCGCTAAACCCTGATTGCTGCGATCGACGCTTACGCGGCTTTGATAAATGCGAGCGTTTGTACGCCGTAGCGCTAGATCGAGTTCGATGGGGAAAAGCTGCCACCAAGACGCGCCAGTTGCCCTGAGAACAGATAGCTTCTCGCGCGCCTTTTGAGCTTCGTTCGCCCATTTTAGGTTTAGGTCGGTCTGAGCCTTCAGAAGACGTTGCAACGAGTTTCCCGCAGTTTTAATCCAGTGATTGCCGACAATGACTACGCCGAGTATGTCGGCAAGAAGTCCACTCATAGTAAGATAACTTTGAAGAACGTCTATCCAGGTCATTTGCATTGGCACCGAAGTTTTGGTGTTACAATTAATTTTTGAATCATCCATGAACAGATTAAATAATATATAGCAAATAATAAATGTAAAATAGATTTATCGAAATTCAAACAGGAATTTTGTATAGAAGAAACAATCCTCTGCAAAAATACCTGATGGACATTCCAGAATATGACTGTTTTAATTGTGCGAATGTGAAATTCAGCGGTCTCGGCCCTACTACTTCCCCACCGCCTCCATCCTCTCCCTCAACGCCCAAAGCCGCGTCCCCTTGTCCGGCTCCGCATTCCCTCGCGTCAGCAATTCCCCCTTCTTCACCGGCGCGGTGACCTTGCCGCCTTCCAATAGCCCCACCGGCACCGCGCCCTTTGCGCGCGCGTCTTCCGCCGTCATCGTCCAGCTGCGATAGCAGGTCTCCCCGATGGCGTCGAAGCTCTCGCCGGGCTTGAGGTCGCGCTTTGCCACCGCGCAGACCTCCGCCACCGGGATCGGCAGCGGCACCATGTCGGCCTTGCCGTAGAGCATGATGCGGGCTGCCGACAGCGGGACTTCGAGACTCGTCAGGTGGTAGGGGCGGAAGAAGCCGTAATAGGGGCCTTTTCCCACATGCAGGTCGTCCATGCGCTCGATGATGCGGGGGTGCTCGGCCTTGACGACGACGAAGACGCCGGGGGCGACGCCCTTGCCGATGGTGTAATCGACGACGCCGACGCGATTGAGGATGCCGCCGTGCTCCCTGGGGATCAGGACCGAGGCCAGTTCCTCGCGGCTGGCGCGCGGGCCGTGCATGCCGGGCACGTCGGGAACAAGGCCGGTGGCGTTGGCGATGGCGCACATTTCGACGGCGGTTTTTGAGCCATCGACGAACTCGACCAGCATGCGCGGGTTCATGTTCCGCCGTTCCGCTTCCTCGCGGTAGTCGTCGGGCACGGCGTCGTGGTTCAAGGGATTGTTCTTGCCCTTGCCGGCGGCAACGATGGTGTAGCCGAGGGCGGTCGCGAACTCGATCAGCTCCATCGCCGCGGTCGGCTCGTCGCCGGCCCCGACGGTGTAGATGACGCCGAGCCGGTCGGCCTCGCTCTTGAGATAGGGGCCGATGGTAACGTCGGCCTCGACATTCATCATGACGACGTGCTTGCCGTGCTCCATGGCGAGGAGGTCGAAATCGGCGGCGACGCCGGGCTTGCCGGTCGCGTCGATGACGACGTCGATCTCGGGGGCGCAAACCATCAGTTCCGGGTCGGAGGTGATGGCGGTCTTGCCCATGTCGATGGCCGCGGACATCTGCGAACGGGTCGCGACCTCGCGGGCCTTGTCGCGGTCGCCATAGGCGATGTCGTGGGCATGAAGGGCGGTTTGCGGGCGGCGGGTGGCGATGGCGCTGAGCTCGATCCCCGGCATCAGCATGCATTGGGTGACGAGGTCGGTGCCCATTTCGCCCGAGCCGATGACGCCGATGCGGATGGGCTTGCCCTTTTCGGCATGGGCGGCGAGGTCGCGGGCAAGGCCGGTCAGATGAACATTGGTCATATCAGGCGGTTTTCTTTTTGCGTGCCTTGCACTAGCACTCGCACCAGGGTTTTGGAACGCCGCAGACGGCGAATGAAGAGGGAAATCGGCAAGTGTCCGAAGAGGTACTGATCGGGCGCGAGGGCGCCATGGGCGTGATCACGCTCAACCGGCCCGGGGCGCTCAACGCGCTGAGCCACGCGATGATCGACACGATCTATCGGGCGCTCACCGCATGGCGGAACGATGACGGCGTCGCGGCGGTGCTGCTCGAGGGCAATGGCGCGCGGGCCTTTTGCGCCGGTGGTGACGTGCGCGCCACCCGGCAGGCGATCCTTGACGGCCGGGTCGAGGAAGGCCTGAGCTTTTACGCCGACGAATACCGCAACAACCGCCTGATTGCGACCTATCCCAAACCAGTCGTGGCCTTCGGGCACGGCTTCGTCATGGGCGGCGGCATCGGGCTGGCGGGCCACGCCTCGCTCAGGATCGCCGTCGAGGGGGCGCAATATGCCATGCCCGAATCGGCCATCGGCCTGTTCTGCGACGTGGGGGTCAATGCCCGCCTGGCGCTTGTGCCGGCGCACCGGGCGCTGTTGTTCGAACTGTGTGGCCTGCCGGTCGGGCCGGCGGACGCCATCGCGCTCAACCTCGCCGACCTGATGGTGCCGCAGGCGGCGGTCGCCGATCTCAGGGCGGCGCTGATCGCGACGGCGGATGCCGGCGTCGATACGCTCAAGGCCGAGGCGGAGGGATTCGCCCGCGAGCCCGGCGCGGCCGCGTTCGCCATTGTCGCCGACCGGCTGGCGCCGGCAATGACGGCCCGCAGCGCCGCAACGCTCGTGGCAACGCTGCATGCCCGGGCGCTGCCGCAGGACGAGGCGCTGATCGGAGCGCTCGACAGGCGCTGTCCGACCAGCCTCGAGGCCATCCTTCAGGCCTATTGGCTGGCCTATGAGGATCCGCATGTCGCCGCGGTTCTCGATCGCGATCTGAGGCTTGCGCGCTATCTTTCGGTGCGGGACGATTTCGTCGAAGGCGTGCGCGCCGTGCTGGTCGACAAGGACAACCGGCCGGCCTGGTCGCCGTCCGAGGCAGCGGCGGTGGATTCGGCGGCGATCACGGCGGCGCTCGCCGGTGGGACCAAACGCTAGCGGCCGGACGAGCACATCAGTCCTTGCCGGGACATGACGAAATTCCGCGCAAGTCCAGCCAAGTTATCTCTAACCGAATCCTGCACTTCGGCCCGAAGGTTAGGAGTTCTTAAACCAATGCGGTGTGAAACTCTGAACGGGTGTTTGGGTCAGGAGGTCCGTCCCACATGGCAGACCAGGAAACGCAGACTGTCGTTCTGCCCGCGATCGTCGATCTGGATTCGCTCGATACGTTCCGGGACAAACTGATCGACGCCATCGACCGCGGCGATGCCAGTGTCGACGGATCGGCGGTGGAACGCGTCGCGACCAATGCCCTGATGATGCTTCTGAGCGCAGCCGAAACGGCTCGGCGCAACAAGAACGGCTTTTCAGTCGTCGCAACCAGCGAGCCGATGCAGTCGGCCATCCAGCGGCTGGGGCTCATGCCTCATTTCGCGCCGCTCGTGAAAGGATAGACACCGCATGCGCGTACTCACCGTCGATGATTCCCGCACCATACTGGCGATGCTCCATCATACGCTGACGGGCGCGGGTTTCGAAGTTCTGCAGGCGGAAGACGGCAAGAAGGGACTCGACGTTCTCAAGACCGAAGATGTCGATGTCGTGATCACCGACATCAACATGCCGATCATGGACGGAATCGAGTTCATCAGGAACGTGCGTTCCTCCGGGCAGTATCAAAGCCTTCCGATTCTGATCCTTACCACCGAAACCAGCCAGGAGAAGCGTGATCTCGGCCGGTCGGCCGGTGGCACGGGCTGGATCGTCAAACCGTTCGACCCGGAAAAGCTGATCTCCGTGATCCGCAGGGTCGTGCACTAATCCTAGCGTTCGGCATTGCGACCGGCCGGTGAATAATGAGCGACCTCGACGACTTCAAGGCGACCTATTTCGACGAATGCTCCGAGCTGCTCGGTGAGCTCGAAGAGCAGTTCACGGCAATCGAAGCGGGCGAGCGCGACTCGGACCGCCTCAATGCCGTGTTCCGGGCCATCCATTCGATCAAGGGCGGCGCTGGCGCCTTCAACTTCAAGGACCTGGTCGGGTTCGCCCACGAGTTCGAGACGCTTCTGGACTATGTTCGCAACGGCAAGGTCGATCTGACCGACGACGTCGTGGCGCTGTGCATCCGCTCCAACGACATCGTCGCCGATTTCGTCGCCGCGGCGCGCAATGGCGAGGCGCTGGACGCCGATTACGGCGCCGAGGAAAAGGCGCGCTTCATCGCCCTGTCCAAGGGCGATACCGACGGCGACCAAGGCGGCGAGCCGATGGAGGAATTCGACATCGACTTCACGCCGGTGGCCGTCGATCTCGACCACAAGGGCGAGCCCGAGGCGGCTGCGGGCGAAAGCTGGCTGCTGCGCTTCACGCCGCATTCTGAGCTTTATTCGCGCGCCAACGATCCGTTGCTCCTATTACGCGAACTCGCCGAACTGGGCGATATTACCGTGGTCGCCAACTTGAACGACCTGCCGGGTCTCGTCGAGTTCGAGCCGTTCGGCGTTTATTGTTCCTGGGATGTGCAGATTGTTTCCGACAGCGTGACCGAGGAAAAGATCCGCGAGGTCTTCGAATTCGTCGAGGGCGACTGCGACCTCGAGATTTCCCGTGGCACGCTCGACGTCGCTCACGAGGACGAGGGGTTCGATTTCGACGGACCGAGCCTTGCCGATCTGGTGGCCGAGGTGAAACCCGACGCGGTAGCGCCGCCCAAGACACTGTCCGTGGTCAAGCCCGCCATGATGGCGGCTCCGGCCCCCGGCGAACCCGGCGAACACGAAAACGGCGGCGCCCGCCATGTCGGCGTGCAGTCGATCCGCGTCGATCTCGACAAGGTCGACCGCGTCGTCAACATGGTCGGGGAACTGGTCATCACCCAGTCGATGCTGACCCAGCAGATGGACGAGAACCTGAGGCAGAAGTACCAGGAACTGGTGCGCGGCCTTGAGGTTCTGGCCCAGACGACGCGCGGGCTGCAGGATTCGGTCATGGCCATTCGCGCCCAGCCGGTCAAATCGGTGTTTTCGCGCATGCCGCGCCTGGTGCGCGAGCTCGCGGGCAAGACAAACAAGAAGATCAAGCTCGAAACGGTCGGCGAGAACACCGAAATCGACAAGACCGTCATCGAGCAATTGTCCGATCCCTTGACCCATATGATCCGCAATTCGGCGGACCACGGCATCGAAAAGCCGGAAAAGCGCATTGCGGCGGGCAAGCCCGAAACCGGCACCATCCGGCTGTCGGCGGAGCAGGCCGGCGGCAATATCCTCATCATCGTCGAGGACGACGGCGCCGGCATCAACCGCGAACGCGTCGTGCAGATCGCGCGCGAACGCGGGGTAATCGGGGAAGACCAGCAGCTGACCGACGAGCAGATCGACAACCTGATCTTTGCGCCGGGTTTTTCCACGGTGACCGAAGTTTCCGACATTTCCGGTCGTGGCGTCGGCATGGATGTGGTGCTCTCCAATATCAAGAAGATCGGCGGATCGGTTCATGTGCGGTCCTGGACCGGCAAGGGCACGCGCATGACCCTGAGGCTGCCGCTGACGCTGGCGGTGCTCGATGTCATGCTGGTGGCCGTGGGGGTCTGTCCCTATGTCATCCCGCTCTCGTCCATCGTCGAGACCATGCAGACGGCGCGCGCCGATTTCGGCCGCATGCCGACGGGCAATCGCGTGTTGCAGGTCCGGGGCGAATATGTGCAAGTGATCGATCTGGCGGCCCAGTTCGGCCTGCCCAACGATACGCCCGAGAACCAGCGCTTCGTCGTCCTGTGCGAGGCGGAGGGCACGCAGAAGGTAGCGCTCGTCGTCGACGAGATCATCGGCCAGCAGCAGGTGGTCATCAAGTCGCTGGAAGAGAATTTCGAGCGTATCGAAGGCATTGCCGGCGGCACGATCCTGGGCGACGGCAGCGTTGCGCTGATCGTCGACGTGCAGGGCCTGCGCGTGCATACAACACAAAGAAGTGCGGCTTAGGCATGGCGTCGATGCGAATAGCGGGACGCCGCGAGCCGGAAGGAGGCTAGACATGGAAGCTCTGGATATCCGTGAGCAGGACGGTGAAGTCATCGACGTCAGGGGCGGCGAATCCCGCTCCCTGCAACTGATTGCCTTTTCCATCGGCGAACAGATCTATGGCGTCGAAATCACCACGGTTCGCGAAATCCGGGCCTGGAACGGGGCGACGCCTTTGCCCAATACCCGCGAATTCGTGCGCGGCGTGATCAACCTCAGGGGCACGATCGTGCCGATCTACGATCTGCGGGCCCGGTTCGGCGACGGCAAGACCGAGCCGACCAAGAATCACGTCGTCGTCGTCATGTCGGTGGGCGAGAAATGGGTCGGCATCCTGGTCGACGCGGTCAGCGACATCCTCACGGTCTCCAAGGACGAAATCCATGCCGTGCCGGAAGGCAATGCTTCCGACACCGAACTGCTTTCTGGCATTATCACGCACGAGAACGCCATGGTCGGCCTGATCGACCTGCACGCCATCGTCGCCGGCACCAAGGCCGAGAAATAGCTCCATAAGTTCCAGTGCTTCCGAATCCGGGGCGCCTTCGGGCGCCCGTTTTCGCTAGAGTATCGTGCGCAAAAGTGGGAACCGGTTTTGCGAAAGAAACGATGCGATCACAAAGAGATGGAGCGGCGAGGCGGTTCAACTTGAACGCGGGCCGCTCTAGCGCGCGCCCACGCGAAAACTGCCGGCACGCGTGGTTTCCCTGCTGCAAAAGGTTACGAACCGGTAGCTTCCGGCCCCGGACATGCAAAACCCGCCGACGGGGTCGACGGGGTCAGGAAAAATCCTCGACCGGTGGACTTGGGGTCTAGAAAAACTCGCAGTCGCCGTGATCGACACGACTGGCGATGCCGGACAATTCGGGTACGGCCAGCTCGTCGAGATTGAGATTGGACCAGATCTCGTCGAAGCGGGGATGGTCGATGGCGCTGTCCGAAGCGACCAGGTCGCGGACGGCGCGGGCGAGGTTGCGGCAGCGCTGTTCGATGCGGTCCTGGGCCTGAAGGGCGATGATGATGTTCTGTATGGCGTCTTCGCGCGTCCGTTCGTCGCCCTCGGCGGCCTCGCCCAGATGGTTGACGGCATAGGAGATCGATGCAGCCATCTCGCCGGTCTGCCGGGCGGTTTCGTCCAGTTCTCGCGCCAGTCGTTCCAGCGACATGCTCGGTCTCCCCGTCAATCGGCTCAACCCTAGCCGGCAAATCCTAAGTCGATATTTCAATTGGAAAATTACGTGTGTCCTTTGCATTCGTAGTTAGCGATTGGCTAACGAATGCCGTCCTAGACTGGCACCACCTTGTCAGGGATCACCTAATGGCGGCCAGCTCCAGTCTACCTCCGGATTTCGATCGCGTCGTCGTGACGACCGTGCATCAGGGCGACTGCCATGTGTCGAAGGACGACGTGACCTTTTCCACCGTGCTGGGATCATGCGTCAGCGCCTGCGTGCGCGACCGGGTGGCCAATGTCGGGGGGATGAACCATTTCCTTCTCGCCGAGCAGTCCGGCTCCGCCAAGGACCGCTACGGTGCCTCGGCGCGCTATGGCGCCTTCGCGATGGAGCAGCTGATCAACAAGGTGCTGTCCACGGGAACGGGCAATAAGTCCAATCTGGAAATCAAGGTGTTCGGCGGCGGCAACATCAATGCCTCGCTGAACGATGTCGGCGCCAAGAACATCGAATTCGTCCACGACTTCCTGACGGCGGAAGGCTATCGCATTTCCGGCGAGGATCTCGGCGGCACCTATGCCCGCCGGGTGCTTTACAAGCCGGCATCCGGACGGGTCTTCGTCAAGCGCCTCGATTCGATGGCCGGCGCCCGCGTGGTCAAGGAAGAACTCGAGATCGCCGGCCGCCAGACGACGGCTCCGGCACCGGCGGACGATATCGAGCTGTTCTAGGCGCAATCGCTTCGCCACATCCCGACCCGACACTCGGTTACACCCGTCCCGCGGAACGTTCCGCCATTCGGCCATAGGCCTCATGGCCTTTCTGCGTTCAAATCGTGCCACTGGCACGATTTGTCCTTCGGAACGCTTGAAAGTTAGCAAAGCCTTTCCGGCATCCGCGTCGCGATACCTTTGATTAACCCTCGCGGCATTAGCCTTTCCAATCATGGTATCGGACGATTCTCTCCCGGGACGGGCGGCATGAGCCGGGCGGCGCTGGCACATCTGGCGGCGGCTTTCGGCTTGGGCGCCGGTTTTGCGGCCGGGCTGGCCTTTGCCGAGGTCGGCTGGGCAACGTTGGCTTTTGCCGCGGCGATCGCGCTGGCGGCAGTGACGACCGGGCTATCGGTGGCGCTGGCCCGCCGGCTCGACCACCGCGTCGCCTCGCGGCTCGGAGCCATCGGCGCGGCGGTCGGCCATGCCGAAATGCAGCGCGGCCACGAGGTCGACTACGTTGAAAGCATCGTTTCGACGCTGCACCAGAGCCTCATGCGCGCCAGCGCCGTCAGGAACGGAGTGGCGCAATCGCCGCTGCCCATCGCGGTCCTGACCGAGAATGGCGAAATCGCTACGGCGAGCGACGGACTTCTGGCGCTCGGTGCGCAATTCGAGCGCGGCAGCCTGTTTCCCGACTACGAGGTCCTGGCCGTCACCGGCGCCGGAGAAACCATTATCGGCAGCCGGCGCTATCGCGTCGTGCTGGCCGGGGCGGAGGGCACGCGGCGCCTCGTTTCGCTGGTTCCCGAGCAATCCGGCCTCGACGACAGCCTTGCCGCTTCCATCGCCGAGGCGATGATATCCGGATCGGCGGACCTGGCGCTCACCGAGCGGCTCAAGGCGCTCGGACCGCCGGCGCGGCCGCTGTTGCGCGGATTTGAAGCGATCGAGGACGGACTGGGGTTGATCGACGGCGTGCTCGACGGCGACAGGCGGGCGCTCGCTGCCGCCAAGGGGCGCAACGACGCGCTCGGTGCACGGGCGCGGGCCATCGCCGACCTGATCGCCGCCTTCGGCGCCGGGCGCGAGGAGGAGGACGAAACCAGGGCGCGGCTCGAAGACAAGCTCCGGCGCATCGCCGACCTGGTCGAACGCCACCGCGCCATGGCGGCACGGTTGCGGGACAGCGCCGAGGGCCTGCGCGCCGACGGCGCGTCGCTCGGGGTGGCGCTCGATGCCGGCGGGGCGCGGGCGGCGGCAGCGGGAAAGCTCGGGCGCGAGGCGCAGGTAGTGATCGACGAGGCCCTCGATGCGGCCCGGACCAATTCCGACTGGGCCGCGAGCATCGGCGCGCTGACCCTGGAGATTTCCGGCCTCGTCGCCGCCATCGAGACGGTGTCCTTCCGCACCAACCTCATCGCCCTCAACGCCTCGATCGAAGCGGCGCGGGCCGGCGAGAAGGGCGCCGGCTTCGCGGTGGTGGCCGACGAGGTGCGGACCCTGGCGCAAACTGCCTCCAAGACGGCCAAGCAAATCCGTTCGCTGGTGGCGCGCGGCAGGTCCGAGAGCGTCGACGGAGCCGCCGGCGCGGCCGGACTTGCACGATTAGTCGAGGACCTTGACGGACATTTACGGAATTTAAGTACAGAGACTGACAGAATTGCCGACGCTCTGGGCCATGGGAAAGGCGCTCTTGCCGAAATCGATCGCAAGGCCGCCGCGATTGCCGGCGATGCGGAACGCGCCACGGGTGGCGTCTACCCCCGCAAAGCAAGCAATGGCTGATCTCAGCATGCTCGGGTTGTTCGGGAGTAAACGTATTGAGTAGCGATCCGGGTGACATTCCCCTCAGCGATGCCGAGTTCCACCGCGTCAAGAAGCGGGTCTATGACATAGCGGGCATATCCCTCAGCGACGCCAAGCGCACGCTGGTGATGTCGCGCTTGACCAAGCACGTCAAGGCGCATGGGCAGGCGAGCTTTGGGGATTATCTGGACTTTCTCGATCGCAGCAAGAACGACAGTCTCGACCAGGAATTCGTCAATGCCCTGACGACCAACCTGACGCGGTTCTTCCGCGAGGACCACCATTTCGACCACCTGGCCGAGCATGTGGGCGAGTTGATCACCAGGAAGCCGCGCGTCAGCCGGGCTGGCAAGCCGCGCCTCAGAATCTGGTCGGCCGGCTGTTCGACCGGGCAGGAGCCCTTTACCATCGCGTTGCACCTTCTGGCGAAATTTCCCGAACTCAGGCGCTGGGACTTTAAGGTTCTCGCCACCGACATCGACACCGCCGTTCTGGCGCGGGCGGCGACGGCCATCTATCCCGAACAGGAGCTCGCCGGCCTGAGCCGGGAGCGCGCGGCGCTGTTCGACCGGCCGGGCGACGGCACGATCCGCATTCCAGCGGTGGCGCGCGAGCTGATCGCGTTCAAGGTGCTCAACTTGATGGAAGACTGGCCGGTCAAGGGACCGTTCGACGCCATCTTCTGCCGCAACGTCGTGATCTATTTCGACAAGGCGACGCAGGCGCGTATCTTCACCCGCCTGGGCAAGGTGCTGGCGCCGGATGGCTTTCTCTATGTCGGCCATTCCGAGAACGCCGCCTATACCGAAAGCCCGTTCAAGCTCGTCGGCAAGACGGTCTACCAGATGAAGCCAACGCAAACGGCAAGGCACGCAGCATGACCATCAATGTTCTCGTCGTCGATGATTCCGCGCTGATCCGGGAGGTGATGACGCGGTCACTGGGCAAGGACGGCGATATCAATGTCGTCGGCGCGGCCGAGGACCCGATCGATGCGCGCGAGAAGATCAAGCTGCTCAACCCGGACGTCCTGACACTCGACATCGAAATGCCCAACATGAACGGGCTGCAATTTCTCGAAAGGATCATGCGCCTGAGGCCGATGCCGGTCGTGATGGTGTCGACCCTGACCCAGAAGGGCGCCGACGAGACCATGCTCGCCCTCGAACTCGGCGCGGTCGATTTCGTCGCCAAGCCGAACCACGACCTCAATGGCGGCATCGAGGGGTTCACCGCCGAGGTCAGGCGCAAGATCCGCGCCGCCGCGGCGAGCGACGCGCGCTCGCGCGGCATGGGCATGCGTGCCAAGTCGGCGGACGTGCCGCTCCGGACGGCGGCGGCGCCCAAGGGCGCGCTCATCGCCATCGGCGCCTCGACGGGCGGGGTGGAGGCGATCCGGGCGGTGCTGTCGCAGATGCCGCCCGACTGTCCGCCGGTGGTGATCACCCAGCACATGCCGGCCGGTTTCACCGAGCGCTTCGCCCAGCGCCTCAACGAAGTGACGCCTTTGAACGTTGTCGAGGCAGCGGACCGCATGGTGCTGGAGCCGGGACATGCCTATGTGGCGCCGGGTGATTTTCACTTGAGAGTGGAAAAGACCTCCGGCCAGATGAAATGCCGGCTGGGCCACGAGGACGCGGTGTCCGGCCACCGGCCGAGCGTCGACGTGTTGTTCGAATCGGTGGCCAAGGTCGTCGGCCCGATGGCCGTCGCGGCCATCCTGACCGGCATGGGCCGCGACGGCGCGACCGGCCTCAAGATGCTGCGGGACTCCGGCGCCTATACCGTCGGACAGTCCAAGACCTCGGCCCTGGTCTACGGCATGCCGCGCGTCGCCTTCGAGGAAGGCGCGGTCATCGAACAGGCGCCGGTCGAATACATCGCCGCCAAGCTGGTCGGCGCTCTATCCAAGCTCAAGTCAGCGGCGTAGCGCGTCGGATGGTTGAGGGATTGGTAAGAGATTGTTCCTAGAATGCTCGGGCCGGAGTCCGGCTGGGGCGCGTGAGAGAAGTGACGAGTAAACAATGCCCAAGGCGAGTGCAGTAAGCGTTCTGATCGTCGACGACCAGCAGTCGATGCGGGGGATATGCAAGTACATCCTCAATCAGCTCGGCTTCAAGGACATCATCGAGGCCAAGAGCGGTCGCGACGCTCTCACCAAGCTCGAAAAAGCCAATTTCGACCTGGTGATCTCGGACTGGAACATGGACGACATCGACGGGCTCACGCTGCTCAAGGTGCTGCGCAAGCATCCGCGCACGGCGAGCCTGCCATTCATCATGGCGACGGGCCGTTCCGACAAGGAACAGGTCAAGGAAGCCATCGCCTACGGGGTGAACAACTACATTATCAAGCCTTTCGACGCCGCGACGATGAAAAAGCGCATCGAGGCCGTGATCGGCACGCTGTCCTGACAGCGTCGCGACTGACAACCGAGGGAAATGGCCGCCGCGGGTTCCGCCGGCGGCCTTTTGTTTGGCGCGCGCCGGGTTTCGGCGGATTCGTTCAGCAAGAGTTTACGTTAGCGCCCTAGATTTGGGCACATGCAATCGATTTCAGCCCGCTTCGCTTGCGGACCATCCGGTGCCCGCGTTCCGATAAGGACAAAATAGGAACGGCACCGGGGCGGAGGACGCCGCGAATGAAGGCAGGGCCAATCTGGGGGAGACATCGCCGATGTTCAAATTTCCTTCGTTCTCCATCGCGCTCAAGGTTCCGACCGTTCTGCTCGGCGGTGCCCTGCTCGTCGGTGCCGGCGTCGGCCTGGCCAGCTACCTGATCGCTTCCGCGGTGGTTCGCGACCTGCAATCGGCTTCGCTCAGCGATCTGGCCGACGGGCGGGCGCAGCAATTTATCGAACTGCTCGAGGCCACCAAGACGGACCTCTTGTCCATGGCCGACCTCGACAGCACGGTCGGAGCGGTGCGCAATCTCGGCATCAACTGGGGCAATGGCGGCACGGACATCTCGGCCGAAATCCGGATGGCCTATGTCGAGAACAACCCCAATCCCGACCAGCGCGAACTTCTCGGCAAGTCGGACCAGAAGCTGGCCTACGACTTCCTGCACGAGATGAACCACCAGGCTTTCAAGGCGGCGGCGGAGCTTAAAGGCTATCGCGACGTCATCCTGCTCAACCGCGACGGCGATCTCGTCTACTCGGTCTACAAGCGCAACGATTTCGCCGCCAATTTCGGCGCCGAGGGTGAATGGGCCGATTCGAGTCTCGGGCGATTGTTCCAGCAGGCCTCGGCGGCGACCGAGCGCGGCGTCTATTTCGCCGATTTCGGGGCCTATGCGCCGGTCGAGGGCATGATTGTGAGCCTGCTTGTCGCGCCGATCCTTGACAAGCGCGACAAGCTCCAGGGCGTCATGGCCGTGATGCTGCCGAGCGAACGCATCAACGCGCTGCTCGAGGATGCCAACGGCCTCGGCAAGACCGGCGACATGTTCCTCGTCAACGAGTCCGGAACGCTGGTCAGCGCTTCCCGCCTGAGCGCGACCGATGCCGGCACGAGCTATGCCAGCGACGTGGTAACCGCGGCGCTCGTGGGCGAGCGCAGCTCCGGCGTTGCCCGCGATATCACCGGCACAGCGGCCGTCGCCATCGCTATTCCGGTGCAGTTCGAGAACGCCAGATGGGCGCTGACCTCGACCATGGCCACCGGCGAGGTGGAAGCGCCCGTCTACGAAATGCGCAACATGATGTTGATCGTCGCGGCGGCGCTGCTGCTGGTCGTCGGCATCATCGGCTATTTCATCTCGCACTCGATTACAAGGCCGATGGTCAGGCTGACCGAGACGATGAAGGCCCTGGCGGGCGGCGATCTGGCGGTCGAGGTGGTCGGTGTCGGCCGACACGACGAGCTCGGCCAGATGGCGCGCACCGTCGAGGTCTTCCGGGACAATGCCGTGACGATGCGCGACATGTCCGAGAACGAGCTCGTGGCCGACACGCAGCGGCGCGCCGACCGCGCCCGCATGATGCAGGATCTGCAAGCCGCCTTCGGCCTGGTGGTCGATGCCGCCACGCATGGCGACTTTTCGAGGCGCGTCGCCGCCGAATTCCCCGACGACGAGATCAACCGGCTGGCGCAGAGCGTCAACACGCTGGTCGAGACGGTCGATGCCGGCGTCGGCGAGACCGGCAAGGTGCTGGCGGCGCTGGCCGAGACCGACTTGACGCTTCGCGTCGCGGGTAATTTCGAGGGCGCATTCGCCAAGCTGAGCAACGACACCAACGCTGTGGCCGACAAGCTGACCGAGATCATCGGACGGCTGCGGCAGACCTCGCGCGGCCTCAAGACGGCGACCGGCGAAATCCTATCCGGTGCCAACGATCTCAGCGAACGCACCACCAAGCAGGCGGCGACTATCGAGGAAACCTCGGCGGCCATGGAGGAACTGGCCCACACGGTCATCACCAGCGCCGAACAGGCCGAAAAAGCCAGCCAGAGCGCCAAGTCGGTCAGCCAGACGGCCGAAGAGGGCGGCGAAGTCATGCGCCAGGCCAACGAGGCGATGGAGCGGATTTCCAATTCTTCGTCCAAGATCTCCAACATCATCGGCATGATCGACGACATCGCCTTCCAGACCAACCTGCTGGCGCTCAACGCGTCCGTTGAAGCGGCAAGAGCCGGCGAAGCCGGCAAGGGTTTCGCCGTCGTCGCGGTCGAAGTGCGGCGACTGGCGCAGTCGGCGGCCGAGGCTTCTTCCGAGGTCAAGGTGCTGATCGAAAAGAGCGCCGTGGAAGTCTCGGGTGGCACGCGGCTCGTGGCGCAGGCGGCCGAAAAGCTCGAAACCATGCTCGCGGGCGTCCGGGCCAATCACCAGCTGATGGACGGCATCGCCAAACAGAGCCGAGAGCAGGCCTCGGCCATCGAGGACGTCAGTGTCGCGGTGAGGCAGATGGACGAAATGACCCAGCACAACGCAGCTCTGGTGGAAGAGACGAACGCGGCCATCGAGCAGACCGAGAGCCAAGCCTCAGAGCTCGACGAGATTGTCGACATCTTCCACCTCGGCAGCGAACGGCAGGGTCGCCCGGCCGCAGCGCCGGCCCCGGCATCGCGGACCGGCGTCAGGGGCTTGCAGGAAAAGGTGGTCAAGGCCGCCAAATCCTATCTGTCCAAGGGCAATGCCGCCGTGAAGCAGGACCAGGACTGGTCGGAATTCTAGGGCCGTTCGGCCTCGGAAAAAAAGGCGAGGCCGGTCTCTGTCTCCGTCATGACGAGGCAGGCCGTGTCTTTGACCCCGACGATTGCGAGAAAACGTGACATGATTGAGCACGCCGGCTCGGCCTGCCCGGTGGCTACCCCTGCCGAGAAACGCGTCCCGGGTGCCGATTTGCCGTTGGGCGCCGGCGCTGGCGCTGACCGCTATAGGCGGTTCCCCATGCCTTCTCCGAAGCACAAAGCTGCTTGAAATCATCTAGTTACAAAATCGGCGCTACGGATTTGTCCTTAACGTCAGGTTAGTCAATACGGACGATTGTCTGTAGTTATCGCCGGTCGGTTGATCGGCGATGCTGAGGACGCAATCATGAAGAATCTTTCCATTCGCAGTCAGCTCGCGATCATCGTCGGGCTATCGCTATTGCCCATTGCCCTGCTCGCCTATCTGTTCGTGGCGCAATCCAACAAGGAAATCGCCTTCGGCGAAAAGGAGATTGCCGGCACGCTCTATCTGGAGGCGGTGCTGCCCGACCTGCTCGCCATGACGGTCGGCAAGGAGCTGCCCGCGGCGGATGCATTCGAGGCGGCGCGGCAAAGCTACGATGCGAAGCTCGACGTCACAGAACCGGCCGAGACCTATGCCGGCTTGCGCAGCGGCGGCGATGTCGCGGCTAAGCGCGCGGCGCTCAATACGTTGATCACCAGGGTCGGTGACACGTCCAACCTTATTCTTGATCCCGATCTCGACAGCTATTACGTCATGGATATCATCCTGTTGCGGGTGCCGAGCGCGGCCAATGCCGTATCGGAGCTGCTGGAGCGGATCGAGATCACCAATTCGACGACCGACACCAGCACCGACAACCGCATCCTTCTGAGCGCCCTGCTGTTCGGGCTGCAATCGACGATCCACGGCGCGGCGGGGTCGCTCGACGCGGCGATCGCCGGCAATAGCGACGGCGGCGTGGCCGCCAATCTGACGGCGCCCGTAGCGGGCTATTCCGAAGCGGCCATGGCGTTCACAACCAGTGCCGATCAGGCGATGGTGGAATTCAAGAAGGCGCACGGCCTGAGGTCGCTGATCACCCAGGACCTGCAGGACGCGCGGCTGCGTTACCAGGAAGCCTCGCTGGTCATGGCAGCGGCGGCCGGAACCGAGCTCAAGCGGCTGCTCGAGGTTCGGGTGCAAAGTTTCCGCGATCGTTTATCGACCATGCTGCTCATTGCCGGCGGGCTGGTGATCGTGGTCGCCGCAGCGAGCTGGCTGTTCTCGCGCGCCATCGTCAGGGGGTTGTCGCGGCTCGAGGGCAATATCCGCGGCCTCGCCGATGGCGAGGGCAGCGACGAGATCGCCGAAACGCACGGCAAGGACGAAATCTCCGCCATTGCCCGCGCCGTCGCCTATCTGCGCGACCGCACTGTCACGCGCCAGAACCAGGCCGCCGAAGCGCGGCTGGCGGAACAGGCCGCGCATGAAGACGAACGGCGGGCGGTCGAACAGCACCGTACCGCCGAGGCCGAGGAAAAGGCGACCCGCGCCGCCGAACAGGGCAATGCCGTGGCGCGGCTCAAGCAGGCCCTGGTGCGGCTGGCGGAGGGCAATCTCGATTCCCGCATCGAGGAGGACTTTCCGGCCGAGATGGACGAAATCCGCGTGGTCTTCAACGAGACCGTGGACCGGTTCACCGACATCATCACTCAGCTTCGCCAGACCTCGCGCGGCGTCAAGTCGGCAACGAGCGAAATCCTGGCCGGCGCCAACGACTTGTCAGAACGTACCACCAAGCAGGCGGCGACCATCGAGGAAACCTCGGCGGCCATGGAACAGCTCGCCGGCACGGTCATCGAGAGTGCCAAGCGCGCTGAGGAGGCCTCGGGCAAGTCGCAGTTGGTCAGCCAGGCCGCCGAGGAGGGCGGCGCTGTGATGCGCGAGGCCAATCTGGCGATGGAGCGGATCACCCAATCCAGCGCCAAGATATCCAACATCATCGGCATGATCGACGACATCGCCTTCCAGACCAACCTTCTGGCCCTCAATGCCTCGGTGGAAGCGGCACGCGCCGGGGAAGCCGGAAAGGGCTTTGCGGTGGTGGCCGTCGAGGTCAGACGTCTGGCCCAGAGCGCGGCGAAAGCCTCGTCCGAGGTCAAAATGCTGATCGAGCAGTCGGGCCAAGAGGTGGCCGGCGGCTCCAAGCTCGTTGCCTCGGCGGCGGACAAGCTCGGCGCCATGCTCGACGCGGTCAAGGCCAACAACGCGCTGATGGTCGCCATCGCCAGACAGAGCCGCGAACAGGCCGGCGCCATCGAAGAGGTCAACATCGCCGTACGCCAGATGGACGAGATGACCCAGCACAACGCGGCGCTGGTGGAAGAGACCAACGCCGCCATCGAGCAGACCGAAAACCAGGCTTCGGAACTCGACCGCATCGTCGAGGTGTTCACGCTCGCAAACGCCGGCACGCGCTTGACGCCGAGCGCCCCGGCCTGGTCGGCCAGGCCCGGACCAGGCGTCAAGGGCCTGCAGGACAAGGTTGTTCGAGCGGCCAGCACCTATCTGGGCAAGGGAGGCAATGCCGCGGTCAAGGCCGATCGCGATCGATCCTGATTCTGGAGCATCATGCGCAAAAGCGGGAACCGGTTTTGCGAAAGAAACGATGCGACCACAAACAGATAGAGCGGCGAAGGTCGGGCGCGGACTTGCCGCCACTCACGAAACCCGAACCGGGCGGGGATAGTTCAAGTGCTTGACGCGGCCGGATATGCGTATCGGGCCTCGGCGAAGTTAATCTGGGATTAAACGCCATCTGCGAATAATTCCCGCCAAAACATCCAGGAGGGTTCGGCGTGACTCCTTTCAGCATGATGGCGATTTCCAAAAAGCTGCCATTGTCGTTCTTTTTGTCTGGACTTGTCGTCAGCCTGGGTGTCGGCTTCGCCAGCTACCAAATATCCGCGACTTCGCTGGCGGAATCGGCCCAGCAAAATCTCAGCGCCGTAGCGAGAGAACGCAGCCATCAGCTGGCCGGCTTTGTCGAGGCCAGCGAGCGCGATATCATGAGTACCGCCAAGCAGTCCTCGACCATCCTGGCGGCGCGCGACTTCGCCGGCGCCTGGCTGACCATGAAGAGCGAGGCCGAGGGCAAGCTCAGGGAACTCTATGTCGACAGCAATCCCAACCCGGAGGATCGCTCGGAATTTGCTAGCGACGGCACCGGACTGACCTACAATGCCTCTCACCTGAAATATCATGAGGGCTTCCGCGAAATCGTCGCGATCGGCGGCTATGGCGATCTCCTGTTGATCGACACCTCCGGCAACGTTGTCTACTCGGTCGGAAAAGGCGAGGACTTCGCCCGCAGCATCAAGGATGGCGGCCAGGCATTCGGTGCCGGCGCGCTCGCTCACGTCTATGGGCAGGCGATCCAGATCACGGATGCCTCGATCGTCGTGGTCGAGGACCTCGCCAAATACGGGCCGCTCGGCGACGCCCCGACCTTTTTTCTCGCGACCCCGATCGTCAATCCCGCCAATGCGCGGGTGGTCGGCGTGCTCGCCTATGCCGTGACGGCGGACCAGATCACCGCCGCAATCGGCGACCGCACCGGACTGGGTGAAACCGGCGAAGTGCTGGTGGTCGGCGGCGATGGCGTCCTGCGGTCGAATTCCGAGCTCGTCGCCGGCGAGGAGGCCTTGTCGCTGGCGCTTGATTCGCCGGAAATCGCGGCGGCGGCTTCCGGCGCTCCATCGCTGGGAACGCTCGACGGCTACCGGAACATGCAGATGATGTACAATGCCCAGCCGATCGCCGTCTCCGGCGTCGATTGGGCCGTGGTGGCCCTCAGGTCGGTCGACGAGGCGATGGCGCCGGTCGTCGATCTGCGCAATTCGCTGCTTGTCGTTAGTGTCGTGCTTTTAGCGCTGGTCGTGGCGGCCGGGCTGCTTTTCGCGCGCGGCATCACGCGTCCGCTCGCCGGCCTCGGCAGCACGATGCGACAAATCGCCGACGGCAAGCTCGATGTCGAGATCGGCGGCATCGGCCGCAAGGACGAGATCGGCGAAATGGCCCAGACCGTGGAAGTGTTCCGCGAGAACGCTATCAAGGTCCGCGACATGTCGGAGAACGAGCTGCGCACCAGTCGGCAGCGCCGTGAGGAACGCGCTCAAATGATGCAGGATCTGCAGCAGGCCTTCGGCAACGTCGTCGATGCGGCGATCACCGGCGATTTCACCCGGCGCGTCGCGACCGAATTTTCCGACAACGAGCTCAACGCCCTGGCCCGCTCGGTCAACGCCCTGGTCGAGACGGTCGATCGCGGTCTTGATGAAACCGGCGAAGTGTTGGCGGCTCTGGCCGATACGGACCTGACGCAGCGCGTCACCGGTGACTACCAGGGTGCCTTCGAGCGGCTCAAGGCCAATACCAATGCCGTGGCCGACAAGCTCACTGAAGTGGTCGGCCAGATCAGGCAGACCTCGCGCGGCCTCAAGACGGCGACGGGCGAAATCCTTTCCGGTGCCAACGATTTGTCGGAGCGCACCACCAAGCAGGCCGCAACCATCGAGGAAACCTCGGCGGCGATGGAGCAGCTTGCCACCACGGTGGCCGACAACGCCAAGCGGGCCCAGGAAGCCAGCAATCAGGCCGGCCTTGCCTCCAAGACCGCCCAAGAGGGTGGCGAGGTCATGCGTCAGGCCAACGCGGCGATGGAACGGATCGCCAATTCCTCATCCAAGATTTCCAACATCATCGGCATGATCGACGACATCGCCTTCCAGACCAACCTTCTGGCTTTGAACGCTTCGGTGGAAGCCGCTCGGGCGGGCGAGGCCGGCAAGGGCTTCGCGGTCGTGGCCGTGGAAGTACGGCGTCTCGCCCAGAGCGCGGCCGAGGCCTCGTCCGAAGTCAAGGTTCTGATCGAGCAGTCGGGCAACGAAGTGTCGGGCGGTACCAAGCTGGTGGCCGAGGCGGCGCAGAAGCTCTCGTCCATGCTCGATGCGGTCAAGACCAATGCGGCCCAGATGGAA
>JAHJQZ010000036.1 GCA_018818925.1 Alphaproteobacteria bacterium
CAAGCAATGGCGACGCATCGCAACCCGATACGACAAGCTCGCCGCCCACTTCCTCGGCTTCATCAAGCTCGCCGCAATCATGCTCTGGCTGAAATGACTAAATTGTCACTACAGCCTAGCCGGTTTCTCTCGCGCCGAACCTTTGCAGCCGTCCGCCACAGCAGGCGGCTTTTCGCGTTTGGCCCAGGATTCCGGGTGTTTCGGCGAATGGGTAAAATGCAAGACAAATACAGTCAAAATTTGAGCTAAACCCCTCTAAAAAACGCATAAAAACTACCCGGCGTTTTTGGCATCGCCGCAATCGGCCACTCCTAGCCTGTGCTTGCTAACGGAGAGCAAGCCAGCCATGGATGCGGCGGTAAAAAAACTTGCGGCTATTGCCATCGCCATTGTTGTTTCGGCAATGGCACCGCCCATGCCGGCCTTTGCCCTCAATGTCGATCTGTCCAATCCCGCCTTCGCGGCGACGGGGCGGATGCAGACGAGCACGCCGATCGGCCATGCCGAGTTCTGCCATTTCCACCGCACCGAATGCGGACCGAACACGGCATTGGTCAGCGCCGTCGAGCTGACCCCGGACAATTGGCAGCAGCTCATCGCCATCAACAACCGCTTCAACACCGGCATCACCCCGGTCACCGACGCGCAGCTCTACAATGTCGCGGAATTCTGGACCTATCCCGACCGGTTCGGCGATTGCGAGGACTTCGCGCTGGCCAAGCGCCGGGCGCTGATTGAGATCGGCTGGCCGCAGAGCACTCTTTTGATCACCGTGGTGCGCCAGAAGAACGGCGAAGGCCACGCCGTGCTGATGGTCAGGTCCGATCGCGGCGATCTCATCCTCGACAACCAGGATGCGCTGATCAGGCTGTGGACCGATACGCCCTACCAGTATCTCAAGCGCCAGTCGCAGGCCGATGCCGGCAAATGGGTCGACATTGTCGACGACGACAACCGCCTGGCGCTGCTCGAGCGCTGATCCGGCAAATGGAATGAGTATGCCGGCATCGGTTGACGCAAGGGTCAGCCGGAGACTGACATGTAAAGGCCGGTGAACAGCAGTCCGGTGATGAAGGCCCAGCCGAAGGCGACCGATGAGGCGATCAGTACCTGGCTGATCGAGATGGCCTCGCCCTCGCCGGTGCGCAGGCCGAGCTTGAGCATGATGTAAGGACCGCACACGAAGCTCATGGCGAGATGGCCGAACATGCCGAAGAGCGTGCGGCCGTCGAAGCGCAGCATGGCCGGCTGCTGGGTCAGCCCCTGGTACAGATGCGTGCTCGCGCCGGCGACACTGACCCCGACCGCCATCAGGAACACCGCCAGCATGAATTCAGATTGCATGATGTCGCCCCTAGAAGCTTACGGCGCTGCCCGCCGCCATTAACCTTCTGTTAAGTATATCCGCCCGCATGCTTGAGGTCACCCGGCAAGCGATGATTTGGTTAACGGCGAAGGAGCGGGCGTGAGCGGACAAACGGGAAAGCCGGCGTCGTTGCGGGACATCGCGGCCAATGTCTTGGGGCTCGCGCTTCTTGTAGCGCTCGCTGCGCTCGGGCTGGCCTATGGCATAGACGCGTTCAATCGCTCTGGGGCGGAGAACGGGGCGAGAGACGGTGGCGCGCTGATCGCCCTCAATGTCGCCGGGGTGGCGTTGTCCGTTCCGGAACGAGCATTTCGCGGCGCCGGCGGGAGAGGCGGCACGTTTTCGGAGCGCGTCGATCTCGTGGTGACACTGGCACTCGGAACCTCGCCACCCCTGCCGGTGACGCTGAGCCTGGTGCCCAAGGCGCGGGCGCGGCCCAGCTCCGTCCTGCTCGATTCGGTGTTCCTGCAACGGTTTTCAGACACGGAGAAAAAAGGGATGCCCGGCCTGATCGGCAAGCCCTTGACCGGCGGCGATGGCTATGACGGCGAAACGGTCTGGTATGACCCGATCAGCATCCATCCGTTCGCCGCCAAATGCGATGCGCCGCTCTCCGACAAGGATGAAGGACGCTGCATCCGCACGATCGAGCTCGACAGCGGCCTGGCCGCCATCCTCGGCTTCGCCGCGCCGCGGCTTGCCGACTGGCGTGAGATGGACGCGCCGCTCACGGCATTTCTCGCTGAAATCGGCGCCGGCGCGCCGTTGCGTTAGGCGAAGTCCTCAAGGTCGATGTCGAGAATGGCCATCTGGAACATGTAGGAGCGGTCGCCGTCCTCGTCGTCGATATAGATCATGCCGATGAACTCCTCGCCGAGATAGACCTCGCAGGAATCGTCCTGCTTCGGGCGCGGCCGCACGTCGAGCGCGGAATTGCCGAACTTGTGCTGCAGGAACTTCTGAACCTTGATGATTTCGCTGTGCTGCACTGACCGGCTCCGCTTTGACGATGAAGGGTATCGGCGCGCACTCTAGTCGCGCGCGCCGCCAAAACAAGGTTTGTGGTTCGGTTTTTTGAGCCCGTCCGGCGCAATCAGGCCTTGCCGTCCAGGGCTTCGAGCATCTGGTCCATGCTCAGCGCCGGCTGGGCGCAGCCGGCTTCGCCGATCACCTTGGCCGGCACGCCCGCCACCGTGGTATGCGGCGGCACCGCCTTGAGAACGACCGAACCGGCGGCGATGCGGGCGCAACAGCCGATGGTGATGTTGCCAAGGATCTTGGCGCCGGCGCCGATGAGCACGCCGCTTTCGACCTTGGGATGGCGGTCGCCGTCTTCCTTGCCGGTACCCCCGAGGGTCACGCCCTGCAGAATCGAGACATCGTCGCCTATGACGGCCGTTTCGCCAACGACCAGGCCCGTGCCATGGTCGAGCATGATGCCCTTGCCGATCGGCACGTTGGGGTTGATGTCGGCCTGAAAAACCAGGCTCGACCGGCTTTGCAGGTAAAGCGCCAGGTCCTTGCGGCCTTTGTTCCACAGGGCGTGGGCGAACCGGTGCGTCTGGATGGCATGATAGCCCTTGAAATAGAGCAAGGGCTCGATGGCGCGATGGCAGGCCGGGTCGCGCTCGAGCGTGGCGCTGAGATCGGTGCGTGCCGCCGCGCCGATCTCGGGATTGGTCGCGAGCACGTTCTCGAAGGTCTGGCGGATGAGGTCGCCCGGCAGGTCGCCGTGATCGAGCCGCGCCGCCAGCCGGAAGGCGAGCGCCGATTCGAAGCTGTCGTGGTTGAGCACGGTGACGAGTGCCAGCGCCGCCATGACCGGTTCCGCGCTGGAAAGGGTCTCGGCATCGCGCCGCACCGCCTGCCAGAGCGGATCCACCGAGGTGATCGTGGAATGCTGGCGCGGCTTGCCCGTCATGTCGGCCTCCAACGGCTCGGTTACATTGGAGCTAGCATATAGGCCATTGGTTGCACCAATTCAAACCGGCGCACGACAATCTGATCGTTCAGTAGACGCGGCCGAGGAAGGAAAGGGCGCCGGCCTTGAACTGTTTGTCGCCGGTGGCGCGCATGTGGTCGCGCCCGTCGATGACCAGCGCCTCGCCCTTGTCGATCCGTGCCGCCAGCGGCTCGGCCGGACCGGCGATGTCGTCCTTGCTGCCCACGGCAACGAGGATCGGCTGCCCGAGCTCGGCCAGCATCGCCGTGCTGAACGGCGAGCGTCCCGCTTCCATGCACACCGCCAGCACCTCAAGATCGCTGCCGGTATGCTCGGCGAAAATGCGGTATTGCCGCCCGATGCGACCCTTGACGGACGAAAGGCTCTCGGCGCGCAGGGCGGCGGCGATTTCGGCGCTGGTATCGAGCCCTTCCAGTATCCTGATGCCGAGGCCGCCGATGATGGCGGCGGCGACGCGGTCGGGCGCGTCGAGCGCGGCGAAGGCGGCGATGCGCGCCCCCATGGAATAGCCGATCAGCGCCGCCTTACCGATATGGAGGTGGTCGAGCAGGTTGATGGGATCATGTGCCATGAGCCGCGAGGAATAGAGCGCCGGATCGTAGAGCTTTTGCGAGCGGCCGTGGCCGCGATTGTCGAGCACGATCGCCTGGTAGCCGGCGCCGGTCACGGCCTGGACCCAGCCGGTATCGATCCAGTTCACCCTGGAATTCGATCCGAAGCCGTGGATCATGAGGACCGGCCTGCCCTCGCCGAATACGTCATAGGCGATCTCGATGCCATCGGATAAAAAAGAGCGCATGGCGGGCTCCGTTGCTGGTGTGGCGGTCGGGCGCCCTCTTAGCAGCAATCGCCGGCGCGGCAAACGCCGCCCGACGCCACCAGAGCGACTGGAAATCGTTGGATTGCTCGGCTAAGGTCCGCGCCAAATCAGGGTTTGAGAACACAGCGCATGGCAAGCACAGGCATTCCGCATTTTCACAATACCGGCGGCGTAGCGCAGATCGACATCGGCGCGCGCGAGTTCATGTGCATCGGTGCCCTGCCCCCGTTCGATCATCCGCATGTCTTTCTCGACATGGGCGAGGACAGCGATATCGTCTGCCCCTATTGCTCGACCCATTACGTCTACAATTCCCGGCTGGCCGCCGACGCGGCGGTGCCACCCGCTGCTGTCTTCGCGCCGGAACGGGCCTGATCGCCCGTGAAATGAGCGAACACGGACGCAGGTTCGTCATTGCCGGGGCCGGCATCGCCGGACTGACCCTGGCCCTTGCCCTCGCCAAGTTCGGCGCCAGCGTGACGGTGCTCGAACGGCGCCCGCGCATCGACGAGTTCGGCGCCGGGCTGCAGATCAGCCCCAATGCCCGGCGCATTCTCGACCGGCTCGGCGCCAGCCGCTATCTGATGCCGCACATGCACCTTCCGGGCGCCATCGACATCTACCCGATCTGGCGCAAGCACAGGCCGCTCGCCTCGCTCGAACTCGGCAGCGTCATGCAGCAGCGCTTCGGCGCGCCCTATGGCGTGATGCACCGCGCCGATCTCGTCGAGGCTTTGCACCAGGCCTGCAAGCGCTTTGCCACGATCGACGTGCTGTTCGGGGTCAAAAACGTCGATTTCGCCCATCACGCCCACGGATTTACCGTCTTGGTCGAGGAAGCCGACGGCAAGTCGCGCACTATCCGCCCCTTCGCCTATATCGGCGCCGACGGCGTACATTCGGCGACGCGCACCGACCTCGTTGCCGGGCCGAAGTCCCGCTATGGCGGCTATGTCGCCTGGCGGGCGCTGATCGAGATCAAAGACCTGCCGGAAGCGTTCAACACGGCCAATACCAGCCTGTTGTGGGGACCCGATTTCCACGGCGTCGTCTATCCGCTGCCGCATCGGGGCGTCGCCAATCTGGTTCTGCTCACCCGCATGTCCGAGCGTCGGGCGCGGCAGGCACGCGACGGCAGGCCATTCATGGCACCCAATGCCATGCAGCGCTCGCCGCTATTCGTCCACATGCTCGACAGGGCCCCCAAACTCACGCCCTGGCCGCTTTACGAGGTGTCGACCCGCGTGTGGCACAAAGGCGTGGTCGGACTGGTCGGCGACGCCGCCCATGCCATGCTGCCCTTCCAGGCCCAGGGCGCCGCCATGGCCATCGAGGACGCCGCCGTTCTGGCGCCGCTCCTGATGACGCATGCCGAGCCCGAAACGGCCTATCAGGCCTATGCCCGCATTCGCCTGGGGCGCATGGCGCGGGTGGCGCGCCTCTCCGCCTGGAACGGCCAGATCTTCCATCTCGGCTGGCCGCTCGGCTATTTGCGCGATCTCGCCGTTTTTGCCCAGGGACGCCGCGCCCACTTGAAACGGCTCGGCTGGATATACAGTTATGACCCGGCGCCGGAACCGCAACTGGCGCCCGCGCGTCCATTCGAGACGATGTGAACCGGCCGCAATCGCCTGTGGAACCGGGCGGCGTGCGGCCTTTCCGGCGGTTTTGCCGCTTGCCTTGGACAAAGGGCATGTGTCAACTGCCGCTAACCTAATGAAGACCTCGTCGCCATGGCCCTTCGCCGGGAATCCCCGTTCACGCTCTCCTTCATTCTGATCACCGTCCTTCTGGACATGGTGGGCCTTGGGATCATCCTGCCGGTACTGCCCTCCCTGCTCGAAAGCCTGACCGGGGCCGAAGTGGCGGGCGCCGCCAAGATCGGCGGCTATCTGGTCTTCATCTATGCGTTGATGCAGTTCCTGTTTTCGCCGGTTCTGGGAAATCTCTCCGACCGCTTCGGCCGGCGACCCGTTCTGCTGCTGTCGCTGATCGGCCTGACCACCGACTACGCGATCATGAGCATCGCGCCGAGCATCGCCTATTTGTTCATCGGACGCATGATCGCCGGCATTTCCGGCGCCGCGGTGTCGACGGCGACGGCCTATATGGCCGACATCACGCCGCGCGAGAAACGTGCCCAGCGCTTCGGCCTGATCGGCGCCGCCTTTGGCCTCGGCTTCATCATCGGTCCGATCGTCGGCGGCGTGCTCGGCGAAATCAGCGTCCGGGCGCCGTTCATGGTGGCGGCGGGCCTCGCCTTCGCCAATTTCCTGTTCGGCCTGATCATCCTTCCCGAGAGCCTGCCCAAGACCAGGCGCCGCCGCTTCGACATCAAGCGTGCCAACCCGTTCGGCGCCCTTCTGGCCTTCAAGTCCTACCCGGCGGTGCTCTGGCTGATCGCGGCGCTGTTCCTGTTCGTTCTGGCCGGGCAGAGCTATCCGTCGGTGTGGAACTTCTTCACCATCGAGAAATTCGGCTGGACTTCGTCGCAGATCGGCATTTCGCTCGCGGCGTTCGGCATTCTGTTCGCCCTGACGCAGGGCTTTCTGGTCGGCCCGGTGGTCAAGCGTTTCGGCGAAGCCATGGCCATTCTCGCCGGCATGATCGCCGCCTGCATCGCCTTTCTGGGGGTATCGCTGATCCACACGCCGATCGGGCTTTACGGCTATCTGATCGTCGGCGCCTTTTCCGGCCTCGCCGCGCCGGCGATCTCGGGGCTGATGTCGCGCCTGGTGCCGGACAATTCGCAGGGCGAGCTGCAGGGCGCGGTCAATGCCGGCAATTCGCTTTCCGCCATTCTCGGCCCGATCATAGCGACGCAGCTCTTCGCCTTTTTCACCACTTCGGACGGGGCTCCGATCTATTTCCCCGGCGCGCCGTTCATGGCCGCTGCCTTCATGGTTCTGGCCTCGGGCATCCTGTTCTACGTCACCTTTTTCCGTTTCGACCTGATGCATGCCAAGCCGGTGGCGCATGATCCGCACGCGCCGGACATTGCCAAGCCGGGCGAGATCGCCATTCCGCCGCACAACGGTTCGGAGCGACCCGAGGATCCTGCCGACGAAGAGGACGAGGCGCTCGAACTCAAAAAGAGCGCGCCCAAGCCGCCGCTATGACGCTCACCATCCGTCTGGCCGACAAAATGGTGGACCGCGCCGGCATCTGGCGAATCCTCGAGCCGGTGATCCGCGCCGGCGAAACCTATCCGCTTCCGCGCGACATGACCGACAAGGCGGCCCTCACCTATTGGTTGTCGAGCCTGCACACGAGCTTCGTTTGCGAGGACGACGACGGCACCATCACCGGTACCTACTACATCCGACCCAACAATTCGGGCGGCGGCGCCCATATCGCCAATTGCGGCTACATGGTTGCTGCCGATGCCGAGGGCAAAGGCATCGCCACCGCGATGTGCGCACATTCGCTCAAAACGGCGCGCGAAATGGGCTTTGCCGGCATGCAGTTCAATTTCGTCATCGCATCGAACACCCGTGCGGTCGCACTGTGGACGCGCATGGGATTCGAGACCATCGGGCGCCTGCCCGGCGTCTTCCGTTCACCCACACGCGGCGAGGTCGACGCGCTGGTGATGTTCCAAAGGCTTTAGTCGAGCATCTTGCGCATATGCACGACCTCCCAGCCGGGAGCACGCTGTTCGCGCAGGTATTCGGCATAGCCGAGCCGCTGGTAGAGTGCGATATTCGCCGTCATCAGGGCATTGGTATAGAGTCGCAATTCGGCGAGACCCGATTGGCGCGCGACGGTTTCGGCATGGCGCAGCAAAGCCCGACCGTGTCCCCTGCCCTGGCTGCCGGGAGCGACGGCCAGATTGACGATCAGCAGATGGTCGGGCGTCTCCGCGGTCTCGACAAGAGCCAGAAGCTGCCCATCCTGTTCGAAAAGATCGATCCGATGCGCGATGACCGCCACGGCGTAATCTACCGTCATCGGCAACGGCTCGCGACCGACGATGGGCACCCATCCGGCATAGGCGGCACGGGTCAGGGTGCGGATCGCCGGCGCATCATCCGGACCAGCCCGGCGCAGCCCGAACCGTGGCGCCGTCTCGCTCATGTGTCGAGCGTTGGTGGCCAGTCGAAATGCAAATCCTCTCCGCGCCCGTCGATCTCGAAGCCATGGGCGCCGAAGAAATCGCGCTGGCCCTGGATCAGGTTGGCGGTGCCAAGCGACTGGCGGTAGCTGTCGAAATAGCTGAGGGACGCCGAGAGGCACATGAGCGGGTATTCGCCGAGCGCGCCGGCGGCTACAACCTTGCGCAACGATTTGTGTGCCTTTTTCATGATGTCTATGAAGTCGGGTACCATCAAGAGATTGACGTTGTCGCCCTTTTCATAGGCCGCCGCCATCTGGTCGAGGAACTTCGAGCGGATGATGCAGCCGGCCCGCCAGATCTTGGCGATCGTTGCGAGCGGCAGACCCCAGCTGTTTTCCTCGGACGCCTTTTGCAGAACGGCGAAGCCCTGGGCATAGGAGACAATCTTTCCGGCCAGCAGCGCCATTTCGAGATCGTCGAGCGCGATGTCTGACTGGCCATAGGCCGGCTTGCCGTAGATCATCTCGGCCTTGATGCGTTCCTGCTTGAGCGCCGAGATCGAGCGCGCCGCGACGGCACCCTCGATGGCTGTCGCCGGAACGCCCATGTCCTGCGCCGCGATAGCCGACCAGCGGCCGGTGCCCTTCTGACCGGCCTTGTCGACGATCAACTCGATGAGCGGCCTCCCGGTCGGCACGTCCCGGGCATCGAGCACATGGGCGGTGATCTCGACGAGATAGGAATCGAGCGGACCCTTGTTCCATTTGCGGAAGATTTCGGCGCATTCGGCCGGATTCATGCCCAGCCCGTCGCGCATGACACCATAGACCTCGGCGATCATTTGCATGTCGGCATATTCGATGCCGTTGTGAATGGTCTTGACGAAATGGCCGGCACCGCCTTCGCCGAGATAGGCGCAGCAGGGTTCGCCGTCGAACTTGGCGGCAATGGCCATGAGCACTTTTTCGGCATTGTGCCATTGCTCCTTGGCGCCGCCGACCATGATCGAAGGGCCGTGACGCGCACCCTCCTCGCCGCCGGAGACGCCGACGCCGAGATAGCCGATGCCCCTAGGCTTGAGAGAGGCGAAGCGCCGCGTCGTGTCGGAGTGAAGCGAATTGCCGCATTCGATGATGGAATCGCCGGTGTCGAGCAGCGGCAGGAGCTGTTCGATCATGGCATCGACCGGGGCGCCGGCCTTGACCATGATGATGATCGACCGCGGCTTTTTCACCGCTGCGACGAACTCGGCGAGATCGTATTCGGCAATGGTGTTGCCGCTCAGCCCCTCGGCCTCGGCCTCGCGGACGAAATCGTCGATGCGGCCGGCGGAACGGTTGTGAACGGCGACTTTGTAGCCTTTTTCGGCGATGTTGAGCGCGAGGTTGGACCCCATGACGGCAAGGCCGATCAGGCCGATATCTGCAAACGACATGTCACTCCCCGGGACGGTTGAGATGGCTTGGCGGACAAGGCGAAGGGCCGGATTCGAGGCCGGCAATTGAACACAAACAGGCCACGAACGCAAAGCGCAATACCCGGCCGCGACAGGACTTTCACCGCCTCGCGGCTTGCGGCGGCGGGACCGGCGTGCTTGTCATCGGCAAGGAGGTGCAGGATGAACACGCTGTCGCTCTTTGACCTTTCGGGCAAGCGCGCCCTTATCACCGGATCGAGCCGC
>JAHJQZ010000037.1 GCA_018818925.1 Alphaproteobacteria bacterium
AGGGCTTCTTCGCCAAACTCAAGCAATGGCGACGCATCGCAACCCGATACGACAAGCTCGCCGCCCACTTCCTCGGCTTCATCAAGCTCGCCGCAATCATGCTCTGGCTGAAATGACTAAATTGTCACTACAGCCTAGAGCTTTTCAGTGTTTCATGGAAACACTGAGAAGCTCCAAGTCCTTGGTTTGTCGCATTTCCGGACGGCGAACCGGTGTCCACTTCACCTGGAAATGCTCTAGTCGTCATTGCGAGCACCCGCAGGGTGCGCGGCAATCCAGAAGGCTGCGCGCGCCGGCATTCGCGGCCTGCTGGATTGCTTCGTCGCCTCGCTCCTCGCAATGACGCGCGGGAACAATCGCTGCAACACACTCGCAAAGGCATGAGCGCCGGCACCGGCGCCACCCACGCAGACTGTGGCGCGCCGCCCGAATTTGCTGTATTGGGCCGCCCATGCACGACACCAGAGATCAAATGCGCGCGCGCGGCAAGAAGGTCCATATCAAGACCTATGGCTGCCAGATGAACGTTTACGACAGCGACCGCATGGCGGACGCGCTGGCGCCCCACGGCTATGTCCAGACCGAGGACATGAGCGATGCCGATCTCATCGTGCTCAACACCTGCCATATCCGCGAAAAAGCCGCCGAAAAGGTCTATTCCGAACTCGGACGGCTCAAGGAATTGCGCGCCAGGCGGCGCGCCGCGGGCAGCGACCTGATGATCGGCGTCGCCGGTTGCGTCGCCCAGGCCGAGGGCGAGGAGATCATCGCCCGCGCCCCCGTCGTCGATCTCGTCGTCGGCCCGCAATCCTATCACCGCCTGCCCGAGTTGATCGAGCGCGCCAGAACGGCGAGGGTCGTCGACACCGAATTCCCGCAAGAGGACAAGTTCGACCACCTGCCGCCACCGAGCACCATCGCCACGGCGACGCGCGGGTTGACCGCCTTCCTGACGGTGCAGGAAGGTTGCGACAAGTTCTGCACCTTCTGCGTCGTGCCCTATACAAGAGGCGGCGAAGTATCGCGGCCCGTCGCCAAACTCGTGGCTGAGGCGGAGCGGCTGGTCGGTGCCGGGGTGCGCGAGATCACCCTTCTCGGCCAGAACGTCAACGCCTATCATGGCGACGGCGAGAATGGCGAGACCGCCAATCTCGCCGGTCTGCTGCGCCGGCTGTCGCGGATAAACGGGCTCGAACGGCTGCGATACACCACCTCGCATCCGCGCGACATGGACGCCGACCTGATCGCCGCCCATGGCGATCTCGATATTCTGATGCCCTTTCTGCACCTGCCGGTGCAGACCGGCTCGGACCGCATGCTCAGGGCGATGAACCGGCGCCACACCAGCGCCGACTATCTCGCTCTGATCGATCGTATCCGCGCCGCCCGGCCCGATATCGCCCTCTCCGGCGATTTCATCGTCGGATTCCCCGGCGAGACCGACGAGGATTTTGCCAAGACGATGGCGCTGATCGAAGCGGTCGGCTACGCCGCGGCCTTTTCGTTCAAGTATTCGCCGCGCCCCGGCACGCCCGCCGCCGATCTGCCCGACCAGGTCGACGACCGCTTGAAGGCCGAGCGCCTCGCTGCCCTTCAGGATCTCCTGGCAGGCCAGCAGCAGGTGTTCAACCAGGCCCAGGTCGGCCGCACCCTGCCGGTCCTGTTCAAGCGCGAAGGCAGGAAATCCGGCCAGCTCGGCGGTCGCTCGCCCTATCTGCAGGCGGTGCATGCGCCCGGCGATCTGTCCCTTGTTGGCACGGTTCAGCCGGTCGAAATCGTCGCGGCCAGCAAAAATTCACTTCTCGGAAAGATTGTCACATCAGATTAGGTGTGGTGCTGTACCAGAACCCGCATGATTTGCGCCCTGCGCCGTTCGCGGCGCTCCGGAGACCGAGCAGGACAGGATTGTCAAAGCACATTGCCACCGTCGCGGATGCCGCGCACCTCACCGACCTTGAACTCGCCTTCGAGGACAATCGTCTCGCCGCCCAGCTCTACGGCGACTACGACCAGAACCTCGCCCTGATCGAACAGCGCCTGGAAGTCGCGGCCACCCCGCGCGGCAATCACATCCTGTTGCGCGGCCGTGTCTCCGGCGTCGATCAGGCGCGGCGGGCGCTCGAATCGCTTTATGCCGCCCTCGAGGAAGGCCGGCATGTCGATATCGGCGATGTCGACGCCGTCATCCGCATGATCGAGACCGAGGACAGCCAGCTCACGCTGCCAACGCTTGAGAAAAAGGGCCGGGTGCGCATGGCCACGATCGCCACCCGCAAGGCGGCCATCGTCGCCCGCACCCCGGCGCAGGACGCCTATATGCGCGCCATGGAGCGCAACGAACTGGTTTTCGGCGCCGGCCCGGCCGGCACCGGCAAGACCTATCTGGCCGTCGCCCATGCCGCGAGCCTTCTGGAACGTGGCGACATCGCGCGCATCATCCTGTCGCGCCCGGCCGTGGAGGCCGGAGAGCGCCTCGGTTTCCTGCCCGGCGACATGAAGGAAAAGGTCGATCCCTATCTGCGCCCGCTCTATGACGCGCTTTACGACATGATGCGCGCCGAAGTGGTCGAGCGCGCCATCGTCGCCGGCACCATCGAGATCGCGCCGCTCGCCTTCATGCGCGGCCGCACCCTTCCCAATGCCGCAATTATTCTCGACGAGGCGCAGAACACCACATCGATGCAGATGAAGATGTTCCTGACCCGCCTCGGGGAGAATTCCAAGATGATCGTCACCGGCGATCCCTCGCAGATCGACCTGCCGCGCGGCGAGCGCTCGGGCCTTGTCGAGGCGCTCGAACTGCTCGACGGCGTCGAGGGCATCCACGTCACCCGCTTCACCGATCGCGACGTCGTCCGCCATGCCCTGGTGGCGCGCATCGTCAGGGCCTATGAAGCCAAAAGTGCCAGACCCAAGAGCGCAACCTAGAGCATGTTCAGCAAAAGTGGATACCGGTTTTGCGGTTCGAACATGCGACCACTCAAGGACTTAGGTCGTGCGCCATGACTCCAACAGAACGTGACATGACCTAGGTGAAACCTCCCGACATCTCCGTCGATCTGCGCACGGAAACGGGCGACTGGCCCGACGATGCCGAAGCGATGGCCGAACGCGTCATCGCCTTGGCGCTTGCCCGCGCCCGCGCCGACATCAGGGGCCCGCTCGAGGTCTCGGTGCTCCTGACCGGTGATGCCGAACAGCAGGTCATCAACAACGACTGGCGCGGCATCGACAAGCCGACCAATGTCCTGAGCTTTCCCCAGGGCGAACCGTTCGCACCCCTTTCGGGACCGATCGGCGATCTGTCGCTCGCCTTCGAAACCCTCGTGCGCGAGGCCGGCGAACTCGGCAAGCCCTTTGCCGAGCATTTCGCCCACCTGCTCGTGCATGGAACACTGCATCTTGTCGGCTACGATCACCAAACCGAGGACCAGGCCCTTGTCATGGAGGGCCTCGAGACCGAAATACTGGCTGAACTCGGTATCGCCGACCCCTATGCCGACGGGGCGTGAACGATGGACGCTTGCGGTAGTTTCGCCGATACTGAACGCCAAATAGGAAAGAGCGCCGCCTGTGCGGCGCATGAGGAATGAACGACAGCGATCACTCTGGCACCGCGTCCGCCGGGCCACCTCGCGAGATCGAGACCGGGAGCGACCTTTCGGAACCGGACCGAACCGGGCCATCCACCGAGATTGTCCCCTATGCCGAATCCCTGCCGGCCGCCGACGGACGCCGTGCCGACAGGCCGCGGACGGGCCTTTTCGCCTGGCTGCGCGAGGCCCTTGCCAATCGCGGCAAGTCGACCATCCGCGCCGAACTGACCGAGGCGCTCGAGGATCTTGGCACGGCACTGCCCGGCAGCTTTTCGGCCAGCGAGCGGGCGCTGTTGCGCAATGTCCTGAAATTGCGGGAATTGCGCGTCGATGACGTCATGGTGCCACGCGCCGATATCGATGCCGTCGATGCCAACGACACCATGGCCGACCTGATCTTCAGTTTCCGCAATGCCGGCCATTCGCGCCTGCCGGTTTACGAGGACACGCTCGACAACATCATCGGCTTCGTCCACATCAAGGATGCCCTGCACACCATGACCGCGGAGGTTGCGGTCGACCGCGAGGCCAAGCGCCCGGCATCGCCGGTCAAGCTCGTGACCCCGGCCTTGCGGCACCGCATCGGCGCCGAACAGATCGTGCGCAAGGTCCTGTTCGTGCCGCCCTCCATGCCGGTGCAGGACCTTTTGCAGCAGATGCAGGCGCAGCGCCTGCACATGGCCATCGTGGTCGACGAATATGGCGGCACGGACGGCCTTCTGACCATCGAGGATCTGCTCGAATCGGTTGTCGGCGACATCGAGGACGAGCACGACGAGGACGATGGCCCGCTGGTCAGGAAACTCGAAGACGGCACCTTCATTGCCGATGCGCGCGTCGAACTCGACGCGTTGCGCGACGAGCTCGGAGCCGATTTCGACCCCGGCGAGCATATCGAGGAAGTCGATACGCTGGGTGGCCTCTTATTCAGCCTCGAGGGGCGGGTGCCGGTCCGCGGCGAGGTGATCACCCGCTTCAAGGGCTTCGAATTCGAGGTGCTGGCCGCCGACGCCCGCCGCATCAAGCGCGTCAAGATCATCGCCAAGAAGCGCGCCCCGCGCGCCAAGCCGGCGACACGGGTGAGCGAAGCGACGCCGGAAAAAGGCTAGGGTATCGGGCGAAAAGTGGAACCCGGTTTTGCGCAAGAGCCGATGCGACCACAAGAGACAGAGCCGGGCATTTTGATGCAATCAAATTGCCCGATGCTCTAGTCTCCGGCAAACGCAACTGATTCGGGACCGGATGCAGCGCTTCGTCCATTTCGTCATGCTGGCACACGGCTGGCGCCGTGCCCTGCTCATGCTGGCGGCGGGCGCCGTCGCCGGGCTTTCCGTGCCGCCGCTTTTCGTCTTGCCTTCCCTGTTCGTCGGGCTGCCGGTTTTGGTCTGGGCGCTGGATGGCGCCGAAACCGGCAGGGGCTGGCGCCGGATATTCGGCGCGCCTTTTTTCATCGGTTTCTGGTTCGGGCTCGGCTATTTCGCCGTCGCCATCCACTGGATCGGCTTCGCCTTTTTCGCCGAAGGCGGCTGGGTTCCGGTCCTGGCGCCCTTCGGCGTCGGCTTGCTCGCCGCCATCCTCGCCCTGTTCTGGGGCGCCGCGGCGGCGCTCGCCCATTTCTTGTGGAGCGAAAACGGCTTCCGCGTGGTCGTGCTCGCCGCCGCCCTGGCGCTGGCGGAATTCGCCCGCGGCCACATGTTCACCGGCTTCCCCTTCGACCTTCTGGGCTACGCGCTGACGGCCAACGACCAGATGATGCAGGCGGCCTCGCTTGTCGGCGTTTACGGCCTTTCATTCGTTGCACCGCTCGTCGCCGCGACCCCGGCGCTGATCTGGCCGGCCCTCGATCGGCCGCTCAGCAGAAGGTTGATGCCGTTCTTTGCCGCCCTTTCTGTTCTGGCCGCGCAATTGGCTTTCGGCGCCATACGGCTCGAAACGACCGAAACGAACCTGCGCGACGACATGCGCGTGCGCATGGTGCAGCCCAATATCGACGAGGCGGCGCAATGGCTGGCGGCGGATGGCGAATTCGTGCTCTCCCGCCTCATCGAGATTTCCGAGGCTGTGGGCAACCCCGATGCGCCGGGCCTTGCCACCATCACCCACCTGATCTGGCCGGAATCCGCTTTCCCCTTCTATTTGAGCCGCAAGCCCGAAGCGCTGGCCCGCATCGCAAGGCTCCTGCCGCCCGGCAGCTTGCTGATCACCGGCGCGCCACGCCTCGATCCGGAGGACCCGCTCGGACGCACCGCCCGCAACGCCATTCTGGCCATCGATGAAAACGGCGAGATCGTCGCGTCCTATTACAAATCCCACCTCGTTCCGTTTGGAGAATATTTACCCTTTGCCGAGTTTTTCGCCGGCTTCGGCATCACCCAGTTCGTGCCGGGCAACGACGGCTGGACCGCTGGGGGGCCACGCCGGTTGATGAAGCCGCCGGCGACGCCGGCCTTCCTGCCGCTGATCTGCTACGAGGCGGTTTTCCCTGGCGCGCTCGGGCCGGTCGCCGACGCCCAGTTCATCCTGAACCTCACAAATGACGGCTGGTTCGACCGCTCGATCGGCAAGGAACAGCATTTCCACCATGCGCGCCTGCGCGCCGTCGAACAGGGCAAGCCGATGATCCGCCTCGCCAATACCGGCGTGTCGGCGGTGATCGATCCGCTCGGCCGGCTGGCGGTGACGCTCAAGCCCGATTCGGTTGGCCTTGCCGATTTCGCCCCGCCGAACCCGATTGCCGCGCCGCCTTTCGCAATGTGGGGACACCTGCCTTTGCTTGCGACGCTCCTTGCCGCCTTTTTCGGCGCCCTGGCGCTGCGCCGCCGCGACCCCGGCGAGATATAACGAAATCTTTATATCCCGCTTGACCGGAAGCGTCGTGGCTGGCAGAACTGCGCGATATGCCTGCCTCGGGCGGGCCGAAGGCCAATTTGAAAGCATTGGGGAAAGACGTGACGAGAGCTTCCTACCAGTTCACTTCGGAATCCGTGTCCGAGGGACATCCCGACAAGGTGTGCGATCGCATCTCCGACGAAATCGTCGATCTCGTCTACAAGGAAGCCAAAAAGACCGGTATCGACCCCTGGAAAATTCGTGTCGCCTGCGAAGTGCTGGCCACGACCAATCGCGTCATCATCGCCGGCGAAGTCCGCGTTCCCGATACGCTTTTGAAGACGGACCGCCACGGCAAGAAGGTCATCAATCCAAGCAAGTTCAAATCGGCGGCCCGCCGCGCCATCAAGTCGATCGGCTACGAGCAGGACGGCTTCCACTGGAAGACCGCCAAGATCGACGTGCTGCTGCACTCCCAGTCCGCCGACATCGCCCAGGGCGTCGACAACGCCTCGGACAAGCAGGGTGAGGAAGGCGCCGGCGACCAGGGCATCATGTTCGGCTACGCCTGCAACGAAACGCCGGACCTCATGCCGGCGCCGATCTACTATGCCCACAAGATTCTCGAGCTTCTGGCCGAGGCCCGCAAGAAGGGCGAGGGCGAAGCGGCAAAGCTCGGACCCGACGCCAAGTCGCAGGTCACCGTCGAGTATCGGAACGGCAAGCCCGCAGCAGTCTCGCAGATCGTCGTGTCGACCCAGCATATCGACCCGTCCTGGAACTCCAAGAAGGTGCGTTCGGTCGTCGAACCCTATGTGCGCGAGGCGCTCGGCGACCTGAGGATCGCCGACGATTGCGTCTGGCATATCAATCCGACCGGCAAGTTCGTCATCGGCGGCCCCGACGGCGATTCCGGCCTCACGGGCCGCAAGATCATGGTCGACACCTATGGCGGCGCGGCGCCCCATGGCGGCGGCGCCTTTTCCG
>JAHJQZ010000038.1 GCA_018818925.1 Alphaproteobacteria bacterium
CGACAAGATAACCATGGCGAGTTCCTCTTCTTGAAGGGAACTCCATGATCAGAGCGCGGTCCCACCCCGCGCAAAGCGTTCGACTGTCACGGCTACCTCGCCACCAGCACCCTCCCGCGTCAGCGGGTTCGTGCAATGGGCGCCAAGCCGCCGTTCCATCACTCCGTATTGCCCCCTCTCCCACAATTGGCGCGCGAGACCGGCAAGCGAACGACAATTCCTCATCCCCCGCTGTTTGCTCCCGAAGTGCGATGATGCCGGCCTCCGGACAATCGCGACATTGATACCGCGACCCGGTTTCCATCCCGCCTGAAACCGTTCTCCTTGCCTCGCCTTCGCCGCCATTTCGGCATCGGCGCAAGCCGGGGCGTGCGACAAGGTGGCGTTCGCACACATCGCACTTTCCTCCTTTGCTAAAACGATGTAGTGACTTTTCAGGAGGACCAATCATGATTTCAAGCCAGACAATCGGTTCGTTTGACGGCAGGCCCGTCGAGGAAGTCGCGCTGCGCAGCGACACGGGCGTAAGCGTCGCCCTGATCAACTGGGGCGTCGTGGTCCGCGACTGGCAGGTGCCCGTCGCCGGACGGCCGCGCCATGTGGTGCTGGGCTTTGACGGCTTCGAGCCCTATCCCGGCCACTCGCCCTATTTCGGCGCGCTGGTCGGCCGCGTCGCCAACCGCATCAAGAACAGCTGTTTCACCCTCGCGGGCAAGACCTATGCCCTGCCCGCCAACGAAGGCCCCAACCACCTGCATGGCGGGCCGGAAGGCATCGGCCGCAAGGTCTGGGACATGGATGTCGACAGCGCCGGCACTGCCGTGCGCTTCAGCCATGTCAGCCCCGACGGCGCCATGGGCTATCCCGGCACGGTCCGCTTCGAGGCGGTCTATACGCTCAAGGGCAACAAGCTCAGGCTCGAAATGGCCGGCATGCCGGATCGCCCGACGCCGATCAGCCTGGTGCAGCACCAGTATTTCAATCTCGGCGCGGCCGATACCGTGCTCGACCACAGCCTGCATCTGCCCGGCGCCGTGGCGCGCACATTGGCCGGAGCCGATCTCATCCAGACCGGCGCCATCGTCCCGGTGGCCAACACGATCGATGACTTCCTTACGCCGCGCGCGATGCGTTTCGGCGCTGGGCGCGGCATCGACTACGATCTCAACTTCGTGCTCGCGACCGACCGCAGCGTCAACGAGCCGGTGGCCATCGTTACGGGCGAAGACAAGGCGCTGACCTTCAAGCTCTATAGCGACCGGCCGGCGGTGCAGTTCTACAATGGCGTCGGGACCAACGTGTCGGTGCCAGGTCTCGGCGGCAAGCGCTACGGCAAGAATTCCGGCTTCTGTCTTGAAGACCAGATGTATCCCGGCGCGGTGCACAATCCGCATTTCCCCAACATCGTGTGCACGCCGGACAAGCCCTATCGCCACTGGTGCGAGATCGAGATCGCCTAGGGTGGCGCGGGTTCAGGTTGAACCGCCGCGCCGCCTCCGCTGTTCGTAGCCGCTTGGTTTCATGCGCAAGACCGGCTCCCGGTTTTGCGCATGACGTTCTATGCGAGACCGTAGAGCCGGACCGCGTTGCCGCCGAAGACCGCCGCCAGCTCGTCGAGGCCGAGAACCGGCGCCAGCAGGGCGGCGATGGCGTCGTGCGTGGTTTGATAATCGGTGGCCAGAAGCGACACCGGCCAGTTGCTGCCCCAGATCAGCCGCCCAGGGCCGAAGACATCCAGCGCGTGGGCAAGAAAGGGCGCAAAGGCGGCAAGACTCCAGCCGGCGTCCTGCTCTTCGGGAAACAGGCCGGAAATCTTGCAGGCGGCGTTCGGAAAGGCCGCGACCGCCGTCAATTGCCGTGCCCAGGGTTCGAGCGCGCCTTGCCGGATCGGCGGCTTGGACAGATGGTCGATGACGGCCTTGAGGCCGGGAACACGGCGCAGCGATTCCGCCACGGCGGCGAGGTGGCGCGGGAAGATCAGGTACTCGAACACCAGCCTTGTATCGGCAAGGCGCTTGAGATTGTCTATCACGCGCGGACGGAGAACAAAGCCATCGTCGTCGAGATCCTGAAGCATCGGACGCAGGCCGACGAGCTTGCCATGGTCGAGAAGGCGCTTGAGATCGCCGGCGAAGTCGGCGCCGTCGAAATCGAGCCACCCGACGACGCCCTTGATGAAATCGTGGCGTTCGGACAGTCCGAGGAGGAATTCGGTCTCCGCCAGGGTCGGCGCGGCCTGGACGACAATGGTGCCGGAAATGCCGGCGCCGGCGAGTTCGGGCGCGAGGTCATCGGGCAG
>JAHJQZ010000039.1 GCA_018818925.1 Alphaproteobacteria bacterium
AACGAGCCGACGGCGGCGGCGCTTGCCTATGGCCTCGACAAGAAGAATACCGGCGTCATCGCCGTCTACGATCTCGGCGGCGGCACCTTCGACATCTCCATTCTCGAGATCGGCGACGGCGTGTTCGAGGTCAAATCGACCAATGGCGACACCTTCCTCGGCGGCGAGGATTTCGACATGCGCCTGGTCGACTATCTGGCCGGGGAATTCAAGAAGGAACAGGGCATCGACCTGAGGGGCGACAAACTCGCCCTGCAGCGCCTCAAGGAGGCGGCCGAAAAAGCCAAGATCGAATTGAGCTCTGGCAGCCAGACCGAGGTCAACCTGCCCTTCATCACCGCCGATGCGTCCGGCCCCAAGCATCTGCAATTGAAGCTGACCCGCGCCAAGTTCGAGAGCCTGGTCGAGGACCTGATCAAGCGCACCATCGGCCCGTGCGCCGCGGCGCTCAAGGATGCCGGCGTCAAGGCCGGCGAGATCGACGAGGTCATTCTTGTCGGCGGCATGACGCGCATGCCCAAGGTGCAGGAGACAGTCAGGGAGTTCTTCGGCAAGGAGCCGCACAAGGGCGTTAATCCGGACGAGGTCGTGGCGCTCGGCGCCGCCATCCAGGCCGGCGTGCTGCAGGGCGACGTCAAGGACGTACTGCTCCTGGACGTGACCCCATTGAGCCTCGGCATCGAGACGCTCGGCGGCGTCTTCACCCGCCTCATTGATCGCAACACCACCATCCCGACCAAGAAGTCGCAGGTCTTTTCGACCGCCGAGGACAACCAGTCGGCGGTGACGATCAATGTGAGCCAGGGCGAACGCGAAATGGCGGCCGACAACAAGTCGCTCGGCCGGTTCGATTTGACCGGCATACCGCCGGCGCCGCGCGGCGTGCCGCAGATCGAGGTCACGTTCGACATCGACGCCAACGGCATCGTCAACGTCTCGGCCAAGGACCGTGGCACCGGCAAGGAACAGCAGATCCGCATCCAGGCCTCGGGCGGGCTCAGCGACGACGACATCGACCGCATGGTCAAGGACGCCGAGGCGCATGCCGCCGAGGACAAGGTCAAGCGCGAAGGCGTCGAGGCGCGCAATCAGGCCGAAAGCCTGATCCATTCGACCGAGAAGTCCATGAAGGAATATGGCGACAAGGTCGACGCCATCGACAAGGGCGCCATCGAGACGGCGATGTCGGTTCTCAAGAAGGCGCTCGAGAACGAGCATGCCGGGGTTGAGGACATCAAGCAGAAGACCCAGGCCCTGGCCGAGGCGTCGATGAAGCTCGGCGAGGCCATGTACAAGGCGAGCCAGGAACCGGCGGAAGCCAAGTCCGGCGCCGCTTCGGACGCGGGCAAGGACGACGATGTCGTCGATGCCGAATTCGAGGAAGTCGACGACACCGACAAGAAATAAGGCAATACTGCCTTTCCTAAGCCCAAGGACGACACCATTCGTCCTCGGGCTATTTTAGGACAAGTCCATGGCTGTCGACCCGAATGCTTTGTCAGATGTGAAACAGCTTCGCCAGTTGATGAAGAACGCCCATGAGCGCGACCGGGAAGATCTCGTTTTGGCCTGTCAACTTCGTATCGCCAAGCTTAAGGGCCTAGAATTTTCTGACGTGCTTGAACGTGAGTTTTGGCAAGCGGTAGCGTGCGCGGAGGAATTCAAGACCATCGAGAACGGAAAGACGACCCGCCTGTCACGCACACGTCAGAAGTATGAGCGCGTAGGAGCAAAGCAATGCTTGGCTGACTGGGCGAATGATCCCAAGTTAACAGATGGCTTCAGAATTCTGATTCGCGCCGGACACCCTGAATATACTGGAGAGGCAGTGGTCGTTCGACACGCTGACTTATTCGATAGTGCTACTGTTGAAGCTGCTAAGGCAAAGCTTCTTGCAAATGGCGCGAATATCGGGATGTTTTCCTGACAATGCCCGCAGACTTCTACCAGACGCTGGGGGTCACCCGCGAAGCCGACGAGGCGGCGCTGAAAGCGGCCTATCGCAAGCTCGCCATGCAATATCACCCGGACCGCAATCCGGGCGATGCCGGCGCAGAGCAGAAGTTCAAGGATATTTCCCAGGCCTACGACACGCTCAAGGACCCGCAGAAACGCGCGGCCTATGACCGCTTCGGCCACGAGGCCTTCACCCAGGGCATGAACGGCCGTGCCGGCGCGGCTGGCGGGTTCGGGCCCGATTTCGGCGCCTCGATGTCGGACATATTCGATGACCTGTTCGGCGAGTTCATGGGCGGCGCCCGTGGACGGGGCGGCGGCCAGGCGCGCTTCCGCGGCTCCGATCTCCGCTACAATCTCGAAATCAGCCTCGAAGAAGCCTTTGCCGGCGCGACGGTCGATATCGACATACCGTCTCTTGGCACCTGCGAGACCTGCTCGGGTTCCGGAGCCAAGCCGGGCACCGGCATGTCGACCTGCCGCACCTGCAACGGCCACGGCAAGGTCCGCGCCGCCTCGGGTTTTTTCACCATCGAGCGCACCTGCCCGGCCTGTCACGGCCGCGGCGAGATCATGGACCAGCCCTGCACCGATTGCGGCGGCGACGGACGGCGCCAGCAGAACCGCAGGCTCTCGGTCGACGTGCCCAAGGGCATCGAGGACGGTACGCGCATCCGCCTCGCCAACGAAGGCGAAGCCGGCCTGAGGGGCGGACCGCCTGGCGATCTCTACATCTTCGTCTCGATCCGGCCGCACGATCTGTTCCAGCGCGATGGGGCGGACCTTTACGCGCGCGTGCCGATCGCCATGACGACGGCGGCGCTCGGCGGCGAATTCGAGGTCCCGACCCTCGAAGGCGCCCGCGCCAAGGTCAAGGTAGCGCCGGGAACGCAGGCCGGCCAGCGCGTTCGGTTGAAGGGCAAGGGCATGCCGGTTTTAAGGCAAAGCCAGACCGGCGACCTCTACGTCCAGCTCGACGTCGAGACGCCGCAAAGCCTGACGAGACGCCAGCGCGAGCTGCTCGAGGAGTTCGACAGGCTCTCGACCAACGCCAATTCCCCGACTTCGGGAAATTTCTTCGACAAGCTCAAGGGCCTGTTCGACAAGCTGTAGGCTGCGTGACGTGTTGGCTGTGGCTCGCTATGACAACAGAAACGGGCACGCGAGGGATGACGCCAAAGCAAGGAGCCGAAGCCGATGAACGCCTTGACCCTTTCCGGTTCGATCCGCAAGGGCTCCTATAATCGCCTGTTGCAGCGCGACGTCTCCGAACGGTTGCGCCGGCGCGGCGTCGCCGTCACGGAACTCGACCTCGCCGATTATCCGCTGCCGGTTTTCAGCGAGGACATCGAGGTCGAGGGCATGCCGGACGCGGCGGTCGAACTCGGCCGGCTGTTCGTCGCGGCCGATATCGTTTTCATCGCCTCGCCGGAATACAATGCCGGGTTGACGCCCCTTTTGGTCAATACGCTCGATTGGGTGTCGCGGCAAAAGGGCCGGCCGTTCCGCCATGCCGTGTTCGGTCTGGGCGGGGTGTCCTCGGGCAAGCTCTCGACCGTGGTCGGCCTGTCTCACCTGAGGGACATGCTGACCAAGGTCATGGCGCTGACGGCGGCGATCGACATACGCGTCGGCCCGGGCGAGGAGGCGTTCGACACGCAAGGTCAGCTGATCGATGAAACGGCCATCACCCGCGCCGAGCTTCTCGCCGACGAGCTGATCAGGCTCGCGGCGAAATAGGGCAAGCCTTGCCGTCGCGGCCGCGATATGCGAGGAGCCGCGAACCGGAGCGCAGAAAGGAACCGACATGGCCGATGACAGGCTGATCGTGGCACTCGATCTCGACACGCGGGCCGAGGCGGAAAACCTTGTCGAACGTCTGGGCGACACGGTCTCGTTCTACAAGATCGGTTACCAGCTCTTTTTTGGCGGCGAAGGCCTCGCCTTTGGCGAGGATCTGATCGCCGCCGGCAAGAAGGTGTTTTTCGATCTCAAGCTCTTCGATATCGAGAACACCGTCGAAAAGGGCGTCGCTGCCATCGCCCGGACCGGCGCCACGTTCCTCACCGTTCATGCCTATCCCAAGGTCATGAGCGCCGCGGCGCGGGCGGCTGCCGGCTCGGACCTCAGGATTCTCGGCGTCACCGTGCTCACCTCCTATGACAGCGACGATCTGATGCATGCCGGCTACGACCGCGACGTCGACAGTCTCGTCGGATTGCGGGCGCATATGGCCAAACTCGCCGGCATCGGCGGCGTGGTCTGTTCGCCGCACGAGGCGGCACTGGTCCGGACGCTGGTCGGCGAGGACATGTCGGTCGTCACGCCCGGCATCCGTTTGAGGGGCGCCGAGGACAACGACCAGAAACGCATCATGGAGCCGGCCGAGGCGCTCGGCGAGGGCGCCAGCCACATCGTCGTCGGGCGGCCGGTTACCCTGGCAGCCGATCCGGCCGAGGCGGCGCGCGACATCGTCGCGGAAATGGCAAAGGCCGCGACCGAAGCCAACGTGAACGACATCCTGCATGTCCACCACCACGGACACGACCACCACCATTAGCGTCACCGCTTCCGCTCGCGGGCTTGCTCGCCGTCCTTGCGGACACTGGAACGGCGCGTTGCCGGTACGACGAATTGATCCAGGTCCTTTGCCGGAGGCGGCGGGTTTTGCTATAGCGCTGCCCAAACCTGAAAACCGCTTCGAGGAGCGATACGGCATGTCTGATCTCAGGACCGTGGTGATCGCGGGTGCGGCGGGGCGCATGGGCCAGGCGCTATTGAAGGCGGTTGTCGCGACCGAAGGCCTTTGCGTTGTCGGCGCCATCGAACGTTCCAGTTCCCCCGCCCTCGGCAAGGATGTCGGAACGATCGCCGGCCTCGAACCGCTCGGGATCGCGATCACCGCCGATATCGGTGCGGCCCTCGAAGGTGCCGAAGCGCTGCTCGATTTCACGACGCCGGCTTCGAGCGTCGCGCTGGCGCATGAGACCGCGGCGCGCGGGATGGTCCACGTCATTGGTACGACGGGCTGTTCGGCCGAGGACGAGGCGGCGTTTCTTGCCGCCGCCGAAGCCGGCGCCCGCATCGTCAAGGCGGGCAATTTTTCGCTCGGGGTCAACCTTCTCGTCGAACTGACCAAAAAGGCCGCCGAAGTGCTCGGCCCGGACTGGGACGCCGAGATCGTCGAAATGCACCACAACAGGAAGGTCGACGCCCCCTCGGGCACGGCTCTGATGCTCGGCAAGGCCATTGCCGAAGGGCGACAGACCAGCTTCAAGGACAAGACGGTGATGGCGCGCGAGGGCCATACCGGGCCGCGCCAAAAGGGCACGATCGGATTTGCCACATTGCGGGGCGGCAATGTCATCGGCGAACATAGCGTTTATCTCGTCGGTCCCAACGAGCGGATCGAACTCACCCACAAGGCCCAGGACCGGGCGCTGTTCGCGGACGGCGCCGTCAGGGCGGCGCTCTGGGCGCGCAACAAGCCCAAGGGTTATTACCAAATGGCCGACGTGCTCGGCTTCTAAACCAAGGACCTCCCCCCAATGACTGGCACTCTCATTCTCGTCCGCCATGGACAGAGCGAATGGAATCTCAAGAACCTGTTCACCGGCTGGAAGAATCCGGACTTGACCGAAAAAGGCGTCGAGGAAGCCCGCGCCGCCGGCAAGTTCATCAAGTCCAAGGGCTTTGATGTCGACCTCTACTACACCTCGGCGCTGAAGCGGGCGCAGCACACGCTTGATCTGATCCTCGAGGAGATGGGCATCGTCAACCTCGTCATCACCCGCGACCAGGCGCTCAACGAGCGCGATTACGGCGATTTGTCCGGCCTCAACAAGGACGACGCCCGCAAGAAATGGGGCGAGGAGCAGGTGCATCTGTGGCGCCGGTCCTTTGACGTGCCGCCTCCCGGCGGCGAAAGCCTCAAGGACACCGCCGCGCGCGTCCTGCCCTATTACGACGCCGAGATCGAGCCCAAGGCCAAGGCCGGCAAGACCATCCTCGTCGCCGCCCACGGCAATTCGCTCAGGGCCCTGGTCATGAAGCTCGAAAAGCTCACCCCCGAGCAGATCCTTGCCCGCGAGATCGGCACCGGCGAGCCGATCATCTACCAGGTCGCGGCCGACGGTTCGGCCAAGAAGGTTTCGTAGGGACCAGCCTTTGCATCGGACTTGATTTGCGACCCCGAAACGCGCTTGTTTCGGGGTCGTCGCTATCGAGGGAAGCCGCCTGTGGCCAATTCGATCATCGTCAAGGCCGAGTGGGACGAAGCGGCCATGGTCTGGGTGGCGACGACCGATGACGTGAGTGGCTTTGTCGCCGAGGCCGAAAGCTTCGATGCGCTGCAGCCCAAGGTGATGGCGGTGCTGGCCGATCTGATCGAGCTGAACGGGTTCATTCGGCCCTAGGCCCCCCTCACCCCAGCTTCCCAGCCGAGAATAGCGCGTTTGCGGGCGATTCCCCAATGGTAGCCGGTGAGCTTTCCGGTCGAACCGACGACGCGATGGCAGGGGACGACGAAGGAGATCGGATTCTTGCCGACGGCGGCGCCGACGGCGCGGGCGGCTTTCGGCCTGCCGAGATGGGCGGCGATGGCGCCATAGGTCGTGGCGCCACCCATCGGAATCTTCAGCAAGGTCTCCCAGACCCTGACCTCGAAATCGGTGCCAATGAGAACCACCCGCACCGGCCGGTCGGGAGTCCAGCGGTTCGGATCGAAAACCTGCGCGGCCATGGGCGCGATGCCGGCATCATCGCGGACATAGCCGGCCTCCGGCCATCGATCCCTCAAATCGGCAAATGCCGTGTTTATGTCGCCGTCCTCGACAAAGCCGATGCCTGCCAGCCCGTAGTCGGTGACGACCAGCACCGCGCGCCCGAAAGGCGACGGCGCCACGCCCCAGCGCATCGAAAGCCCCCGGCCCCGGTCGCGCCAGGCGCCGGGCGGCATGGCCATGTGGGTGACGAACAAATCGTGCAGGCGCGAGGCCGAGGAAAGCCCGATCTCATAGGTCGCATCGAGCATGGTGGCGTTTTCGGCGAGCAGGCGCTTGGCATGATCGAGCGCCACGGCCTGGGCGAAGCTCTTGGGCGTGAGCCCGCACCAGCGGCGGAACAGCTCGGTCATCTGCCGGTCGGTCAAGCCGAGGGCGTTGGCAAAGCCGGCCATGTCGAGACCATCGGGCGGCGTGTCCGAGATATAGGCGATGGCCGCCTTGACGGCGGTGTAGTCGGCTTCGGGGCGGTGGGGCGTCAATTGGCTCATGATGGACCAAGGCTAACCGAGCCCGCTGCCGACGGCGACCCGTTTTTGACGGCCTCCGGTCTTGAGCGCCGCGCGTTCAAGTCGGCCGCTTCGCCGCTCCGCTTTTTGGGTCGCATCGCTTACAGATCGAGCGGTGCGGCGTTAAAACGGCTGCATAAACCGGCTTGCCGCTGTCCAATCCAGATGTCATGTCCTCGACCGAAGCGGTTCGTGTCCTAAAAGGAGCCGCCGATCATGCCCAATCTCACGGAAAACGTCATGCCCGCGCCGAAGGCACACTCAAAATTGAAGCCGGACGAGATCGCGGCCCTGTTCGGCGCCTTCGCCGCGCGCGATCCGGCGCCAAGGGGCGAGCTCAACTACACCAACCCGTTCACGCTGCTGGTTGCCGTGGTCCTCAGCGCCCAGGCGACCGATATCGGGGTCAACAAGGCGACGAGGGGATTGTTCGCCGCTGCCGATACGCCGGACAAGATGGTGTCGCTCGGACTCGACGGCATCACCGGGCACATCCGAACCATCGGGCTTTTTCGCACCAAGGCGAAAAACGTCCTGGCACTCAGCGAGAAACTGATCGCCGAGTTCGGCTCCGAAGTCCCCGGCAACCGCGAGGCTCTGGAAAGCCTGCCCGGTGTCGGGCGCAAGACGGCCAATGTCGTTTTGAACATCGCCTTCGGCCAGCCGACCATCGCCGTCGATACCCATCTGTTCCGTGTTGGCAACCGCACCGGCCTGGCGCCGGGCAGAACGCCGCGCGAGGTTGAGGATGCACTCGTTTCGAGCGTGCCGGAGCGCTATGTGCTGCATGCCCATCATTGGCTGATCCTGCATGGGCGCTATGTGTGCAAGGCGCGCAAGCCGGATTGCCCGGCCTGCATCATTCGCGGCTGGTGCCGTTTCGAAGACAAGACCGCCGGAGCCTCGCCCGGCGAGGCGAAAACCACTTCACCGGCTCGGAAACGCGACGGAACACAGACACTGGACGATTGACCCCAACAAAGGAAAAGCGAAATAGCCCGTGGCAGCGACAGGAAATCCCCTTGTGCCGACATTGCCTGCCGATACACTCCGCCCGAGCTTTTTTCACCCGAACACGCAAAGGGAGAACGTCATGACCGAAGCGGTTTACGACGTGCTGACCATCGGCAACGCCATTACCGACGTGCTTGCGGAATCCGATGACGGCTTCCTCGAACGCGAAGGCATGACCAAGGGCATCATGCATCTGATCGAAGGCGAACGCGCTGATTACCTCTATGATCTGATGCCCGCGTCCAAGCGGCAGATTTCCGGCGGCAGCGCCGCCAACACAGCGGCGGGCGTGACCTCGCTCGGCGGCCGCGCCGCCTTTGTCGGCAAGGTCGCCGATGACGATATCGGGCGCTTCTACACAAAGGACCTGCAGGCGGCCGGCGTCAGCTATACAACGGCCTGGCTCGAGAACGGCGCCGGCTCCGGACGCTCGATGATCCTGATCACGCCCGATGGCGAGCGCACCATGAACACCTATCTGGGCGCCTGCCACGACCTGACCGAGAACGACATCTACGAAGACGAGATCGGGGCCGCCCTGATCACCTTCATGGAGGGCTATCTGTGGGATCCCCCGGAGGCCAAGCGCGCCTTCGTCAAGGCGGCCGAAATCGCCCACAAGCACGGACGGGCCGCGGCAATCACCCTTTCCGATCCGTTTTGCGTCAACCGCTATCGCGGCGAGTTCCTCGACCTGATGCGCTCGCGCACCGTCGACTATGTCTTCGCCAATCTCGAGGAGCTGAAATCGCTTTATGGCACCGACGACGTCGCGGCTGCCGTCAGGCAGATCGGTTCGGACTGCCGGGTGGCGGCGGTAACGATGGGCCCCAAGGGCGCCATGGCGGTGCGCGACGGTGAAATCTACACCGTGCCGGCCTATCCGGTCGAGCAGGTGGCCGACGTGACCGGCGCTGGCGACCTGTTCGCCTCCGGCTTCCTGCTCGGTCTGGCGCGGGGCATGGAGTCCGAACGGGCCTTGCAGCTCGGCACCATGGCGGCCTCGGAAATCATTTCCCATGTCGGGGCGCGACCGCAAAGCGATCTGGCGGAACTGGCGCGGCAGCGCGGGCTGGCCTGAGGCCGCGATCCCCATCGCTCGCGGAATTGGCGCTTCCGGTCCCTAAAGCTTTTTGAGCTGCACCGTCTCGATGGTGTGGTCCTCGGCCTTGGTGAGGACCAGATCGGCGCGGCCGCGCGTCGGCAGGACGTTGTCGACCAGATTGGGCCGGTTGATGCTGTCCCAGACGTCGATGGCCATGTCGATGGTCTCCAGTTCGGAAAGCCGGGAGAACTGGTGGAAGAAGGAGTCCGGATCGCGGAAGGCGGTGTCTCGAAGGCTGAGAATGCGCTCGACAAACCATTTGCGAAGATAGGCTTCCTCGGCATGGATGTAGATCGAGAAATCGAGAAAATCGGAGGCGAACAGGATCGGCTTGCCGGTGCTGGGCAGTTCGCCGGGCTGCAGGATGTTCAATCCTTCGACGATCAAGATGTCGGGCTGGTCGACGACGACGTATTTGTCGGGGATCACGTCGTAGATGAGATGCGAATAGACCGGCGCCTTGACGCGCGGCCGGCCGGACTTGACCGCCGACAGGAAGGAGATGAAGTGCGCGCGATCGTAGCTTTCCGGAAAGCCC
>JAHJQZ010000040.1 GCA_018818925.1 Alphaproteobacteria bacterium
CCGCGCGCCGCGGGATTGCCTGTTATTCGATGATTTTGGAGACGACGCCGGATCCGACGGTACGGCCGCCCTCGCGGATGGCGAAGCGGAGCTTTTCCTCCATGGCGATCGGCACGATCAGCTGGACGTTGAGTTCGATATTGTCGCCCGGCATGACCATTTCGGTGCCCTCGGGAAGGGTGACGACGCCGGTCACGTCGGTGGTGCGGAAATAGAACTGCGGCCGGTAATTGCCGAAGAACGGGGTGTGGCGGCCGCCCTCTTCCTTGGTCAGGATATAGGCCGAGGCCTCGAACCTTGTATGCGGGGTCACCGAACCGGGCTTGCAAAGAACCTGGCCGCGCTCGACCTGGTCGCGGTCGATGCCGCGCACCAGCGCGCCGATATTGTCGCCGGCCTCGCCCTGGTCCAGAAGCTTCCTGAACATCTCGACCCCGGTCACCACCGTCTTCTTGGTCGGCTTGATGCCGACGATCTCGACTTCCTCGCCGACCTTGACCACGCCGCGCTCGATGCGGCCGGTCACCACCGTGCCGCGGCCCGAGATCGAGAACACGTCCTCGATCGGCATCAGGAACGGCTTGTCGATCGGACGCGCCGGCTGCGGAATATAGGCGTCCACCGCATCCATCAGCTCAAGGATGGAATCGTGGCCCATCTTCTTGTCGCCATCCTCGAGCGCCACCAGCGCCGAACCCTTGACAATCGGAATGTCGTCGCCCGGGAACTCGTACGAACTCAAAAGCTCGCGCACCTCAAGCTCGACAAGCTCCAAAAGCTCCTCGTCATCGACCTGGTCGACCTTGTTCATGTAAACCACAATCGCCGGAACACCGACCTGGCGCGCCAAAAGAATGTGCTCGCGCGTCTGCGGCATCGGACCGTCCGCCGCCGAAACAACCAGAATGGCACCGTCCATCTGCGCCGCGCCCGTGATCATGTTCTTCACATAATCAGCATGGCCGGGACAGTCGACATGGGCATAATGGCGCTTGGCGGTCTGGTATTCCACATGCGCCGTGTTGATCGTGATGCCGCGCGCCTTCTCCTCCGGCGCCGCGTCGATCTGGTCATACGCCGTGAACTTGGCCCCGCCCGACTCGGCCAGAACCTTGGTGATCGCCGCCGTCAGTGTCGTCTTGCCATGATCAACATGGCCAATCGTCCCAATGTTGCAGTGCGGCTTGGTCCGCGCAAACTTTTCCTTCGCCATCTTCGCTCAATCAGTCCCTAGGGTTGAGGTTTCCGGGCCGTTTAGCGGGTTCGCGGAGGCGTGACAAGTCTGTTGTTGGCACGGGTTGCGGCATCGCGGTCGCGCGGGGGGCCACAGGCGCATAAAAGTGCGGGGCCGCCACAGGGACGACCCCGCTCTCACCCCCCGGTGAGAAGAGACGATGGAGGCGGGCGCGAAGCCTTGCGTCGCCCGAACCCGCCATTCCGGCTCAGGGCCCGCAAGGAGCGACGCCCGGACACCGCTTTGGCGGCGCCCGGGTGCGGGGATCGGACAGGGCTAGAACTGCGCGGCCTCCGTCGAATGCGCCATGGCCGTGGTCGAGGACCTGCCCTGGCTGACCGCCATCGAGACGGCGTCGAAATAGGAGGTGCCGACCTCGCGCTGGTGGCGCGTCGCCGAAAAGCCCTGCGGTTCGGCGGCGAATTCGGCCTGCTGGATGAGCTGCGAATAGGCCTTCATGCCTTCATTTTTGTAGGCGCGGGCGAGGTTGAAGGTTGAAAGGGAAAGGTTGTGGAAGCCAGCCAGCGTGATGAACTGGTATTTATAGCCCATCGCGCCCAGTTCGCGCTGGAAGGCGGCCATCTCGTTTTCACCCATGTGCTTGGCCCAGTTGAACGAAGGCGAGCAATTGTAGGCGAGCATCTGGTCGGGATAGTGCTTGCGGATGCCCTCGGCGAAGCGCCTGGCGTCCTCGAGCGAGGGCGTTGAGGTCTCGCACCAGATGAGATCGGCGTAGGGCGCATAGGCCAGGCCCCTGGAAATGGCCTGATCAAAGCCGTTCCTGACGTGATAGAAGCCCTCCTCGGTGCGCTCGCCGGTGATGAAGGGCGCGTCGTATTCGTCGACATCCGAGGTGATCAGCGTTGCCGCCTCGGCATCGGTGCGCGCCATGATCAGGGTCGGCACCCCCATGACGTCGGCGGCGAGGCGCGCCGCGTTGAGCGTCTTGATCTGCTGGGCGGTCGGGACAAGCACCTTGCCGCCCAGATGCCCGCACTTTTTTTCCGAGGCGAGCTGGTCCTCGAAATGCACGGCGGCGGCACCGGCCTCGATCATCGCCTTCATCAGTTCGAAAACGTTGAGCGCGCCGCCGAAGCCGGCTTCGGCATCGGCGACGATCGGCACGAAAAAATCGATGTCGGTCGTTTCAAGGCCGTCGGCCTTTTCCATGTGCTGGATCTGGTCGGCGCGCTGCAGCGCCTTGTTGATGCGCCTGACGACGGCGGGCACGCTGTCGACCGGATAGAGCGACTGGTCCGGATACATGTTGCCCGAGGAATTGGCGTCGGCCGCAACCTGCCAGCCGGAAAGGTAGATGGCCTTGAGGCCAGCCTTGACCTGCTGCACCGCCTGGTTGCCGGTGAAAGTGCCGAGGGTCGGCACGAAATCCTCGGTATGCAGCAGTTCCCAGAGCTTTCTGGCGCCGGTCTCGGCCAGGGTATGGCGGATGGGCAGCGACCCGGAAAGGCGGGCGACGTCCTCTTGCGTGAAGGTGCGGGCGATGTTTTTCCAGCGGTCGGGCGCCCAGTCGGGCGCGGCGAAACCGTAGCGGGTGGCGTTGCGGTCGAGCATGTCGATCTCCAATTCGAAAAAGGGGTGACGCTCTCCGGAACCCGACGAAAGCGGGTCCCGAAGCGGGAAAATCAAAGGAAACGGTGAGTGGCGGGCGGTCAGTCCGTGGGAGCGGCACTTTTTGGGCGGAACCGGTCTCCGGTCTGCCCGCGCCTCGCTCCGCACGCCTTGGCGTCAGGCGGCGACGCGGCGCATGAAGGTCGCCGCCAGCATCGGCTCGCCGCCGAACAGATGATGCACGCCGTCGGCATCGGCCATTTCGAAGCGGTGGCGGTCGATGCGGCCGGTGATCGCGAAGCCCTTGGCGTCCAGGCCCTGATCGTGGAACTGGCGCATGACTTCGTGCATGCTCGGGCCGATGATGGTGACGTATTCGTCCAACTTCCGGCCCTGCTCGTTGGTCATCTGGTGTTGGTCGAGCATTTTTCCCTCCATGCAAAATGCGTCATGTAAAGATTTGACATTCACGCCGGAATGGCAAGATTATTCGTTCGAATGGCTTGTAAAGCTGTAAAGCCGTGTAAAGACCATGATGAAAAGCTGTAAAGCCTGAAAATCGACGGAGGGAGGGTAACATGCGGGAGGGCGAGCAACTCAAGATCGGCGGCAAGATCCGCCGCCTGAGGCGCCAGCGCCACATCACCCAGGCGGACCTTGCCGCGGCGCTCGGGATTTCGCCGAGCTATCTCAACCTGATCGAACACAACCGGCGCAACGTCAACGTGTCGCTGCTCCTGACCATCGCCGGCTATTTCGGCATCGAGGCCGGCGAACTGGCCGAGAGCGACGACGCGCGCCTGGCCGGCGATCTGATGGAGGTTTTCGGCGACGAGGCCTTTGCCGACGAAGACCTGACCAATCAGGACATCCGCGAATTCGCCCGCACCAATCCGGCGGTGGCGCGCACCGTGCTCCGCCTGTTCGACCGGTATCGCGACTATCGCGAGCGCGGCCAGGTCGGCATGAACACCGAGACGGCCGAACGGGTCTTTCACCGCGCCACCGACGCCATTTCCGATTTCCTGCAGGAACACGCCAATCATTTTCCCGAGATCGAGGCCGAGGCCGAACGGGTCCGTCACGATATCGACAATTCCTCGGAGGTGTTCGAAATCGGCTTCCGCACCTGGCTTTTGAACGTATTCGGCATGGAATGGCGCTATGTCTCGCTGCCGCACGGCGTCGCCCTCAGGCTCGGCGAACACGGCCGCATGCTGGAAGTCTCGGACCTACTATCGGCCGAAAGCGCCCTGTTCGCCGTGGCGCATCACATCGCCCACATGGTGGCCGATACCGCGATCAACGGTATCGTCAATGTGCGGTTCACCGAAGACAGCGACGCCCCCGCCCTCGCCCGCAATGTCATGGCCTCCTATTTCGCCGCGGCGCTGATCATGCCCTACCAGCCCTTCCTCAAGGCCTGTCGCGAGACGCGCTACGATATCGAGCGGCTGATGCGGCGCTTTTCGGCGAGCTTCGAACAGGTCTGCCACCGCATGACGACGCTACAGCGTCCCGGGTCCCAGGGGATTCCGCTGCATCTCATTCGCACCGACATTGCCGGCAACATCTCCAAGCGCTTCTCGCTTTCAGGCATCCACATTCCGCGCCATGCCGGCGCCTGCCCGCGCTGGAACGTCCATGCCGCCTTCCTGCAACCCGGACAGATCAACGTCCAGGTGTCGCGCATGCCCAATGGCGATACGTTCTTCTGCATCGCCCGCGCCTTCGAAAAGGGAGGGCACCGTTACGCCTCGGTCCGGCGCCACATGTCGATCGGGCTCGGCTGCGACATCGCCTTCGCCCGGCAGATGGTCTATGCGGACGGGGTCGACCTCAGCAACGAGGCGCTGGGGGTGCCGGTCGGGGTTTCCTGCCGCATCTGCCCGCGCATGGATTGCGAGCAGCGCGCGCATCCGCCGGCCAACCACCGCTTCCATATCGACGATGGCCTCAGGGCCGAGAGCATTTACGGCCACATGCGGTAGTGGGCTAGTTTCGGCGGCAATAGCCGCCAGAGCTATCGGGGGCTGCTGGCTGCGATTGGCGCTTGGACACAGTCATCGTAGATGGCTGGGCGGTCGCCCAGGAGCCGCCGCTCCATAGGATGGGCTCCCCATATCGCGGCTCGGACCAAGCAAGCTCGTCTGCGACTGGATTGATTGCTCCGCAATATGTCGCCGGCACGGATCGGAGAAAACACTCTCGACCAATCGGACCCTACCAAATCCGTCGAAACGCACTAAGTAAGCCTTTTGTGTGGCGAATATGCCTGAAGGACCGTCGGCGAGCCGGTTCGGTGTCTGAAGCGGGGCGACTGCAATGGTGATGGACCTCCTCACAACCGACAATCGGATCACGATCCTGAACCGATTGGGCGATCAACTGCCGTTTTCGAGAGGCATTTTGGCAACCAGTCTGCTTTGCACGGGCATCGCTACGGAGGAGGCCTATCGGCTTGCAAGCGCGGTCCAGGCACAATTGCTGACTTTGCCTACCGCGAATATCAGCGCGGAGCAGCTGGTTCGCATGATCCATGAAATTCTTCTGGATGAAGAGCCCAACGGCGTGGCGGAACGCTGGCTCATCTGGCGCAGGGCAAAAAGATCGGGCCGACCGATCGTGGTTGTGTTCTCCGGTGCTCCGGGGACCGGCAAGAGCACGGTCGCGACGCGAATGGCGGTCCGCTTCGGCATGACAAGCGTAATAACGAGCGATGCGATCCGCGACGTTCTGCGCACGATCATATCGGCCGATGTCATGCCTGAGCTGCATCGTTCAACTTTCGAACTGGTGGATTTGGATAGTCCAGAACCGTTTGCCGAATTCGAAAGGCAGGCGACGGCTGTAGCAAATGCAACTGCGGCCGTGTCAAAGAGGCTTGCCACCGAAAACAGGTCGGCGATTGTTGAAGGCGTTCACCTTCATCCGGGAAAGATACGCGCCGCTTTGGCTTCGCACTCGGCCCGCCCGATCGTGGTTGAACGTGTGATCGTTGAACGCAATGCGGATGCGCATTCTGCAAAACTGGCGCATCGCGCAGTTTCCGAACCTCTTCGACAGGGCGGGCGACATCTTGCCGACATCGAGAACATCCGTGCTATCCAGGCTCATATTCAGGCGAAGGCGGAGGCAAGCGGCACGCCGACGATAGGAACGGAGAACCTGGCATGGGCCACCCACGAAATTGTTGACGAAATAGCCAGTCTGATCGAGTGAGCGATGTTGGCATGCCTATCGATTACCAGATTGCCGTCATCCCGCGGATAGTACTCGGCCGGCGAAGCGGCTCGCACCTTGCGCCCGGAATGCACAGCCGACTGGCACAGGCAGTTCGCCCCCTCACCCCCGCCCCTTCTTCAGCGCCGCCTGGACGGCGTTGGCCAGCGCGTTGGTGAAGTACAGCCGGTCCTTCTGGCTGAATCCGGGATTGTAGCCGGCGATGGCGCCGGCTTCGCGCAGATCCTGTTTCAGGTCGCGCATGGCCAGCGCCATGCCGATGGAATCGGTCGTCAGCGCCCTGCCCGTCGGGCCGAGCACAGCCGCGCCCCTTGAAACGGCGCGATGCGCCAGGGGAATGTCGGCGGTGACGACGATGTCCCCCGGAGTGAGGTTTTCCACGATCCAGTCGTCCGCCGCGTCGGCCCCTTGCGGGACGACGACATTGCGCACCAGCGGATCGCGAGACGGTCGCAATCCGCCGTTGGCGACAAAGGTCGCGACCAGGCCGGCGCGCCCGGAGATTCTGACGACTTCCGACCTCACCGGACAGGCATCCGCGTCGACAAAGACGACGGGAAGCCGCGCTTTGTCCGTCATCTCGCCTCTTCCGTAATCTTGCTGGTATAGGTGCCGCGGGTGTGGTCGGGATGGTCGGCGTTGGCCTCGCCCTCGACAATGTGCCGGCGCGACAGGCGATAGGCCGAGGGGCTGGTGCCGCTCAGCTTTCGGAACTGGCGCGAGAAGTACAAGGGATCGGCATAGCCGGTCCGGGCGGCCGTCTGCTTGACCGAATGACCGGTCGCCAAAAGGCTCATGGCGTATTCCATGCGCTTCAATTCGCGGAAGCGGCGCGGGGTATGGCCGATCTTGTCGCGGAAGGCGCGCGTGAGATAGTCCGGGTTGTAGGGTCGGCGTTCAAGGCTCTGCTCGACTACCTGCTCATTCATCGGATCGCGCGAAATGTCGGCGGCCATCAGCATGATGTGCAGCGACAGCGCATCCGAGCCGGCGGTGTTGATCAGCGCCTGCTCGCGCCAGCGCACGAAGGCGGCGTCGAGGAATTCGAGCAGGATGAACATGAACATGTGCTGCTGGATGAGATTGGTCGTCGTCTGCGGGGCGATGGACCGATAATACTGGACGACCGGTTCCATCATCTCCCAGCGCCGGAACCGGGCTGTTATGTGCAGTTCCATCTGCGACAGGAGGTCGACCTCGTTGAACAGGTCGAGTCGGAAATGCTGGGCGATACCGGTGTAAAGGCCCCCGGTGGCGCGCCAGCCGCGGAAATGGCTACCGGCAGGGATCAGCATGCCCTCGCCCGGGCTCAACGACACGCGCTGGCCGTTGAGCACGTATTCGCCGCGCCCGGTCAAGCAGACGACAAGGTCATGCTGATCAACGGATTTCTCCACCCGCCAGTTGACGTCGTGGTGCATGCGGATGGTGGAGCGGGTCATCACGAGATGCAGGGCGTCGGCCGGGATGCCGTACAAACCGATGGCTACGTTTTTGTCCATGTTTTTCACCCAAACCGTTTATTCCGCCACTGGAAAACCTGTGGCTTACTAGCCTAATAAGCAAAGCAGAACGGGTCAAACCCGCGCTTTTGGAGGAAATCGACAGGAAGACGACCGATCGGCCGACATCGTTCAGGCCGAAAGGGAAGTCGCGTCGCCCGTTCCATGTACAATATCGAATATACCATGACGTTATCGATGTTCGTACATTTCGGAAAGTGCCGGAACGGGTCCACCGAGGTGAACGGCGGCATGCCGGCCAAAGGTTGAGGCGCGCTGCAAGGAAGGCAAATGGGCGGAGACAGCAAATTCCTCGGACTGCTCTATATCAGCCCCTATGTCATCGGGTTGCTGGTGTTCACGGCCATTCCGTTCGTCTACTCGTTCTATCTCAGCTTCACCGATTACCCTCTGATGACCGCGCCGGTCTGGGTCGGGCTCGACAATTATCTGGAGCTGTTCACCAGCGATCGCACTTTCCGCAAATCGCTGTCGGTGACGCTGGTCTACGTATTCACCACGGTGCCGCTGAAGCTGGTCTTCGCCCTGTTCATCGCGGTCATCCTCAATTACCGCCTCAAGATGATCAACTTTTTCCGCACCGCCTATTACGTGCCCTCGATCCTCGGCGGGTCGGTAGCCGTCGCGGTGCTGTGGCGCTACATCTTCGCCAAGGCCGGCGTCGTCAACATGGCGCTCGGCTTTTTCGGCATGGACCCGATCAACTGGTTCGGCGATCCCAACTACGCGCTGTTCATCATCACGCTGCTGCGCGTGTGGCAGTTCGGTTCGGCGATGATCATCTTCCTTGCCGCGCTGCAATCGGTCGACAAGTCCTTGTACGAATCCGCGGCGATCGATGGCGCCAACAAGTGGCAGACCTTCCGCTCGATCACCCTGCCGCTGATCACGCCGGTGATCTTTTTCAACCTGATCATGCAGACGGTGCAGGCGTTCCAGGAATTCAACGGGCCCTACATCATCACCAACGGCACCGGCTCGCCGCTCAAGTCGACCTACTTGTTGCCGCTCTACATCTATGACGAGGCCTTCAAGAAGTTCGACATGGGCTACGCCTCGGCCATCGCTTGGGTGATGTTCTTCATCATCATGGTCCTGACCCTTGTCGCCTTCTGGTCGTCGCGACGCTGGGTCTACTACGCCGGCGACAAGCGGAGCTGAGATCATGACAACCACCGCTCTTTCCGCCATCGCCCTCGAGACCGAACGCACCAACCGCATGACGCGGCGCCTGCAGCGCATCTCCGCGGCGGTCCGCTACCTGATCCTGGCCGGCGTCGGGCTGGTCATGCTCTATCCGCTGATCTGGCTGATCGGCGCGTCGTTCAAGACCAATGCCGAAATCTTCGCCGATCCCGGATTCATCCCCAAGGAACCGACGCTCAACGGCTACATCAACGGCTGGAAGACCTCGACGCCCTATACCTTCGCGACCTTTTTCTGGAACACCTTCCTGATCATCCTGCCCAAGACCGTTGGCACCGCCATCTCGGCGACCGCGGTGGCCTACGGATTCGCGCGCTTCGAGTTCCCGTTCAAGAAACTGTTCTTCGCGACGGTCATCGCTATTCTCTTGCTGCCGAACGTGGTGACGCGCATTCCGCAATACCTTCTGTTCCGCGACCTCGGCTGGCTCGACAGCTTCCTGCCGCTCTGGGTGCCCTCGGCGCTCGCGGGCGACGCCTTCTTCGTGTTCATGCTGATCCAGTTCCTCAGAGCCATTCCGCGCGACATGGAGGAAGCAGCCCGGGTCGACGGCGCCAATACGCTGCAGGTGCTGATCTTCATCGTCGTGCCGCTTCTTGCCCCGGCCATCGTGTCGGTGTGCCTGTTCCAGATCATGTGGACCATGAACGATTTCCTCGGGCCGCTGATCTACATCTCCTCGGTCGACAAGTATCCGATCTCGCTGGCTTTGAAGCTCAGCATCGACACGACCGAAGCCTTCGACTGGAACCGGATTCTGGCGATGTCGGTGCTGGCACTCGCGCCTTCGCTCATCATCTTCTTCCTCGCCCAGAAGCAGTTCATCGAAGGCATCTCCTCGGGCGGGGTGAAAGGCTGAGAAATGGCTGGGCTGCAAATCAGGAACGTCGAGAAGGTCTACGGCAACAAGTTCAAGGCCGTTCACGGCATCTCGCTCGATGTGAAGGACGGCGAGTTCATGGTGCTGGTCGGGCCGTCGGGCTGCGCCAAGTCGACCCTCTTGCGGATGATCGCCGGGCTCGAAACCATCACCGCCGGCGAGATCAGCATCGGCGAGCGCGTGGTCAACAATCTGGTGCCAGGCAAGCGCGGCATCGCCATGGTGTTTCAGAACTACGCGCTCTACCCGCACATGAAAGTATTCAAGAACCTTTCCTTCGGCATGCGGTTGCAGCGCCGGCCCCGGGCCGAGATCGAGAGCGGCATCGGCCATGTCTCGAGGCTGCTCGAAATCGAGGAATTGCTCGACCGCCTGCCCAAGCAGCTTTCGGGCGGCCAGGCCCAGCGCGTCGCCGTCGGCCGCGCCATCATCAAGAAGCCCGAAGTGTTCCTTTTCGACGAGCCGCTCAGCAATCTCGACGCCAAGCTCAGGGCGGCGATGCGGGTGCGCCTCACCTCGCTGCACAAGCAGCTGAAGCAGGAAGGCCTCAGTTCGACGGTCGTTTACGTGACGCACGACCAGGTCGAGGCCATGACCATGGGCGACCGCATCTGCGTGATGAAGGACGGCCGCATCATGCAGGTCGCCGATCCGGTGACGCTTTACGATCGTCCGGAGAACACCTTCGTCGCCGGCTTCATCGGCACCCCGGAAATGAACCTGTTTTCGGCGAGGCTGCACAAGGGTGCCTCCGGCGCCAGCCTCGAGATCGGCAAGCAGCGCATGGCGCTCGATCCGTCGGTCATGGCCCGCCTGACCTTGGGGGATGCCGGCGAGGTCACGGCCGGCATCCGTCCCCAGCACATCGCGCCCGCTGCCGCCGGCGCCAGCAATACGCTCGAGGGCCGCGTCTCCCATGTGGAGTTCATGGGCCACGAGATCTACCTGCACGTCGTCATCGCGGACAATGCGTTCATCGTGGTGACCCAAAGCGCCGGCTTCGACCGCGCCAAGGCGTCGGAAGGCGCCATGCACTTCACCGTCGCGCAGGATGCCCTGCACCTGTTCGATCCCGTCTCCGGCAAGAACATTTCCCTCGGTTCCTAGGCCGTCACACTCATCAATTCAAAAGGGAGGATTACGATGAAAAAGACAGCTACACTATTGGCCACTCTGGCCGTCGCACTCAGCACCGGCGTCAGCACCCAAGCCGCCGAACTGCGCATGTCCTGGTGGGGTGGCGATTCCCGCCACATCGCCACCCAGGAAGCGCTCAAGATTTGCGGTGACAAATATGGTCACACTATCTCGCCCGAATTCACCGGCTTCAACGGCCATCTCGAAAAGCTGACCACCCAGCTTGCCGGCGGCACCGAAGCCGACATCATGCAGGTCAACTGGCCGTGGCTGCCGCTGTTCTCCAAGAACGGTGACGGGCTGGCCGATCTGGGGGCCCTTTCCGACATCATCGACCTCAGCAACTGGACGGAAGAACAGCTCGCCTCCGGCTCGATGAAGGGGGTCCTTAACGGCCTGCCGGTCTCGACCACGGGCCGCGTATTCATGTTCAACGAAGGGTCGTACGAGGCGGCCGGGGTCGCCGTGCCGACGACCTGGGGCGAACTGCTCGCCGCCACTCCGGCGTTCAAGGAAAAGCTCGGCGACGAGGCCTATCCGTTCGACGCCACCACCCTCGACGTCGTCCTGCTCGTCTCGATGGTCACCACCCAGGCGACCGGCAAGGATCTCGTCGATCCGGCGACCAACACGGTTGCCTGGACTGCCGAGGAATTGGCCAAGGGCATCGCGTTCTACCAGAACCTCGTCGACACCGGCACGATCCGCTCCTGGGAGGGCGCGGCGGCCTCCGGTACCGACAATCTCTGGGAAATGCCGGAATGGGCCGACGGCCATCTCGCCGGTTCCTACCAATGGGATTCGACCTATTCGAAATATGCCGACCCGATCACCGTCGGTCATCTCGTCCCGGTCGGCATCCTGACCATCGACGGGGCCGTGACCGAGGGCGTCTATCGCAAGCCATCCATGACCTTCGCCATCTCCAAGCGCTCGAAGGATCCGCAGGCCGCCGCGCAGGTGCTCAATTGCCTGCTCAACGAGCCCGAAGGCATCGCGGCAATGAGCGACCAGCGTGGCCTGCCCTCAAGCAAGGCGGCGCTCGCCGAACTCGAAAAGCTCGGCAAGATCGATCCGACGCTGAAGGCTGCCAACGACATCGTCATGGCCGGATCCGGCCCGACCGTGTCGCCATACAACGAGGATCCGCAGGTGCGTGATACCTTCCAGTCGACCCTCGAAGAATTCGCCTACGGCCAGTTGTCCGCCATGGAAGCCGCCGAGATCATCATCGACGGCATCAACGGCCGGCTCGCCGAACTCTAGGCGTCTCGGCATCGCGGCGGGCTTTCCCGAGCCCGCCGCGATGTAACTTTCACCCACAGGATACGCAATTGCGGGCTCCACGCTGGCGGCGCCCGCACAGGGGGCACTATGCTCGCGGAATTCTTCGACCAGTACGCAGCGTCGTACGATTTCGCCAAGCGCGACGGCGGCTGGTGCTACGAGGACGGCTGTATCTATCGCGGCCTGCTCGAACTCAGCCGCGCCACGGGCGATGCGCACTGGTTCGACCACCTTTGCCGCCTGATCGCGACGCAGCTGCGCGAGGACGGCACGATCAAGGGCTATGCGCCGGAAGAATACAATATCGACCACATCCTGAGCGGACGGGTGCTGTTCGCCCTGAGGCAAAGCGCCGGCGACCGCTTCGACAGGGCGCTCGACCTTCTGGCCAGCCAGCTCGAAAGGCACCCGCGCACGGCGAGCGGCAACTACTGGCACAAGAAAATCTATCCCGACCAGGTCTGGCTCGACGGCCTCTATATGGGCCTGCCCTTCCAGATCGAATACGGGCTGTTGCGCGGTCGCGGCGATCTCGTCGACGATGCCGCCGGCCAGATTCTGCGCGCCGTGTCGCTGATGCGGGATAAAGTCACCGGGCTTCATTTTCACGGCTACGATCAGTCGCGCCGGGCGGATTGGTGCGATCCGCAGACCGGCCTGTCGGCCAGCTTCTGGGGCCGTGCCAACGGCTGGCTGTCCATGGCCATGATCGACGCCTACGAGCTTTTGCCCGGCGACCATGCCGCCCGCGCCGACCTCAAGGCCCGCATCATCGCGCTGGCCGAAGCCGTGCTGGCGCGGCGCACCGCGAACGGGTTGTGGCTGCAGGTCATGGACCGGCCCGATCTCGAGGGCAATTACGAGGAGACCTCGGCATCCGCGATGTTCGCCTATTTCCTTTTGAAGAGCGCCAGACTGATCGCGGCGCTGGCGCCGCTTGCCGCCGACGGCGACGCGGCGGTCGCGGCGCTTCGGCGCCATCACGTCAGCCGGCCCGAGGGCATCTGGCGCATCGACAATGCTTGCGAAGTCGCCGGCCTCGGCGGGTTCTTCGGCAAGAAGCGCGACGGTTCGGCGCATTACTACACGACCGAGCCCGTCGTTTCCAACGACCCAAAGGCCGTCGGGCCGCTGATGATGGCGGTCGCCGAGCAGGAACGCGCCGAGATCGTCCACCCCCTCGCCCGAACGGGCGGATAGGCGCTGGCGGCAGGCACAGGCCGGCCGGACCTTTCGGCATGGCGCGGCGCCGGATGACGGCCAGAGCAAACGCCTGGGTTCGCCCGTTCCGCGCCTCGCCGCGTGTTTGCCGGCATTTTCATCAAGAACGCTGAAAATCGATCGGGTTAACGGTGAATCTTAAGCAAATGGCCAAGTGTGGCGAGCGGCTGTTGCCGGATGGGAATACAAGGAAACGCGAAGCATCTGCCCGTCAGGCAGGTCCGTTTTTCGACCATCGCGGAGACCATTGTGGCCACAATCCTGATCACCGGCGCCGGCGGACTCATCGGTTCTGAGGCCGCCAGCTTTTTCGCGCGCTTAGGGCTCGACGTCGTCGGCGTCGACAATTTCATGCGCAGCTATTTTTTCGGACCCGCCGCCTCGACCGAGTGGCGGGTGCGCGAACTGGAGCGCGACTTCGCCAATTATCGCCACGTCAACCTCGACATCCGCGATCAGGAGGCCATGGCCCGATTGGTGGCCGAGCTGAGCAGCGATCTCGATTACGTGCTGCATGCGGCGGCGCAGCCCTCGCACGACTGGGCCGCCAACGAGCCGCTGACCGATTTCGCGGTCAACGCGCAGGGCACGCTCTACCTGCTCGAGGCGGTGCGCCAGCACGCCCCGGGCGCCGCGTTCGCCTTCCTGTCGACCAACAAGGTCTATGGCGACGCGCCCAACGAATTGCCGCTGGTCGAAAAGGACAGGCGCTGGGAAATCGATGAGAGCCACGCCTATTTCGCCAGGGGGATCGACGAAAATCTGCGGATCGACCAGTCGACCCATTCGGTGTTCGGCGCCTCCAAGGTAGCGGCCGACGTCATGGTTCAGGAATACGGCCGCTATTTCGGCATGAACACCGTGGTGTTCCGCGGCGGCTGCCTCACCGGTTCCGGTCATTCCGGCGCCGAACTGCACGGATTTCTCGCCTATCTGATGCAGTGCACCGCCACCGGCAAGCCCTATACGGTGTTCGGCTACAAGGGCAAGCAGGTGCGCGACAACATCCATTCCTCCGATCTGGTCAATGCCATCTGGCGGTTCTTTGAGGCGCCCCGGCAAGGCGCGGTCTACAATATCGGCGGGTCGCGCTTCTCGAACTGCTCCATGCTCGAAGCCATCGACATGTGCCAGCAGATCACCGGCAACAAACTGGACTGGACCTATAGCGAGACCAACCGGATCGGCGACCATACCTGGTGGATTTCCGACATCTCGCGGTTCCAGGCCGACTATCCCGGTTTCGAACTGCGGTTCGGCATTCGCGATATTCTCGAGGAAATGCACGAAAACGGCCGGCCGCGCTGGCTCAAGGCAAGCTGATGATCGATCGCGGCAAGCGCAATGTGCTGGGCATCGGCGTCGATGTGATCGACTATGCCGGTGCGGTGGCGCGCATCCTCGACGCCGCAACGGCCGGACGGCCGCTCATGGTGTCGGCGCTCGCCGTGCATGGCGCGATGACCGGCGTCTTCGACCGCTTTCACCGCTATCGGCTCAACCAGTTCGGGCTGATCGTGCCGGACGGGCAGCCATTGCGCTGGGCCCTCGATTGGCTCCATGGCGAAAAGCTCGGGCAGCGGGTCTATGGCCCCGAACTGATGCAACGCGTCTGCGCCGCTTCCGCCGAGGCCGGCGTGCCGATCTATCTTTACGGCAGCCGCGACGAGGTGCTCGATCCGCTCGAGACCAATCTGCGGCGCCGCTATCCGGCACTGATCGTCGCCGGCCGTTCGGCGTCGCGGTTCCGGATGGTCAGCGACGAGGAAAACCGCGCGATCCTCGCGGAAATTCGCGCCACCCGACCGGGGATCGTCTTTGTCGGCCTTGGATGTCCGCGCCAGGAAGTGTTCGCGTTCGAAAACGCCGAGGCGCTGGGCTGTCCGGTGATCGCGGTCGGCGCCGCCTTCGATTTCCATGCCGGCCTGTTGCGCCAGGCGCCGGCATGGATGCAGGACCGCGGGCTCGAATGGCTGTTTCGCCTTACCCAGGAGCCCGGGCGGCTGTGGAAGCGCTATCTGCTGCTCAATCCAGCCTTTTGCTGGAACCTCATCAAGCAGATCGTTCGCCCCGCTTCCTTTGAAGCAGATCGCGGGCAAAGACCGGACTCCCGAAGCAATTACGCATAGAAACTGGAACTAGTAAGCATAGTTTCCGGTTCTCATTTGCGGCCGGAAACGTAAAATTTGAATCAAAAGCTATTTATGCTTTAAATATTCTTAATATGATTAACCATTCGTAAAACATAAACTACGGCGTGGATTTGGCCATGGTATATCTTCAGTCCGGCAGCGACGAGCCGGGCGAGAGAGGCCGAAATGGAAGCGCGCAGCGAACAGCGGTATTACCAGGCGATTCCAGTTGTCGAGCAACACGCCGAACAGCCGAGTCTTGCCGCTGACATCAGGTCCGTGTTCAGCGTTTTGGGCAGCCGCTGGCGGCTCATCGCGCAATGTATGCTGATCGCGCTGGTGCTCGGCATCGGCTATTTGTGGACGACACAGCCGATCTACGAATCCACCGCCGAGATTCTGCTCGACCCGCGCGAACGCACACTCGTCGGCAGCGACGTGGTTTCGGGAGGTCTGGGCTCGTCGTCGCTGGGCGCCGATACCAGCCTCGTTGAGAGCCAGGTGGAAATCCTCAAGTCCCATTCGGTGCTCACTGCCCTGATCGCCAGGGAAAACCTTGAAAACGATCCGGAATTCGGCGGCGGCGCCGGCGAGAGCATGTTCCTTTCGGGCCTGGTCAAGGGTCTGCTCTATGGACCCAACTCGGCCAGCTACCAGTACCAGTCTCCCTTCGACGAGGCGATGAAGGAACTGGTCGACGCGATCGAGGTCGAGCGCGTCGGCAACACCTATCTGATGCGCATCACCGTGTCGGCGTCGACGCCCTACCGGGCCGCCGACCTCGCCAATGGCCTGGCCGAGCTCTACCTGGTCGAGGTCCAGTCGGCGAGCCGAAGTTCGAACGAGGAGGCGGCGGAGGCCCTCGAAGGCCGGCTCAGCGAATTGCGCCAGCAGTCGGACGAGGCGCAGCGCGCCGTCGAGCACTATCGCACCGAGCACGGGCTTCTGGATGCCGACGGCATCCAGGTTGACGAGCAGCAGCTGCGTGACCTCAATGACCAGGTCACCAAGGCGAGCATCCAGACCCAGGCGGCCAAGTCGAAGCTCGACGAGGCCAAGCGGCTACTTTCGGCGCCCCTGTCATCGACGGCCGGCTCCAGCATTCTTGATTCCACCGTCATGATCGAGCTACGTCCGCAGCTCGACGCCGCCCGCGCCGAAGCCGACGGCCTCGCCGGCATCTATGGTGCCCGCCATCCGCAGCTGGTCGCCGCCAAGGAGAAACACCAGGCGCTCGAGCGCAGCATGGCCGATGAAATCAGCCGCATCGCCAGCCGCATCGAGAGCGAATACGAGCAGGCCTTGCAGACCGAGGCGTCGCTTCGAACTCTGCTCTCCGAGGCGGAATCGCGGCGTTCGTCGGCCAACAGCGCCTCGATCGCGCTGCGCGAACTCGAGCGCGAGGCCAAGAGCCGACAGGCGCTGCTCGAAACCTTCTCGGTCCGCGCCAGCCAGATTCGCGAGCAGACCGATCTGCCGACCAGCAACGCCCGGATCGTCTCGCAGGCCATGCCGCACCCGCAGCCCGCCAAGCCGCGCCTCGTGCTGTCGCTGGCGATCGCGCTGGCGCTCGGCATGGTGGTCGGCGTCGGCGCGGCCTGGCTGCTGCACCTGCTCAAGGGCGCGCCGAAAAGCCATACGCGGCGCTGGCGCCTGCCCGGCCTGCCACGGCTCGTATGGTCGGCCGATCCGGAAGCGGACGCGGCCCCGGCCAGCGTCCGGCAGGCCCATCCTGCCGTCGCGGCCGCGCGGCCGCAGCCGAACATCCCATCAAGAGCTGATAGGCCCAGCCTGCGCAGGCGGGTGCTCGCCAGCCTGTCTCGATAGAAAGCAGCGTTCATGTCAAAGCGAATAATGGTTACCGGCGGGGCGGGATTCATCGGCAGCCACCTGTGCAGGTTTCTGCTTGAGCAAGGCCATTCGGTCATTTCGCTCGACAATTTCCAGACCGGATCGGCGGAAAACCACCTGCCCTATATCCGGCATCCGCGCTTCGAGCTCATCCGGCACGACATCGTCGAACCCTTCGACATCACGGTGGACGAGATCTACAACCTCGCCTGCCCCGCCTCGCCGCCTGCCTATCAGGCCAGCCCGATCAAGACGATGCAGACCACCCTGTTGGGGGTCATGAATGTTCTCGACCTGGCGGTGCGCACGGGCGCGAGGGTGCTCCAGGCCTCGACCAGCGAGGTCTATGGCGATCCGACGATGCATCCGCAAAAGGAAAGCTATTTCGGCAATGTCAATCCGTTCGGCGAACGCTCCTGCTACGACGAAGGCAAGCGCGCCGGCGAGTCCTTGCTGTTCGCCTATGCCAAGGAAGCCGGCGTCGAGGTGCGCATCGCGCGCATCTTCAATACCTATGGTCCGCAGATGCAGCCCGACGACGGGCGCGTCGTTTCCAATTTCATCGTTCAGGCGCTGCAGAACAAGCCGATCACCATCTATGGCGATGGCGCGCAGACGCGGTCGTTCTGCTTTGTCAGCGACATTGTCGGCGGTCTGCATGCCCTGATGAACAGCGCGGTCGCGGGTCCGGTCAATCTCGGCAATCCGGGTGAGTTCACCGTGCGCGAGCTGGCCGAACTGGTCATCGCGCTGACCGGATCGCGCTCGGACCTCATCGAGTTGCCCTTGCCGCCCGACGATCCCAAGCTCAGGCGGCCCGACATCGCGCGGGCCGAAGCCGAACTCGCCTGGTCGCCCAAGATCGCGTTGCGCGACGGACTGGTGCCGACCATAAGCTATTTCGAAAACGCGCTGGCACGGAAGCGCCCGCATTTCGGCCTGCCCCACGCCCTGGTGTCGAGCCTGCCCCTGCCGGCCGCCAATGCCGACATGGTCCTGCCGACGCCGCGCCGCAGGCGCGGGGAAGTTGTCGACATGGGCACGCGCCGCGTGCTTGCAGAGGCCGGTGGCGGCAATGACTAGCCGCCGCGCCTTCATTGCCGGCGCCCTTTCGGCCCCGGTCCTCATGCGGCTCGGCGGGCTGGCGTTTGCCGCCCCCCTGCCCCGGCTCGGGGACCTGGCCAAACAAAAGGGTCTATTCTTCGGAGCGGCGATCACCAGCGAACAGGTGACGGCCGCGGATGGCTATGCGGCGCTTCTGGCCGACCAGTGCGGCGCCTATGTCGCCGAATGGGAAAGCAAGTGGGGCGCGATCGAATGGGTGCGCGGCCACCGGGAATATGATTCCGTCGATACCATCGTCGCGGCCGCGAAGTCCGGCGGCAAAATGCTTCGCGGACACACGCTGTTGTGGCACTTCCAGTTGCCGCCCTGGGCCGACGACGCGGTGCTGGGTTCCAGCGGCGCCTGGGACGAGCTGGTGGCGCCATTCATCTTCGAGACGGCCAAACGCTATGCCGGCGACATCGCGCAATGGGATGTCGTCAACGAGGTCATCGAGCCGGAATGGCAGGAGCCCGACGGATTGCGCGTTACGCCGTTCCTTGCCATGCGCGGCCGCGGCTATATCGCCGACGCCTTCCATCTGGCGGCGGCGGCGGCGCCGGATGCGCGGCTCTATATCAACGAATACGACCTTTGCTATGCGGAGGATGACCAGGAAAAGCGTCGCGCCGCGATGCTGGCGCTGCTCGAGAGGCTGATCGCCGACGGCGTGCCGGTGCATGGGCTCGGGTTGCAGACGCATCTGAAGATCGGCCGCACCTTCGACGCGAGCCGTTACCGCGCTTTTCTCGACGATGTCGCGGGGCTGGGACTGGATCTGGCCATCACCGAGCTGGATGTCGGCGAAGGTCCAGATCCTAAGGGCGACACGGCAACGCGCGACCGGCGCAATGCCGACGAAGTGCGCAAGGTGCTGGAAGTCGCCTTCGAGCAGAAGCGCCTCACCGGAATCGTCACCTGGAGCCTCGGCGATGCGGTGAGCTATACGCGCGTGAGCGGTGAATCCCCGGACAATCGCGGATTGCCCTTCGACGAATTTCTTGCCCCGACGGCGATGCATGCGACCCTAGCCGACCTGTTCGCCCAGGCCGACCAGAGGTCGGCGGCGTCTTCGTGACAAGGACGAAACCAGCGTGACCATCGACCAGACCCGACCGACACGAACCAATCTGCGCAGCGCCGGCATGGCGCATGCGGAGCTGATCACTGGCTCGCTGGCCAAGCGGACGCTCGAATGGGTCGCAGCCCTTGTCGGGCTGGTATTCTTGCTGCCGCTCATGCTCGCGGTGGCGGCGGCGATCGTGCTCGACAGCCGTGGCCCGGTGCTCTACCGGCAAACGCGGGTCGGGCTGAACGGGAGCGTTTTCCAGATACTCAAGTTCCGCACCATGACGCAAAGCGCCAGCCAGGCCGATTTTCGCCAGGCCGAGCGCGACGACGCGCGCGTCACCCGCGTCGGCCAGATGCTGCGGCGGACAAATCTCGACGAATTGCCGCAATTGCTCAACGTTCTGGCCGGCGACATGGCGCTGATCGGTCCGCGTCCGCATCCGCCGGCGCTCGACGCGGTCTTCATGTCCGCCATGCCCGGCTTCACGGCGCGCTATTCGGTCCGGCCCGGAATGACCGGCTGGGCCCAGATTCACGGCCATCGCGGCGAGACCAGAACCTTCGAGCAGATGCAGGCGCGGGTAGAGCACGACCTGCACTATATCGAGAACTGGTCGCTGCTGCTCGATCTGCAGATCCTGGCCAAGACGATGTTTTCCTTCCGCGCCTACAAGAACGCCTTCTGAGCCGCGCCGATGAGGAAACAGGTCGTTTTGTCCATTCTCGACCAGGCGGCGCTGAGCGCCATGAGCCTTGGTCTCAATATCGTGCTCATCGCCTTGGCGAGCCCCGAGCAGTTCGGGCACTTCGTCCTCTTGTTTTCCGGGCTGATTTTTGCCACCTCGGCGCAGAACGCCCTGATCTTCACCCCGCTCAACGTGTTGCTGCCCGGCCGCGACGCGGCGGAACAGGCGCGCCAGCTCGCCATGCTGACCACGATCAATGTCCTGACAATTACCGTCGCCGCGCTGGCCGGGCTGGCGCTGGCGGCGCTGCTTGCCGCCGGGCCCTGGCTGGTCGCGGCTTCGGCGCTCTACTACGCCACCGGGCTGATGCGGGAATATGCGCGCAACTTGTTCATCGTAAGGGACAATGTCGAACGGGCGCTCGTGCTCGACGGGCTGCAAATGGCCTTGGCGGCCCCGGCAATCGGTGGCCTGTGGTTGGCGACCGATCCGGTGACCGCCGTGGTCGGCGGCGTGTCCATTGCCAATCTTTTGGCCATGCTGGCCTGCCGGCAGGACTTCCATTGGGATTTGCGGCATTTCGGGCGGCATTGGTCCGAATATGGCGAGCACTGGCGCCAAACCCGCTGGGCGCTGCAGGGCGCCGCGCAAACCGAGGCGCAGACACGCGGATATGTGTTCTTCACCCAGGCCTGGAAAGGGCCGGCGGCGCTGGCGACGCTGCAGGCCGGTCGCGTGCTTCTGGCGCCGCTCATCCTGATCGCCGGCGCCTGGGGACGGGTGGCGCGCCCCAGACTGGTGGCGCTCTTTCACCGCGAACCCGGCGCCAGCGGCTTCGGGGTGCTGTCGGGCGGCATCGTCACCGTGACGGGGGCGAGCATGATCTACGGGCTGGTGATTTTGCTGTTCTGGCCCCTGATCGAAACCCTGGTGTTCAAGGACAAGTATCCGGACATGAGCGGCATCGTCGCCTTGTGGTGGGCGCAAGCGCTTTTCGCCAGCATCAACGTGGCGCTCGGCACGCTGCTGCAAGCCCGGCAGCAGTTCCGCGGACTGGCGCTGGTGGGCATGGCCGGAGCGGTCGGCAGCCTTTTGGCGCTCATGGCGCTGATGCTGACGGCCTTGCCGGTGACCAGCGCGCTGTTCGTGCTGATCGCCAGCGAGCTTTTGTGTGGGCTCGGCTATCTCGGACTGATCTTTTGCACCCGCTTGCCGGCACGGCTGGTGCCTCGGGAGCTGACGCCATGAGCGACATCCTGCCCGGACGGGCACCGCCAGTGGACGCGCGCTTCGGGCTGCTGCAGACGGCGCCGAACTACCGGCAGGCCATCGCCTCGCTCATTCCGGCCATGTACCTCGCCTATTCCGTGCTGATCTGGCCGCTGCTTTACGCGCGGCAGTATATTGCCGAAGAGTTCGATCAGGCCGGTGCCATCGTCCCGGCCGGGCCGAATCTCAGCATTCTGGCTTTTCCGGCGCTGTTCGGACTTGCGGCGCTGCTGTTCCTGGCCGAGCGCAGCCGCCTTCCCGCCGTGCAGCGCCTGCCGTTGCTGGCGATGCTGGCCCTTTGGGGCTTCATCGGCCTGAGCACGAGCTGGGCGATCACGCCCGGCGCGTCGTTCAAGGAATTCGTCGTGCTGACGATGGTGCTTTTGGGCATGGGTCTTGCCACCATGCTGGTCGATTCCGTCGAGCGCCTGCTGCAGCCGCTCTTCTGGGTGCTTTTTGCCGCCATGCTGGTCAATCTGGCGTCGGTGCTTTTAACGCCGGCCGGGCCGATCGGGCACCAAGGCATCTATATCCAGAAAAACGAGCTGGGCGGTGTCGCGGCGATCGGGCTGCTGTTCGCGCTCTACGGGCTGACTGTCAGAAACGGATGGTACCGCCTGCTCGGCCTGATCGCCGTCGCCGGCTGGCTGATCGTTCTGGCCCGAAGCGGCTCCAAGACCTCCCTGGGTCTGGCGCTCGTGGCGCCGATGCTGGGGCTTGGCGCAACATTCGCCCGCCACTACCTGCGCATCGCCCTTCCCGTGCTGCTGGTTGCCGCCGGATTGGCGATCGTGCTCGTCGTCTCGGGCGGCGTGCCCGGGCTCTCGGTCGGCGACATCTCGCAATCGATGGGCGGCGAGCGCACCTTCACCGGACGCGTCGAGGTCTGGGACTTCGTTCTGAAGCAGCTCGAGACCCGACAGTTGACCGGGTTCGGCTTCCGGTCCTTCTGGACCTACGAAGTCGGCGATGCCTCGCCCACCATTCACGGCGCCTCGGGCTTCCTGCAAAAGGCGCCCACGGCCCATAACGGCTATCTGGAGCTATTGCTGTGGGGCGGCTGGATGGCGCTGGCGCTTTTCGGCGCGGTGATGGTCCTGGTCGCCGACTGGGTAAGCCGGGTGACCGACACGGATTGGCGCATCGGCTGGATGCTGGCGACGCTTTTTACTTTCATCGGCCTTCACAACCTGCTCGAATCCTCGTGGCTGGACAGCAATTCCATCAATTCCATCCTGTTCAGCATGATGGTCATGGCCATGATTGCCGGCCGGCCGGCGCGGCCGCCCCGGCGCGTGGTGCGGCTGATATGAGCCGCGAAATCCGACCCGGCCTGATTTCGGTGCTGATCGCCAGCATGGGCCGGGCGTCGCTGCGCCAGACGCTCGAAAGCGTCGCCCGGGCGCAGCTTCCCGACGGATACTCTGTCGAAATCGTCGTCGCCGACGACAGTCCCGACGGCGCTGCCGGCAGGATCGTCGCGCAATGCGCCATCGGGCTGCCGTTGACGCTCGTGCCCGTCGGTGCCCGCAATGCCTCGATCGCCCGCAATGCCTGCCTGGATGGCGCGCGCGGCGAATGGCTGGCCTTTGTCGACGACGACGAGACGGTGGACAGCCTGTGGCTGATGGGCCTTGTGGAGGCCGCGCGGGAATTTGCCGCCGACGGCGTGTTCGGGCCGGTGCGACACCTCTATCCGGAAGGCACGCCGGACTGGTTCGGCAAGGCCGACCCGATGTTCTACGACCTCGACTGGAAGCGGATCGGGCACCGCGCCGCCACGGGCCATACCGCCAATGCGCTCATACGGCACGCGACCCTTGCAAGGCTCGGAATGCGCTTCGACGCCGGTTTCGGCAGGTCGGGCGGCGAGGATGACGATCTGTTTCGCCGCATGTCGGCCGCCGGCGCCAGGCTGGTGGTGACCGACCGGGCCGTCGTTTTCGAGCAGGTGCCGGCGGCGCGCGCCACAAAAGCCTATATCATGATCCGCGCCATACGCGGCGGCCAGACCTATGGCAAGATCACGCTGCGCGACCTCTCCGGCCTCGGCAGACTGCGTTTCGGCCTTGAAGCGCTGACCAAGCTGGTCCTGACCGGTGCCGGGGGATTGGCCCTTTATCCCTTCGATCGGGCGCGCGCCTTTCGCTTGCGCATCAGGGCGGCGGCGAACTGGGGCAAGCTTTTGGCGCTGACCGACGCGCCGCTGAAATCGAGCTGGAGCTAGAGCATGTTCAGCAAAAGTGGATGCCGGTTTTGCGGTTCGAACATGCGACCACTCAAAGACCTGGGTCAGGCGTTTTGATGCAATCAAAACGTGACCTGACCTAAGCCGGATTCTTTCAGACGGTTAGCACGCGGCCGGGCTTGGCTTTTGTCCACGCACGTAGCGTGACCTGCACGGGCCGCTCCACCAGCCGGTAGCTCGCGATTCCGAACAGGACGCACACGCCGGTCATCAAGCTGGCCCGGATCCAGATGTCCCAGGTCGCCGGCAACAGGCCCGGCACGAATATCAGCGGCAGCGCATGGCCGAGATAGAGCGAATAGGACGCATCGCCGAGGGCGCGGAACGGCCTCAAAATCCTGGTCTGGAACCACGGTTCGAGCAGCAGCGCCCCGGCCACCACCAGCGTTGCCGGTCCGCCATGCGCAACAAAGCGCGGCAGGCCGAAATCGGCGTGCAGCGGATGCAGCACGAAAAGGCCGATAACGCCGGCCGCCAGCAGCCCCAGACCCGACAACGGTCGCCACGACGCCCGCGCTCTCTGCCAGATGAGCGCCACCGCCATGCCCATGGTGAATTCAAGAAACAGCGGGCTGGTAAAGCGGAAGCCGATGGCGGTTTGCGGGTCGAAGACGATGCGGCAGACGACGAGCAGCACGAAGATTATGCTGATCGCCAGCAACTGGCGAAGCCCGCCAATGGCGATGGTAGCGGCGAACAGCAGATAGAACAGCATCTCGTAATTGAGCGTCCAGCCGACCGGCAGGAACGGCAGAAAGGCGCCGCTGCCGGGGTCCAGGTAGGGAATGAACAGGGCCGCCTGCAGTAGCTCGACTTCGGCCGGCAGGCGGCCGCCGGTCAGGGCGAGCAGGACGAAAGTCGCCAAAAGCGCGAGCCAGTAGAGCGGCACGATGCGCGTGATCCGCGCCAGCATGAACTGGCGGGCGGTGATCTTCCGGTTGCTGGTCGAGTGCACCATGATGAAGCCGGAAATGACGAAGAACAGGTCGACGCCGAAAGTGAGGATGTCGCCGTTTTCGCCGAGTGCCGTTGCCGAAGCGAAATTGTCAATGACATGGGAGAAGATCACCATCATTGCGGCCAGACCCCGAAGGACCTGCACCGATTGCACGGCACCCGGCGGCGGCTGCGTGGAGTTCAAGGACTTGCCTCTCATGTCGTTCCCGCAATTTGTGCCGGACCTTTGGCGGCCAGGGCATCGAGTGCGGCGCGCATGCTGCGCTGGAAACCGGCGGCACGGGCTTCGGCCCAGCGGCTGCCCTCGCTGGTGTCGACACAGTTTGGGCCTTGCGCGATCGCGCTCAACCGGGCGGCAAAGCCCTCAGCGCTCGGCTCGACATGGACGAAATCCGGCACCTCGGTGATGCCGCGCAGCCCCAATGGCGTCGTCACCATCGGAACGCCGGCCGAGATGCCTTCGATGGTCTTGATCTGGATGCCGCCGCCGACTTGGGTCGGCACGGCGAGCACGCGGCAATCGCGCAGGAAGGCGCCGGCATCGGGCACGAAGCCGAAATAGCGCACATTGCCGTACGGATTAGGCACGAGGTCGGCCCGGTTGCCGGCAATGCCGATGCTGAGGCTTGGCGGCAGCAGGGGCACGACAGCCTCGATGAACCATTCGAGGCCCTTGCGGTTCACGTCCCAGGCCCAGTTGCCGAGGATGCCGATATCGAGGCGCGGCACCGCCGGGCGATCGAGCGCGGCAAAGGCCTGGCCGGGAATGCCGAGGACGATCGGCGCGGACCTGGCGCCGAGGGCCCTGAAACCGTCGGCATCGGCTTCGGTCAATGTCCAGATCTGCGCGCTCGTGGTCGCAAGGCGCGTTTCGAGCGCCTTGACCAGGCGGGCCTCGCGGCCATAGACGAAACGCCGGACCGGGCTTGCCTTCGGATCGGCGCCCATGGCGGCGTAGAGCTGCCACTCGACATTGTGGGCGACGGCGATGCGGCGGCGCGGCAACAAGGGCTCGTCCAGCACCCAGGCCATGTGGGCGTGGTTGACGATGACCGCGTCGTAGCTCTTTGCCGCGAGCATGCGGCGCAGCAGCCGGGTCATGGCCGCCGAGCGGAACTTGGTGGTGATATAGGGCTTGCCGGTCAGAAGCGCCGCGATCATCCAGACATAGGCTCTGGCGCCGGCGTTCTCGACCTCGATCGGCCAAGTGCCGGCCGAATGGAAGCCGGCCGGCAAGGCATCGGTCTCTCCGGCGCGGCCATAGCCGACGACCTCGCAAGTATGTCCGGCCGCCAATATGGCCGCGATCAGGTTCATCGTGGCGGTTTCCGCCCCGTTCTTTCTTAGGTGCGGCAGGGATGTGGTAATCAGAAGAATGCGCATGACGCTCAAAGGCCTTTGTCCGCTGCCGCCGCGCCAGGCGCGCCGAACAGCACGCCCAATTTGACCACGGCCTTGTCGAAACGCCGCTGCAGCGCCTCGAGCTTGCCGCTCGGCGGCGTCACGTAAGTGCGGGGAATGGCTTCGGCATAGGTGAACAGTTCGGCGCTTTCGCAGAGTAGCTCGCGCGCCACGACCTCGCCAATCCGGTCGCGTTCACAATGCATCGCGAAGGTTCCGGGCTCGATGAAGCCGCACATTTTGTTGGAGCGAAAGGCGTAGCGGGTTGGCAGGCCGAAATTCTCGTAAGGAGCCAGGCCGTTGAAATTGATGTTCCGCTCGAAATCGACCTGGGTAATCGTCAGCGGATAGTCCCGTGCCTTGGCGGCAAAAAAGATCGGCTTTGCTGTCCAGTGGTCGGCGGCGATGGTGTGGATGTCGCGGGCTTCGAGCACATCGAGCAGGCAATCGTATTCGCGCGCGAAAGCAAGCTGCTGGTGGTCGTCGGCGGAAGCCGAAAACACCGCCAGCATGGCGGCTGGAACCGCGAGGAGGCGCCAGTTGAAGCGCGGGCGCCGTGTCGGAGCCAGCAGCATGACGAAGGCGGCGGCCACCGGCAGCGTGTAGCGCGCCGGGCTGAAATGTCCGGCGAGGCCAAGAACGCTGATCGCGATCAGCGCCGCGGCGACGCCCCAGCACAAAAGCCGGGAAAAACCGAGCTTGCGGGCGATGACCACCGGAGCGAGAAACAGGACGAGCGCGGCGGCGAGTTCGATATCGGCCTGCCACACCTCGCCATAAACGGCTTCCCAGCCGACGCCCAGCGCCACGGCCAGCAGTCGCTCGGGCAGATAGCGTTCCTCGCCGCGTTCGAGCAGCATCACGCTCAGCGGCAAAAGGATCAGAATGTCCGAAGACACAACGAGGAGAATTACGAGCGCCTTGAGCCAGCGCGGACGCGCGAGCTGCACCATCAGGATCATGACGGGCAGCGTGTAGTGCGAGGTGCTGTCGACAAATCCGAAGCCGGTGATCGTGAAGATGGCGATCATCAGCCATGCCACGGCGCGGTTCTTGAAGGCGCCGACGGCGACGACGGACGCAATGAACAGGATCCAGCCGGCAACGATCTTCTGGGCGAGCGGTTCGGGGAAGAGCGGCGCGATGGCCAGGTGCACCAGAACGTCGGGAAACCAGCCGCTCGATGGCGGGGCCTGGTAATCAAAAAGCGGGAAATACTGGACGTGCACCGGGTAGAGCACGTCGCCATTGGTGAGCAAGGACAGGTCGAACCCATGCATCAGGCTGAAAGTCAGCAGCGCGATGATGACAAGCACGATGGCGGCGTCCTGCACGAGGGCGCGGCCGAACCAGGCTTCGATTTGATCCAGAATCCTGTCGGAAACCGTGCGCAGCCTGTCCAACAATGGCGCGTCAGGGCCGAAGACCGGCAGGCTCGCTCTGCTGGTCATGACACCTGCTCTTGCAGCCCGTCCGTCAATGCCGGAAAGGCATCGACCGCGAACGACGGCTCGATATCGCGCAGGCCTGCAGCTTCGGCTCGGGCGCAATGCTCGCGCAGCGGAACGACCTCGAAGCTCCTGGCGTAGATGTCGAGAACCTTTTCCATCAACGCCAGCTTTGCATTTGCGTTCATGCGCATGCCCGGAAAACCGGAAAGACAGCCGATGTCGTCGCCGCCGAGGAAGTCGAGCGGATGCAGAAGCAGCGATGGCTGCACGCCGGCAAGCCGGCACATCGTGAGTGCCACACGGAAATAGGCTATTGCCATCGCCAGCGAGATGCCGGCCAGAAAACTCAGATAGGTGAAGTGGAACGGCGCGCGAATGAGCGGAATGGTCGAGACCGGCAGCTCGACCACGCCCATGCCATCGACAGTCCAGCGATAGGGTCTGAGCGGGCGCAGGCCATCGGCGAGCGAGCCGAACAGATGCGCCCTCGTCTGCTTCTCGCCATCGGAAAATCCCGAGGTAAGGAAATAGTAGGCGCGCGCCAAGGGGCCGATGAAGGTGGGAAAGGTCGACGCGTCGTAGCGATAGCCAAGCTGCGTCAACGCCTGCAACAGCGCGGTCGAAATGGAAAAACCCGGCCCACGGAAGCCGACCGGCGCCTGGCCGGTGGCCGCGAGGATCGCGTCATGGGCACGCGCCAGCTCCTCGGCGATCGACGGCGCGGACTGGCAGTTGAGCCAGGGCTCGTGGAAAAATGAGTGATTGCCGATCTCGTGGCCGGCATCGGCGATGCGGCGCAGGTATTTGCGGTTCGGCTCGAGCGCCGCGTCCTGCCCGACGACGAAGACGGTGGCAGTGAGGCCATAGCGGTCGAATGCCGATAGAATGCGGGGCACGGCGACGTCGAAATAGCTCGGGAAGCTCTCCCAGCCGGCGATGGCGCCGGTTTTCATGTAGCTCCACTGATTGTCGAGATCGAGCGAGAGCGAAGCGAAAGGCTTGGCCATGGCGTCAGCTCGCGATCCGGAGGGCAGCGATCATCCGCGCCTCGATGGCCGAGACGATGCGGGTGGCGGCGTCGCCATTGCCGAACGGGTTGGTATCGCGACTGAGCCGGGTGATCCACGAATGCGGCGCGTAGGCCTCTTCGAGCTCGTTGCGCAGGGCGACGGGATCCGTGCCGACGAGGCGGGCATGCCCGGCCTCGATCACTTCCTGCCGTTCGGTGCTGTCGCGCAGCACCAAAAGGCCCTTGCCGAGCGAAGGTGCCTCTTCCTGTACGCCGCCCGAATCCGAGGCAATCAGCCAGCTGGCGCGCAAGAGGTGGATGAAATCGGTATGGTCCATCGGCGCGACGAGGTGGAAGGCGTCGCTCCTCGGGAACACGGCATCGCAGGCGGCGCGGACCGCCGGATTGGGGTGAACCGGGAACACCAGCGCCACGTCGGGATGCGCCAGGGTGAAGCCACGCAGGGCGCGCAACATGCCGGTCAGCCTGTCGCCATGGTTCTCGCGGCGATGGCAGGTGACGGTGAGTATCCTTTTGCCCGACAGGCGATCGAGCAGTGCCGCGGTTTCCGGCGACGGCCGGGCCGTTGCGAGCGTATGCAAAAGCGCGTCGACCACCGTATTGCCGGTTTCGACGATTTGCCCCGCCTCGATGCCTTCGGCGAGCAGGGTCTCGGTGTTGCGGCGCGTCGCGGTGAAATGCAGGCTGGCCAATTGCGAGACCATGCGGCGATTGACCTCTTCGGGGAACGGGTCGTCGCGCTGGAGCGAGCGCAGTCCGGCTTCGACATGTCCGACCGGAATGCGGCGGTTGAACGCGGCAAGCGCACCGGCCAGGGTCGAACCGGTATCGCCCTGCACAAGCACGAAATCGGGCTTCAACCGGTCGAATGCGACATCGATCTCGGCGATGGCGCCGGCAAGGAACTCGTTGAGCCCGCCCCTCGGGCGGGCGACATCGGCCTTGAAGTCGACCCGCAACGCGCCGGACGCGATGAAGTTGTCGATGAGGTCGGTATGCTGGGAGGTGATGATCGTCCGGCTGTTCATCAGATGGGCGCGCCGCTCGAGCGCGCGAAGAATGGGCAGGAACTTGATGGCCTCCGGGCGCGTGCCGATGATCGAAACGATATTGGGCCTTATGGGCGATGTCTTCTTCATGGCTTGCTCAACTCGACGACGCGGAAACAGGAAAACTATCTGACGCTGCCGACCGCCTCCGTCACGGCGACCTGCGCGGCATCGCCCGGAACGTGATCGGGCGTGCTCGAAATCAGGAAGATGCCGAAAATCACCAGGGCGGTACCGGCGATGGACTGGATGGAAACGACTTCGCGGAAAACGATGGCGGAGACGATGGTGACACCGATCAGGGTCAGGCTGGTCACCGCTGCATAGGCATTGGCAAGGTCCATGTCCTTGATGGCGAACAGGTAGCACAACAGCATGGTGCCGGCCGAAACCCCGCCCATCCACAGGAACGGATTGACGGCGAAGCCGAGGAGCGAGCCAAAACTGACTTCGGCGGGGAAGCCGGCCATGGCCTGCTTGAAAAAGACGTTGGACATGACGTTGGCAGCGATGCCGATGGCAAGAATGATCCAGGCCATGATGCTCACTCCGCCGCTGTGGCCAGAGGCCAGCGATCAGGTTCGGCCCGTTCCAGGGTCGCAAGCGCGGCCGCGGCACGATCGGCCAGGGCAATGGTCTCGTCGACGTTGAGATTGCCGTTGATGATCTGGGCCGAGTTGACCACGAACAGCCCGTCCACGCTGGTCGTCATCGCCGGCACGCGCCTGGAATAGTCGAGATCCTGGACCGCCATGACGTTGCGCGCCTTGGAGGTGCGCATGGCGAGGATGTCGGTTTGGTCAAGGTGCGGGTACATGGCGAGGAGCTTGGCCCTGGCCTCGGCCTCGATCTCGGCGTCGGGCCTGTCGAAGAGCGCATGGTCGGAGGGCACGTAGCGCGGCAGATAGACGAGCGCATTGCCGCCGAAATCGGCCTTGTCGACCACCGCCGTCATCTCGATGACACCGGTGAAGGGAATGGACTCGTCGGCGATATAGGTCAGATAGCGGCCGCGCAGCGACTGCCTGAGCAGCAGCGAGGTGCAGACGACGCCCTGGTATTTGAGCCCGTTGAGCCGCGCCAGTTCTTCGGCGTCGAGTTCTGGCACCATGCGCGCCGCCAGCGGGCCGGCCACGGTGACGATGACGCGATCGAAATCCGCGTGACCGGTGGGCGTGGTGATCCGCAATTTGTCGCCGACGCGGGCGATGTTGCGTACGGGGCTCGATGCCTTGGTGGCGACGCCGCGGCTTTGCAGATCGGCGATCAAGCGTTCAAGAATGGCCGAATAGCCGCCCTTCACATAGCCGAACATCTCGGTCTTGAGGCCAGAGCGTCGCGCGCCGTAGAAGCGGTTGATCACCGACCAGATGAACGAGGCCGAGACGATCTTGCTGTTGTCGCCGAGCTTGGCGCGCAACAGGGGCTGCCAGATGCGTTCGTAGACGCGCCTGCCGGACAGTCTTGTCAGCCAGTCGCCGACGGGGATGCATTCGAGCCGCACGCCGTTCTTGAGCATTGAGGCATAAAGGATGGTGAAGGCCAGCCGTGCCTTGTCGATGAGGTTGAGCCGGCCGAACCTGATGTAGTCGATGGCGTTGTTGAGCGGGTAATAGGTGTCGTCGGCGTAGAAATCGGTCTTGGTCGTGGTCCAGTTGAGCTGGTCCTCGATGCCGATATCAGCGAGAAGACCGCGCAGGTTGCGGTCCGACAGAAGCGTCACGTGGTAGTGGCGATCCCAGGTGTAGTCGCCGATCCGCCAGGCCTCGGCCAGGCCGCCGAAACGGTCGCCGGCCTCAAGGATGGTGACGTCGCGGCCTTGCTTGTTCAGCTTGTGCGCCAGCGCCAGGCCCAGCATGCCGCCACCGACAATCGCCCATTTCTGCTCAGGCATGATCGGACCTATTTGTCGGTTGTAATGAAATTGGGCTTGGCCGGCGGCGTCTGTGGTCTCGGCGGCTCAGTCGCGTCGTCGAGCCGGCCGAACGCCAGGCGTGCCAGCATGCCGAGATGGGCGCGGATCACCTTGAGGGTCTTCATCTTGGAGACGCCGAGCAGGCGCGATTCGAGCACGGCCGGGAACTCGAAGATGCGCGCGCCGCCGCGGTCGAGCCGGATGAACATTTCGGCGATGCCGAGAAAGCCTTCGTCGTCGAGCCTGATCCTGGCGATGCTGTCGCGGCGATAGACGCGGAAGCAGGCGGTGTAGCTGGCGAACTTGTGGCGAAGAACCATGCGGTAGATGCGCGACAGGTTCCTGGACAATGCCAGGCGCCAGGCCGGCACGTTGGTGACGCCGCCGTCGCGGTGATAGGGCGAGGCTTGCACCATGTCGACATCGTCGGTCAGCAAGGGGATCATGTTGGACAATTCGTGCGGGTCGAACGAGCAATCGCAGTCGATGCCGCAGACGATTTCGTCCCGCGCCGCATGGATGCCGGTCATGGTGGCGGCGGCGATGCCCCGATTCTGGCGGTGCCTGATCAGGGTGCAATCGGCGCGCCGGCTGAACAGCTCGTTGAGTACGTCCCAGGTGCGGTCCTTGCTGCCGTCGTCGACGAACACATAGCTGAGCTTCAGCGTTGCGCGGTTCTGCTCGGCCAGCGACACCAGGGTACCGTCGAGATAAGGAAGCGTCGCCTCCTCGTTGTAGCAGGGAACCACGATCGTGGCGTGCTTGCGGTTGGCGCCAACGACGCGCACGGGCGTCTCCACTTTCGCGGCTAGCGGCGCGGTGCGCGGTGCCACCGCCTGCGGCACGAGATCGAGATGGGCGGCGATGCCGTGGAAATCGTGGTCACGCAGGTAGGTGGCGAGCCGTTCCGGCATGCGCTCGATATTGCGGTACTGGCGCAGGCGCGCGAGCGTCGAGATGGCCGAGATGCGCGGCTGCTCGGGATCGAGTTCCCAGATGTGGAAATAGAAATGCCAGGGCGCGTCGCTGGTCTTCAAATAGCGCGCCAGCCGAGCGTTGAAGACGGCTTCAGGCTCTTGCCGCAGGTAGTTGCCGCCCGTCATGGGCACCGGGATGCCGAACAGGCTCTGGGAGGACAGCGGCACCTCGGTCAGCGACCAGTCGGCCCCGGACACCTTTTGGATGCGACGCCAATTCGGCTTGCCGACAAAACCGGTGCCGAACGGGCGGACGCTCGAATCGTAGCGGATGCCCTGCCGGGCCAGGAATTCGAACGGCGCCAGATCGTTTGTCGGCAGGCTGCCTTCGGCGATGCGGTAGCCGAGAACCGCCTGGCCGCTGGCGGTCTCGATGACGTCGCGGGCGCGCAGGAAGTCGGTCTCGAATTCGGCCTGGCTCAGTTGTGCGAATTTGGCGTGCTGATAGCCCTTGCTCGCGACCTCGTGGCCGCGCCTGACGATCTCGGCGATCATGTCGGGGCGGCGCTCCGCCAGCCATCCCAGGGCAAAGAACGTCGCCTTGGCGTTGAACCGGTCCAAAAGGTCAAGGGCCGCCAGCGTGTTCTGTTCGACGCGCAGGCTGAACCGCGACCAGTGATGCTTCGGAATGACCTGCCGAAGTGGCGCAACCTGAAAATAGTCTTCGAGGTTGATTGAGAGAAGATGCCGCTTCTTGTCGTCCATATTGCTGCTCCCGTCGGCAGACGCCTGGTCATGTCATGTGCGGTTCCGAGGACTGCCGCAGACATGAGAACTGCCTTCTGGACGGGAATATGTCTATGCAATACGGCAAGTTACAGTATTTATTGTCCTGTTTACCTTAAGATAGATCGTTAATACATTCGCATTAAATAAAATTGTCCATAACCTCTCCCGAGGATGCGCGACCTGCCCCCGATGAAGCCCGCTGAAGGCCATCGCATCCTCGTCGCAGACAGGCGTCCGCGACGCCCATGGCCGTGCCGACCAGCAGGGCGTCGACGGCACAAATCCGAACATGCCGAAAAGCCTTGGTTTCGCGGTCCTGGCGCGCAGGCCGCGCCATGGTCTTTTGTCACTGACCGGTCATCGGACGGTCAGATAGTGTCGCCGCCGGTGCGACAGAGTCGCCGGCATGGGGTTTTTGTTCCTTGCAATCGCCAGCAAGCGCACAAATCTGTAGACTATGCCAAGGCGCCCCGAGCACAGGGTGCGGAGATGTTCGCGACATAAACGGGCGGCGCCCATGCGAGAAGCGGTGAAATCGTGACCCGATTGTTCCAGATCGTTCTCACCCTTGTTCTTGGTGCCGCGCTCGCCGCCTGCGGGTCTGGCACGAAGGTGCCGTTCACCATCACCGCCGGGTCCGAGAACGAGGTGTTGCAGCCCGTCGTCGCGGCGTTTTGCGACCAGAAGGGCTATGAGTGCAGCTTCGCCTATAAGGGCTCGCTGGACATCGGCCTCGGCCTCGGCGACGGCACGCTCGACACCGACGCGGTCTGGCCGGCATCGAGCGTGTGGATCGACATGTTCGATACCGGCCGTACCGTCAAGCACGCCACTTCGATCGCCCAGATGCCGGTCATTCTCGGCGTGCGCCAGTCGAAGGCCGAAGCCCTCGGCTGGGTCGGGCGCGACGTGACCATGCGCGACGTGCTCACGGCGGTCGAAGCGGGCGAACTCAGGTTCCTCATGACCTCGGCCACCCAGTCCAATTCCGGCGCCAGCGCCTATCTGTCCATGCTGACCAGCGCCCTTGGCGGCGGAGCCGTGCTTAAGCCGGGCGATCTCGAAAGGGCCGAAGTGCGCGAAACGGTACAGACGCTTCTGTCCGGCGTCGAACGCTCGTCCGGCTCCTCGGGCTGGCTGGCCGAGCTCTATTTGAAAGCTGCCGAAGAAGGTACGCGCTACGACGCGATGTGGAATTACGAGCCGGTGCTCAAGGAAACCAACGACGCGCTGAGACAGCTCGACGGCGACCTGCTCTATGCCGTCTATCCCGCCGACGGCGTCGCCATCGCCGATTCGCCGCTCGGTTTCGTCGACCGCGGCCGCGGCGCCGAACTCGAAACCTTCTTCACCGATCTTGTTGCCCATCTGCAGTCCGACGAGGTCGGCCGCCGCATCGCCGAGACCGGACGGCGCATTCCGCTGGCGGCGGGCGGCTTCACCGCCAAACCCGAGCCGGACTGGAATTTCGACCCCAATCGCCTTGTCACCGCCATTCGCAAACCCGAACCGGCGGTCATCCGCCAGGCGCTCGATCTTTATCAGGGCGCCTTGAGAAAACCGTCGCTCACTGCCCTTTGCCTCGATTTTTCCGGGTCGATGGAGGGCGAAGGCGAGGCCCAGCTCAAGCAGGCCATGTCCTTCCTGTTCACCCCGGAACTGGCGAGCGAAGTGCTGGTCCAGTGGTCGCCCGCCGACCAGATCATCGTGCTGCCCTTCGATTCTTCCGTGCGCGGCCACTATGCCGGCACGGGCGATGCGACAGAGCAGCAGGGTCTGCTCGATGTGGTCGACAACGAGCGCGCCGACGGCGGCACCGACATGTATGCCTGCGCCGGCGAGGCGCTCGACACCATCGCCGCGACCGGCAATCTTGCCGCCTTCCTGCCGGCCATCGTCATCCTCACCGACGGCCGCAGCGACGGCGACATGGACGGCTTTTTGCAAAAATGGCGCCAGAGCGTGCCGCATGTGCCGGTCTTCGGCATCACCTTTGGCGATGCCGACAAGTCCCAGCTCGACACGCTGGCCGAAGTCACCTCGGCGCGAGTTTTTGACGGCCGATCCAACCTGTCGGGCGCCTTCCGCTCGGCGCGCGGCTACAATTAGGCGCGGCCGATGCACAACGACGCCAACTGGATCGTGGCAGGGATCGCGGCGGCTGTGACCCTGCCCCTTGCTGCCTTTGCCGGCGTGCCGCTGATCTTCGCCATCGGCATGGCCGTCGTCGTCTTCGCCGGGCTGGTGGTCGTTTTCGCGCCCAAAAAGCTGTTCGAGGACGAGCGTTTCGCACGAATCGACCGGAAGGTTCGAGCCGAGGCCCGCGACCTGCTCGCCGGGGCGTTGCCGGAAGCGCAGAAACTGGGCACGGCCGCTGACCGCATCGCCGATCCCATTGTCCGGCAAAAGGTCAACGAACTGGCCCGCGTCGCCCACGAGATTTTCGCCCGGCTGGAGGACGATCCGCAAAAGGCTGGAGAGGTGCGACGCTTCATGAGCTTCTATTTGCCGCGCGCCGCCGAGGTGGCCGAAGGTTATGCGGCGATCGAGACCAAGAAGGTCGCCGATCCCAAGCGGCTCGCCGAGATCGGCGCGGTGATCGATCGGCTCAAGGATGGGTTCACCCATTATGCCGATGGGCTGACCGAAGCCGAACTCGGCTCGCTCGACAGCGATCTCAGCGAGATCGAACGCTCACTCGAAAAGGACATTGGACGCTGATGGCTTTGTCGCGACGCGCCTTCGGATTGGGTCTTCTGGGTGCCAGCGTCGCCGGCACCGGTACCTATTTCGCCATCAAGGACCGGCCCGAATTCCAGGGTCTCATCGGCAACCGGACCGAGCTGTTCGGCTTCCTCGGCGGTGAGAAGCAGGCCTTCATAGAGGACGCCGACGTGGTCAGGGCCCTGGGCAATCACGGTCTTGGCCTCGACGCCCGCGTCGCCGGATCGGTCGAGATGAGCCGCGAGCCGGCGCTGCTTGGCCAGAATCCGCAATTCCTCTGGCCGTCCTCCTCGGTCATGGTCGACATCGCGCGGGCGAGCGGGGTCAAGGTCAGGCGCGACCAGGTCGTGCTCAATTCGCCCATCGTCGTTTATTCCTGGGAGCCGGTCGTCGCCGGATTGACCAAGGCGGGCCTGGTGACCGCCACCATGAGCGGGCATTACGAACTCGACCTTCTGGCTCTGCTCAGCGCCGTGCTTGCTGGCACCGACTGGTCCGAACTCGGGGTCGACGTGCTCTATGGCCGGTCGCGCCTGGTCTCGACCGATCCGAACCGCTCGAATTCCGGTTTCATGTTCGCCGGGCTGGTGCTCAACCTTTTGTCCGGAGACGTTGCCGACATGGAAGCGCTCGATGTCGTTGGCGAAAAGGCCAGGGACATCTTTGCCGGCATGGGCCTCAAATCCTCGTCCTCCGGCAAGCTGTTCGACCAGTATCTGGCCGGCGGCTACGGCGCCGAGCCGATGGTGGTCGGCTACGAGAACCAGCTGGTCGAATGGATTCTCGCCGATCCGGAGCGCTGGCAACGCATCGCCAAGAGCACGCAGCCCAAGCCGGTGATGCTCTATCCGCGCCCGACGGCCTATTCGGCCCATCCGCTGATCACCATCGCCGAGGCGGCGGACCGGCTGCTCGAAGCCCTCTTGTCCGAGCCGGTGCAGCAACTCGCGTGGATGAAGCACGGTTTTCGTGGCCCGCTTGGCGCCGTGTCCGGTTCGGCTGATCCGGCAATTGCCGGTTTGCTGCCCGACGGCATCGGTGCCGTGCTGCCCATGCCCGCCGCCAATGTCATGCTGGCTTTCCTGTCGCGCCTGGCGGCCTGACACTGTTCGCGGCGTGACGGCAAGCCGCCTTGGCATCCCGAGCTTTCGTTCGCTGCGAGCGTTTCCCCCGCCGAACCGACTACCTCAGCATGTCGCCCAACTCCACGTTCATGCCGTCGGCCGAAGCAAGGTCCTCGACCGAATCGTAGAGCAATTCGAGGGCGTAATAGGGGTTGTGGGCGTGGATGCCGGGATCGGCGGTCACGACCTTCCAGTTGTAGACGGCCTTGAGCAGGCGCGGCGTCCAGCTGGCATAGGCGACGACCTTGCCTTGGGCATCGGTGTCGGCAACGCCGTCGAGATTGGCGTCCGTGAAAAAGTACGGGTAGCTGGCGCCGTCGAAGACCATCGGCGTGCCGGCCACGTTGGCGGCATAAGCCAGGTAAGTCTCCATCAGCTTGGCGGCATTGGCGGCGATGTCGGCCTTGATGCCCTTGCTGGTGTCGCCGCTGCCGTCGAAACTGACATGGGCGATGCGGATATCATCGGGATTGCCGGTCTGGTGGCAAGTCAGGCAGGGTTCCTCGGCAATCTCGAGCGAGTGCGGATTGTGGCAGGACACGCATGTGCCGATTGGCTTGGCGTGCAGGAACCGGCCGGAATAGTCCTTGCCCGGATACTGGTAGCCGACCTGGGCGATGTCGCCCAGATTGGTGGCGGCGGCGAGCCGGTAGTGCGGATTGATGAAGCGCAGCTTCTCGTTGACCGTATCCTCGTCCATGTCCGCCGTCGCCTTGACCACGGACAAGCCGGATTCGCGACCCTGGTGGCAACTCATGCACGCTGCTTCGACGCCGACGACCGGATGCGACACACCGGACGGGAAGGTGATTTGCTTGACCTCGGAAAGCCTCGGGTTGTGGCAGGTTTCGCAGTCGACGACGCCGCCGATCGGGAACGGGTGCTCGGGCATGCCCACCGGGCTGCCGTCGAGGCCGTGCAGGGCGCGGAAACCGGCGCCGGAATGGCAGACGGCGCATTGCGGCGGGATTTCGCCCTCGCTGTTCCAATGCGCAAAGGCCTCGGCCGACAGGTCCGCATGGGCGGATCGTGACCAGGCGGCGATCATGTCGGCCTGTGGAATCGCGATAATTTCCGGATTGAACGGGCCGCGATCGGGAAAGACCAGCGCCGGCGTCTCGGCGGCCGACGCTCCCGCATCCGGGGTCTCGGGGGCGGTCTGGGCGAAGGACGCCACCATCAGCCACATGGACACGATAATGGCGGCTGCAACGAAACCGATATGCCCGATCAATCTGCGTATCATTCTTGCCCCTGGTCCAGCTTGATGAAGCTTCAAGTCGCTGATAGGGATAAGGCTACCAAAATGGTGCAGTATTCGCAACCACAAGTGCCGATGCGGAAACTGCTGTTGCGGAGGCCAGACGGAGAAGTCGAAAGTGCGATGGACCCTCAGAGGCGGATTGAGTGTTCATGCGGCCGACTTGCCCGCGCCATCGGGTCCGGTGCCGGTCCAAATCACCGAAGAAGCAGGCCTGACGGCCACTTGGGACGAGGATTTCCGCGTTGAGGCGCTTGTCGCCGAGGGCGACCGCGTCGCCCAGGGCGCACCGGTCCTGCGCTCCCGACGCTATCCCGAAATCGTCGTGACGGCACCGATGGCGGCACGCGTCGCCAAGATCGGACTCAATGCCGGCCGCCGCCTGTCGCGCATCGTCTTTTATGGCGAATCGGATGCCGGCCGGCATGAATTCGACACGAACGTCGCCAAAAGGCTCGACGATTCGGCCGCCGTTCGGCTGGCGCTGCAGCAATCGGGGCTGTGGCGTCATTTCCGCTCGCGGCCTTTCGGCCAGGAGCCGCGCCCCGACGAATCACCCATGGCAATCGTCGTCATGGCGCGCGACACGCGGCCGGCCGCTCCCGATCCGCGCCTGGCGCTTGCCGGCCGCGAAAGCGAATTCGAGCGCGGGCTGCGCGCACTTCTCACGCTCGGCGACGGGCCGGTCTATGTCTGTCAGGCGGGTGCCGCCGATCTCGTCGACGCCAAGGGGTTCGACGCGCGTCTTCGTATCGTCAGGAACGGCGGACGGCATCCCTGGGGTCTTGCCGGTTTCCAGATCCACCAGATTCATCCGGCGGCGCCGGGCAAGCCGGTTTGGGACCTGCATGCCGAGGACGTGGCCGGCATCGGCGCCTATCTCGAAACCGGCCTTGTTCCCGAAACGCGGCTGATCTCGGTGACCGGATCGGCCTTGCGCCAGCAACGCCATGTCAGGTGCCAGCCCGGCGCCGACCTGCGCGGTCTGAGCCACGGCTTCGTCAAGCCCGGGCGCCATACCATCCTCAGCGGCTCGGCGCTCGACGGGCACGAAGCCCGCTGGCTCGGATTGCGCCATCGCCAGGCGACGGTGATCAGCGGCGATGCCGGCGGCCAGAGGCGGCACTGGTTCCTTTCGGCCCTCAGGGGCGCGTCCCGGCCGCTGCCGATCATCCCGACGGCGGCGCTCGACCATGCCATGGGCGGCGCCCTTCCGGCCGCCGCGTTCCTGCGCGCCCTGTCGGCCGGCGATACCGAGACGGCGGTCAAGCTCGGCGCCCTCAGTTTTCTCGCCGAAGACATGGCGCTGGTCGACTACGTGACCGGCGCCGAACCGCGCTTTTCAGAAGTGCTTTCAGCAGTGCTGGAGCGAATCGAGCAGGAGGAAATCGGTTGATACGCGGATTGTGGGATCGCGAAACCGTGGCGCTGATGGTGCTTGCCGCCATGCTTCCGCTTGCGGCGATGTGGCTGCAGGTCGAAGGCGTGGACGCTGCATTTAAACTGGTGTTTTTCCTCGTATTTGCAGGTATCTGGCACCTTTTATTCATGCTGGTTCGAGCGCAGCCGCCCTCGTTCGCCGGGGCGGTGACGGCGCTGGCCATCGCTATCCTTGCGCCCGAGGAACTCGGCGTCGTGCACTTGTTGCTCGGCGTCAGCTTCGGGGTGGTCATGGCCGAACTGGTGTTCGGCGGCTGGGGGCGCAACGTGCTCAATCCGGCCACGGTCACCCTCGCCTTTCTCGGTTTCGGCTTTCCGGCCGCGCCCTGGCCCGATCTCATCGCCCAGATCGGCTGGGCGGCGATCCCGGCGGCCCTCATCGGCCTGCTGACCGGCGTGTTTGCCGGGCGCGTCATGGTCGGGGCGCTCGCCGTGTTCGGCATTGCCCATCTGATGGGCGTCGACCTGAGCGGCGTCTACCCGGCTATCGCGGTGGTCTTCGTGCTCTTGGTTCTCGACCCGGTGACGAGCGCGGCGACGCGGACCGGGCGCCTGCTCTACGGTGCCCTGTTCGCGGCGCTGGTCGTGCTGTTCCTGATCGAATGGCACGGCGCGGCACCGATCCAGATCTCGGCGGCGGCGGCGCTTCTCGCCTCGCTCGCCGCTCCCCTGCTCGATGAAATCGCAATTGCCTCGTGGCTTGCCCAGAGGAGACGGCACCTTGGTTGATCTCAATCCCTATTCGTGGTGGAAGCGCTTTCTGGCTCTGCCGAACGAGAGCCGAACGAAGACCATCGGCGTGGCCTTCCTGGTCGCCGCCGTCTGCGCGGTCCTGGTCAACGGCGCCACCGTTGTTCTCAGGCCCATCCAGACGGCCAATAGGGCCCATGAGCAGCAGGTGCGACTCGAGGCCCTGGTGTCGGCCATTCCGGGTATGAACGAACTGATCGCCAAGGCGGGCGGCGACGCCCTGTCGGCGGTGATCGTCGATCTAAAGACCGGATGGGCCGCCGACGGGGTGAGCCCCGCGACGCTCGACGAAGCCTTGCAGGAAGCGGCGAACTGGACGCCGCTGACGCCCGAGCAGGACATTGCCGGGCTCGGCACGCGGCCCGATTTCACCCAGGTCTATATCCTCAGGGATGGCGAGACGGTGTCGCTTGCCATCCTGCCGATCGCCGGGGCCGGCTATCAGGGCCAGATCCAGGGCATGCTGGCCATGCATGGCGACATGAACACCATCGCCGGCATCGCCATCACCGAACAGGTCGAGACGCCCGGGCTCGGAGGGCGTATCGAGGAACCGGCCTGGCAGGCCCAGTTCCCCGGCATCAGGATTCGCGATCCGAGCGGCCGGATGCGTTTCACCATCCAGCGCGGCCCAGCCACCAACGAATATGAGGTCGACGGCATCACCGGCGCCACGCGAACCAGCAACGCCATGACGCAGATCGTCCGCTTCTGGACCGGGCCTGAAGGCTACGGACCATTCTTCGACGCGGTCCGGCGGGGAGAGTTCTAGGCCATGGCGGCGAAGGGATTCTTCTGGAGTACGCTGACCGAGCCGCTGATCCGGCAAAATCCGGTAACGCTGCAGATTCTCGGCATCTGCTCGGCGCTGGCGGTCACGACCTCGCTCGACACGGCGCTGACCATGGCGGCCTCGCTTACCGTGGTGCTGGTGCTGTCGGCTTTCTTTGTCAGCCTCATCCGCAGACACATCCCGGATTCGATTCGGCTGATCGTCCAGATCATCATCGTCGCCTCGCTGGTGATCGTCATCGACCAGCTGCTTCAGGCCTATCTGTTCGACATTTCCAAACGCCTGTCGGTGTTTGTTGGCCTGATCACCACCAATTGCATCGTTTTGGGGCGTACCGAGAGCTTCTCGCGCTCCAATCCGCCTGTGCGCTCGATGGTCGACGCCCTCGGCAACGGGCTCGGCTATTCCATGGTGCTGACGGTGATTGGATCGATCCGCGAGCTGTTCGGCAAGGGCTCCCTGCTCGGCTTTGACGTGCTGCCGACCGTAGACCAGGGCGGCTGGTATACCCCGCTCGCCCTGATGCTTTTGGCACCGAGCGCCTTCTTCCTGCTCGGCGGCCTGGTCTGGGCTATCCGTTCGCTTAATCCCGAGCAGGCCGAGGCGCTCGAGCATGTGCCTCCCGAAAAAAAGGAGAGCCGGGCATGAACGACCTCGCCAGCCTCTTCCTGCGCGCCGCCTTCGTCGAGAACATGCCGCTGACGCTGTTTCTGGGGCTGTGCACCTTCCTCGCCCTGTCGCGCCGAACCGGCACGGCGGTCGGTCTCGGCATCGCCGTGACCCTGGTGCTCGGCGCCACGGCGGCGCTCAACCAGGCGATCTACCACTTCATTCTGGCGCCCGGCGCCTGGACCTGGGCCGGCATGCCGGAACTCGACCTGTCCTATCTGAAACTGATCGCCTTTATCGGCGTCATCGCCGCCTCGGTGCAGCTCATTGAAATGGTGCTCGACCGCTACTTCCCGGTGATCTATTCGGCCTTCGGCGTATTTCTGCCGCTGTTGACGGTGCATTGCGCCATCCTGGCCGGCTCCCTGTTCACGGTCGAACGCAATTACGACGTGACGGAATCCTTCGTCTTCGGCCTTGGCGGCGGCGCCGGTTTTGCCATCGCCGTCATCATGCTCGCCGGCATAAGGCAGCGCCTGGCCTATGCCGACCTGCCGGCCGGGCTCAGGGGGCTCGGCATCACCTTCGTGCTCGCCGGCATGATGTCGCTCGGCTTTTCGGCCTTCGCGCAGATGGTGGTGGCATGATCGATATCGCGATAGGCAGCGGCGTTATCGTCGTTCTTATCCTCGGGCTGACCATCGGCTTGCTGCTGGCGCGCGCGCGCCTGGTGCCGCAGGAAGCGGTCGTGGTGACGGTCAATGAGGGCAAGCGCATCGACGCGGCGCGCGGCGACCGCCTGCTCGGCGTGCTGCACGGGGCCGGAATCGGCATTCCGGCGGCCTGCGGCGGCTCCGGCACCTGCGGGCTCTGCCGCGTGACGGTGTTCGGCGACGGTGCCGGCGAGGTCAAGGCCACCGAGAAGGGCGTGCTCTCGGCCACCGAGCGGCGCAACAATGTCCGCCTCGCCTGCCAGTGCCAGTTACGCGGCTCGGTTTCGGTCGAGGTGCCGACCGAAATTCTCGTCGCCGAAGGCTTTGCCTGCAAGGTTGCCTCCAATGGCATGCTGGCGCCGCTCATTCGCGAACTCGTGCTCGACCTGCCGGAGGGGCGCGAGATCGATTTCCGCGCCGGCAATTTCATGCAGCTGACGGCACCGGCCTACACGCTCGACCTCGGCAAGCTCGATCTGCCGCACCAATTCGAGGAAATCTGGAGCATTGCCGGCTGGCGCCAGATGCATGCGGAATCGCCCAAGCCGGTGACCCGCGCCTATTCCATCGCCTCCCGTCCCGAGGACGCGGCGAACGGCAAGCTCGTGTTCAACATCCGCCTCGCCGTGCCGCCCGCCGGCCATGAAGCCGATATCCATCCAGGCATCGTCAGCTCGCATCTGTTCGCGCTGAAGCCGGGCGACGCGCTCGAGGTCTCGGGTCCGTTCGGCGATTTCCAGGTGCAGCCGACCGGGCGCGAGATGGTGTTCATCGGCGGCGGCGTCGGCATGGCGCCGATGCGCGCGATGGTGCACGAGCAGGTCGGGCTCAAGTCCGACCGCAAGATGACCTATTATTACGGTGCCCGCTCGGCGGCCGACCTGTTCTATCGCGAGGAATTCGACGCCATCGCCGCGGCCAATCCGAACTTCACCTGGACGCCGGCCCTGTCCGAGCCGGCACCCGGCGACCGCTGGACCGGCGCCACCGGCTTCATCCACGAGGTCGTGCGCAACGCCATGAGCAGTCATCCCGCCCCGGAGGACTGCGAGTACTATCTGTGCGGTCCGCCGGTGATGATTTCGGCCGTGCTCGCCATGCTGGATCGTATCGGCGTCGAACCGCATTCGATCTTCAACGACGATTTCGGAGTCTGAACCATGAGCGCTGCGAACACCAGACTGCACCGGCGCGCCTTTCTCGCCCTCGGCGGTGGCACCGCACTATCGCTGGCGCTCCCGCGCCTGTCGCTCGGCGCGCCGGCCCTTTCCGGCCTGACCGGCCGCGCTTTCAGCACCGAGTGGAGCGTAGCGGTGCCGGATGGTGTCGACATCGCGCCGCTGCGGCCATCCATCGAGGCGCTGCTCGCCGGGATCGACCGGCAGATGTCGCCCTGGCGCGCCGACAGCGACGTCACCCGCTTCAATCGCGCGCCGGCCGGCACGCTGAAACTGCCTTCCGAATTGCTGCATGTTGCCGCGGCGGCGCTCGCTCTGGCGGCGACCAGCGCCGGCGAGTTCGATCCGACGGTCGGACCGCTGGTCTCGCGCTGGGGGTTCGGCCCGATCGAGGGCGACGCCATATCGGACTGGCAGCGGATTGGTTTTAGGGGCGATGCCCTCGCCAAGCCAGCCGACGGCCTGACGCTCGATCTATGCGGCATCGCCAAGGGCTATGCCCTCGACCGTATGGCCGACCTGGTCAAGACCGCCGGCGCGACCGATTTCCTCATCGATCTCGGCGGCGAATTGAGCGCCTGCGGTCGCCATCCTTCCGGCCGGCCGTGGCACGTCGCCGTCGAGGACCCGCGCCCCGGCTTTTCCGGCGCTGTCGACGTGCTCGATCTCACCGGCACGACTGTCGCGACCTCGGGCAGCCGTGCCAACAGCTATCAGCTCGGCCGCCGCCGCTACAGCCACATCATCGATCCGATGACCCGCGAGCCGGTCGACACAGACCTTTTGTCGGTCTCGGTGATCGCGCCGGACGCCATGATGGCCGACGGTTGGGCCACGGCGCTGATGGCCGCCGGCGCCATCAAGGGTCCGGCGCTGGCGCGGCAGAACCAGGTCGACGCCCTGTTCGTGCTGAAGGACGGCGACGGGCTCGAACGCCTGTCGACGGGTACCTTCGGCGCCTATCTGGCGTAAGGTGGCAGCATGGAACTGGTATTATCGATCGCCATTGTCGTCCTCGCAGCCACCGGGCTCGCAACCGGGCTGATGCTCATGGGCAAGCCGCCGCAGACCTCGTGCGGCGGGCTCGACTGCATCGGCGGCGGCCAATGCGCGGCGTGTCCACGGCGCGGGGAGGCGCATCATGACTGAAGAACGCATCGATTCCGTCATGCAAAAGGACGTCATCCGCCTGTCGCCCGACACGCCGATCCGCGAAGCCGTTGCCGCTCTGGTCAACAAGCGGGCCCAGCTCGCCTCGGTCGTCGAC
>JAHJQZ010000041.1 GCA_018818925.1 Alphaproteobacteria bacterium
GGGCCCTCGGCATGGGCATCGGGCAGCCAGGCGTGAAGAGGCGCCAGCCCGACCTTGGTGCCGTAGCCGAGCATCAGGAAGACGAAGGCGAGGTTCAAAAGGGCGGGATCGAACTCGGCGGCCTTGCCGACGAGCAGGGTCCACACCATCGCGTCCTGGCCTTCCCCGATCAACGGTCTGGCGGCCAGATAAACAAGGATCGTGCCGAACAGGGCAAAACCGATGCCGACGCTGCCGAGCAGGAAATATTTCCACGCCGCCTCGAGCGCCTGATGGGTGCGGTAGATGCCCACCATCATCACCGTGGTCAGCGTCGCCAGCTCCACCGCCACCCACATCAAGCCGATATTGTTGGCGACAAAGGCCAGGTTCATACCGAACATCATGACCTGATACATCGCGTGATAGAACCGGATGTTGTTGGCGGTGAGATGCCCGGTTTCGAGTTCGTGCGAAATGTAGCTGGCCGAAAACTGCGCCGCGGTGAACCCGACAAAGGTGTTGAGCACGATGAAGACGATGTTGAGATCGTCAACGAACAAAAACTGTCCCGGCTCCGGCCGCTCCGTGACGAACAGGGACAACGCCGAAACAAAGGTCAGAAGGCTCGCGAGTACATTGAGCCGCGCCGCGGCCCGGTAGCCGGGCAAGATCGCAAGGATGAGCGCCGATACGACGGGTATGGCGATGACGGCGAAAGCGGCCGAAAACGGCAGGGCGATCATCCGCGCTCTCCCCGGTGTTCGTCGAGCGCCCCGACATCGACGGTGTCGAAGCGTTCGCGGATGCGGAAGAGGAAAACGCCGATGACGAAGAAGGCGACGACGATCGAGAAGGCGACGCTGATCTCGACGACCAGCGGCATGCCGCGCGCCCCGGTCGCGGCGAGGATCAGGCCGTTTTCCATCGACATGAATCCGATGACTTGGCCGACCGCGTTGCGGCGCGCGACCATGAGCAAAAGACCGAGCAGCAGCACCGCCAGCGCGAAGGCGAGGTCTTCGCGCGCGAGCGCATCGGCGTCCGGGGTAACCTTGAGCACGACCACCATCGACAGTGCGACAAGCCCGATGCCGAGCAGCATGGTCGGTCCAACCCCGACGACCGTCTCGATGTCGCGATGAATCCCCAGGCGGCGCACGATAGTATGCAGCGCCAGCGGAATGAACAGCATCTTGAAGCCGAGGGCGATCACCGCCGTGATGAACAGATGCGGCGCATCCTGCACATAGGCCTGCCAGGCAACCGAAAGCGTCAGCGCCAGCGCATGCAGGGCGTAGATGTTGATGAGCGCATAAAGACGATCCTGATAGAGCATCATGAAGCTCACAAGGACCAGTCCCCCGGCAAACAGATGGGCGACATCGAAATAAAAGCCGCCCATCACAAGCTCCTCGAAACGAATAGCAGCAGCGTGCCCAAAAGGCCGAGCATCAGCGCCGCGCCGAGGAAATCGGGTACGCGGAACACCCGCATCTTGGCGACCATCGTCTCGAACAGACCGAGCAGGAAGGCGCCGATCATGAACTTGCCGAAATAGGCGACGGCGCCGACGGCGTAAAGCAAAGGCCCGGCGCCAGGCGCGCCAATGCCCCAGGGCACGAAGATGCACGCGATCAGCGAAACGTAGAGGATGAGTTTCAACGAGGCGGCCAGCTCGATCAGGGCCAGGTGCCGCCCGGAATATTCGAGCACCATGGCCTCGTGCACCATGGTCAGCTCGAGATGGGTTGCCGGATTGTCGACCGGAATGCGGGCATTCTCGGCGATCGCGACCATGATGAGGGCGACGAGCGCCATTCCGAGCGAAACGCGCAAGCCCATTTCGGTCGAACTCATCATCGCGGCCACCGTCGACAATTGTGTCGAACCGGCAATGAGCGCCAGTGAGAAGACGGTCAGCATCATCGCCGGCTCCGCCAGCGAAGCGATCATCATTTCGCGGCTCGACCCGATGCCGCCGAAGCTGGTGCCGATATCCATGCCGGCCAAGGCGAGAAAGAATCGTCCGAAACCCAGAAGTGAAATGATGGCGATGAGGTCGGCGGTCCAGCTGAAAACGAGCCCGCCGGCGAAGGTCGGCACCAGAGCCGCCGCTACCCAGGTCGAGGCGAAGATGAGATAGGGAGCGGCACGAAACAGCCATGAGGCGTTTTCCGCAAGCACCACCTCCTTGCGCATGAGGCGGAGGAGGTCGCGATAGGGCTGGAACACCGAGGCGCCCCGCCTGAGGGTCAATCGCGCCTTCACCTTGCGCACGACGCCGGTCAACAGCGGCGCCAGCAACAGCACCAGCAGCATCTGCGCGCCCTGAACGGCGAAATCGACGATCACTGCCATATCGCGAGCACCAGCAGCAAAAGCACGAGAGTCGAGAACACCAGCATCAGGAATTGGCGGATGGTGAGGAACTGCAGCCGATTGAGCCTGTCGGCAAGGCCTAGTATGCCGGCGGAAACGGGCTTGTAGATTCCGTCCCAGACCGGATCGATGAGCGCGACGTCAAGACGCGCCGGTCCGAGATCGCCTGGCGGCGGCATGACGACGTTTTCGCGCGCCCTGAAAACCAGCGAGCCGAACACCCGGCGGATCGGTTGGGCGAAGCTTGATGCGGAATATTGCGTGATCGGGCGCGGGTCGGGGGCGCCGCAATCCCAGGCCGGGCCCCGACGTGTCGCTCTTGAGGCGAAGCGATGAATGGCCAGGGCCGCGAGCCAGGCCGAAACCGCGATGAACAGGAAGACCAGCAGACCGTTATACGAGCTTCGGCTTTCGGCGATCGGCACGATCGACATCCAGGCGACGCCGGATTGGTGTGGCATCGACTGGCCCAGCATCAGCGATTTCACGACAGGGGCCAGCAGGTCGATGAACGGACCGGGAAGTATGCCGATGATGAGGCAGAAGGCGACCAGAGCATACATGGCGGCAAGCGAGAAACGATCGACTTCGCGCGCCTTGGTGGCGGCGTCGCTGCGCGGCCGACCGAGAAAGATGATGCCGAACGCCTTGACGAAGCAGGCCGCCGCAAGTGCCGCCGAAAGCGCCAGGAGCGCGCCGGTTGCCGGCACGAGGAATTTGAGGCCCCAGCTCGGCAATTGCGGGCTTAAAAGGATCGCCTGAAAGGTCAGCCATTCGGAAACGAAGCCGTTGAGCGGCGGCAGCGCCGAAATGGCCGCGCTGCCGACAAGGAATGCAAAGGCCGTGTGCGGCATGCGGTGGATCAGCCCGCCCATCTGCTCCATGTCGCGCTCGCCCGTCGCTGTCAGTATTGCGCCGGAACCGAAGAACAAAAGGCTCTTGAACACCGAGTGATTGACGGCGTGCAGCAATCCGGCGGTCAGGGCCAGTGCTCCGGCGCCCACCATGCCATAGGCCCTGAAGGCAAGCGCCAGGCCGAGGCCGATGAAGATGATCCCGACATTTTCGACCGTGTGATAGGCGAGCAGCCGCTTGATGTCGTGCTGCATCAGCGCGTAGAGCACGCCCATCACCGAGGTGATCCCGGCCAGGGCCAGGACGACGAGGCTCCACCACCAGGCCGGCGGGCCGAGCAGGTCGAAGACGATGCGGATGAAACCGTAGATCGCCACCTTGGTCATCACCCCGCTCATCAGCGCCGAAACATGGCTTGGGGCGGCGGGATGGGCGAGCGGCAACCAGACATGCAAGGGCACCAGACCTGCCTTCGACCCGGCACCGACAAGCGCCAGGATCAGCACGAGGCCGGCGATCCCCGGGCCCGGTGGCAGCGCGCGGATCGCATCGAACCCGTAGGCGCCGGCAGAACCGGCCAGAAGCCCGAATGCCAGCAACAGGCAGAAGGTCCCGAAACTCGCCATGACCAGATAGATCACGCCTGCCTTCCGGTTGGCTTCGGAGCGGTGATGCGCGACGACCAGCGCCCAGGAGGTCAGCGACATGAGTTCCCAGGACAAAAGGAAGGTGAAGGCGTCGTCGGCCAGCACGACGAGGTTCATGCCGGCGAGAAAGGCGGCATAGAAGGGCAGGACCCGATGCGGCGCATCCTCGTGTCGGCCATAGCCGAGCGCGTAGAGACTGGCGATCGCGCCGCCGAAATCGACAATGAGCAGAAAAAGGCTCGATAGCGCGTCGAGCCGAAAATTGGCGCCGATCCAGGGAAGTCCGAGCGGCAGACTGGTCCGGGAGACTTCTCCCAGCGCCAGAAGATGAAACAGCAGCAGTACCACGGCCAGCGACGAGATGAAAAAACTCAGGCCGTAAACGAGCCGACCGACACTGGCGGAACGCGAAAAGACCACCGCGATCACCGCCGTGGCGAGCTGGGCCGCAACCAGCAAAAGCAAGACGGAGACGCTATTGGTCACCGGAGCCCTCTTCGCCAGGCGCCGCGCCGTCGATCATTCTGCCGGCATCCTGCTTCAATCGCACACCGCGCCCGCTGCCGGTGCTGGCCGCGCCTTCGCCGATCAGTTCGACGCCGGCAAGATCGAGCGCAGTAATCAGTTTCATCAGCGAATCGACCTGGCCGCGGATCACCGTTTCGCTGGCTTCCATGCGCTGGATTGTCGGAAGCGACAAGCCGGCCAGTTCGGCAAGGCTTCTTTGATCCATGCCGAGCAGGGCACGCGCCGCGCGCAATTGCAGAGCCGTCAGCAGGATAAAACCTCGGATGCATCATAAGGGAGAACTGATGGCCATTGCTTAGTAACAAATGAACCAAAGTCAATTTGTGATGTCTGGTACATCATCAGGTCGCCAATTTGCCGCAGCGATCCGTGCCGCCCGATGCCATCTCCGGAGCATCAGGTTTGCGGTGGATGGCGTTGTCCGGACGGGTCATGGACGACTTGCTGATCGGATCATCTCCGGCTTCAGGCCGTCCGCGCCCGACGGGGCCGGATGTGCCCGGAAAGGGCAACCCGGCCGCTCGGTTCTATTCGCCATACGGCACCCAGATATTCTTGACCTGGGTGGCCTTGTAGAGGAACGACCGGCCGTAGCCGTCCTTGCCGAGCCAGTCGCGGCGGCCGCCCGGCTCGGTCCAGGTCTGCTTGAGATTGCCGATCGAGCTTTCCTCGACCCGCTTGATGCCGGCCTCGGACCCGAAATACCAGAGGCCGTCGACGCCGTCGTGATCGGCCAGGGTTTTGGCAAGGCTCTCGCGGTCGCCGGTGACGATGTTGACGACGCCGGCCGGAATGTCGGAGGTCTCGAGCACCTGGTAAAGGTCGGTCGCCGACAGCGGCCAGGTCTGCGAGGGAATGGCGACGACGCAATTGCCCATGGCCAGCGCCGGCAGCAGCAGCGAGACCAGGCCCAGCAGCGGATGGGCAGTCGGGCAGACGAGCCCCATGACGCCGAGCGCCTCGTACATGGCCAGCGTCACGAAGGACGATTGGGTCGAGTGCACCATGCCGTCGAACTTGTCGGCCTGGGCGGCATACCAGAAGGCGCGCCTTATGCTGGTCTCGACTTCCCTTGTCGCATTGGCGGCGGTGACACCGAAGCTTTGCAGCCTATCGGCGAACTCGTCGGATCGGGCCGCGAGATTCTCGGCGAGAAAGTAGAGGATCTGCGCCCGGTTGTGGCCGGTCGATCCGCCCCAGCCCCTGGCGTTGCTCGCGGCTTCGACGGCGTCACGGATGTCCTTGCGGTTGCCGTCTCCGGCCAGACCCACAAGCTTGCCGCTCTTGGGATGGATGACCGGATAGGCATAATTGCCGTCCGGCCGTTTCTGCTTGCCGCCGATATAGAACTTGGCGGTGCGGTCGATACCGGCGAGCCTGCCGCCGACGCCCGGCTCGGGCCGGATCGGGGCGGGAATGTCGTCCTCGTTCTTCTGCGGACCCGGACCGGGCAGCTCGAGATAGGAGAGCATGCCCTCGCGCCCGCCTTCGCGCCCATAGCCGCTTTCGCGATAGCCGCCGAAACCGGCACCGGCGTCGAAGACGTTGGTCGAGTTGATCCAGACGACGCCGGCCTTGACCTGAGCGGCGGTGGCAAGCGCCAGATTGATGTTTTCCGACCAGATCGAGGCGGCAAGCCCGTAGCGGGTGTTGTTGGCCAGAAGCACGGCGTCTTCCGGGGTGCGGAAGCTCGTCAGCGTCGCGACCGGGCCGAAGATTTCCTCGGTGGCAAGAATATTGGCTGGCTCGACGTTCATGGCGAGCGTCGGCGGATAGAAACACCCTTCCATGGCCGCGCCCTGATAGAGCTCGGCGCCCTGGGCGACGCCCTTGGCAACGAGCTCCTCGATGCTCCTTTTCTGGCTCGGATGGACGATGGCGCCGATATCGGTGCATTTGTCGAGCGGCGAGCCGCATTTGAGCGAGGCCATGCGCGCCTTGAGCAGGGCGGTGAAACGTTCCGCCACACCCTCGGCGACGAGAATGCGCGAGCCGGCGCAGCACACCTGGCCCTGGTTGAACCAGATGGCATCAACCACGCCCTCGACGGCCGCATCGAGATCGGCGTCGGCGAAAACGATGAAGGGCGACTTGCCCCCGAGTTCGAGCGTCAACTTCTTGCCCGAGCCGGCGGTGCGCTTGCGGATGTCCTGGCCGACGGGCGTCGAGCCGGTGAAGGCGATTTTGTTGACGTCGGGGTGGGCGACGATCTGCTGCCCGGCCTGGTAATTGCCGGTGACGACGTTGACGACGCCTTCGGGCAGGCCGACCTCGTCGCAGATGCGCGTGAAGGCCAGGGCCGAAAGCGGCGTGAAGCTGGCCGGCTTGATGACGACGGTATTGCCGGCGGCGAGGGCCGGGGCGACCTTCCAGGCCATCATCAGCAGAGGGAAGTTCCACGGGATGACCTGGCCGCAGACCCCGAGCGGCTTGGCGCCGGGGAATTCGGTTTCCATCAGCTCGGCCCAGCCGGCATGATGGTAGAAATGCCGAGCGACGAGCGGCACGTCGATATCGCGCGCCTCGCGGATCGGCTTGCCATTGTCCATGGATTCGAGCACGGCGAGGAAGCGGGCGTGCTGCTGGATGTGGCGGGCGAGGGCGTACATGTAGCGGGCGCGCTCGTGGCCCGGCAGGCTGGACCATTTGGGAAAGGCGGCCCGTGCCGCCGCGACCGCCGCGTCCACGTCCTCGGACGTGGCGCGCGAGACCTTGGCGATGACCTTGCCCGTCGCCGGATTGGTGATCTCGGCAAGTTCCTCGGTCGGAGGCTGCATCTTGCCGTTGATGTAAAGGCCGAAACCCTGCTTGTGCGCGTCGAGCCAGGTCTCGACGATGTCGGCGCTTTCCGGCGCCGGACCGTAGTCCATGCTGTCGATCAGATTGGCGATTGAGCTCATGGCCTCGGCCCCTATGCGACGGAGTGGCGGTGGGCGGCGGAATAGCGCCCGGTGATGTGATGCTCGAGCTGGCGTTCGATGTCGCCGAGCATCGAGGAGGCGCCGAGCCGGAACCTGTCCGGCTTGAGCCACTCGTTGCCGAGCTCCTCCTTCATCAGGATCTGCCAGTTGAGCGCGTCCTTGGCGGATTTCATGCCGCCGGCCGGCTTAAACCCGACCTTGTAGCCCGTCGCCATGCGGTAGTCGCGGATGGCGCGGGTCATGACGAGGCTGACGGGCAGGGTGGCATTGACCGTTTCCTTGCCGGTCGAGGTCTTGATGAAATCGGCGCCCGCCTGCATGGCGATCATCGAGGCGGCGTAGACATTCCTCAGCGTCTGCAGGTCGCCGGTGCCGAGAATGACCTTGATGTGGACCAGCCCGCAGGCCGCCCGCATCTGGGCGATCTCGTCGTAAAGCGCCTGCCAGTTGCGGTTGAGGACATGCTCGCGGGTGATGACAATGTCGATCTCGCCGGCGCCTTCGCCGATGGCCCAACGAATTTCCTCGAGCCGCAAGTGCAGCGGCATCAGGCCGGCGGGAAAGCCGGTGGCGACCGAGGCGACCGGGATGTCGGTGCCGCTGAGCGCCTTGACGGCATGGGGCACCATGGTCGGGTAAACGCAGACCGCGCCGGTCGTCAGCTTCATGTCGGCGATGCCGAGGCCTGCGACGAGTTCGGGCGAGAGCGGCTGGCGCGCCTTGGCGCAGAGGCGCCGGACGCGGCCCTCGGTATCGTCGCCCGAAAGGGTCGTCAGGTCCATGCAGCGGATGGCGTTGACCAGCCAGGCCGCCTGGTTCTCCTTCTTGACCGAACGTCGCGTGACGAGTGTGGCAGCGCGGCGCTGCGTGGCCGAACGGTTGACGGCGTGGGATTCGAACATTTCCGGCGTGAGGGCCATGCCCGGATTGCGCTGCTGATTGGAGAGCGTCGCCACTGCCGGCGGCTCCGCCTGCGAAGGGGCGTTAGCGTTCATGTGCGTTCTCCTCGGCGGACTCGGCCAAATCCGCAACCGCGCCGGGGCCACGGCAAGGGCCGGGCTGGCGGGCGGGTTGGCGTTGGCTTGACGTGTTCATCTCGACTACCAGTGTGTGGCATGCGTGGCCGGAACATATCCCCGAACGGGACGAATTGCCCACATGGTTTGCGGCGATACTCCCGGAAAGCGCGTCCGGGTCACGATCGTGCCCGATCGTGACCCGGTATTGCAATGCCGGACGCACAGACCGGCAACGGTTTCGGTCCGCTGCCACCGGGGAGGGGTGCCTTGACCTCTTCCCGCAGGGAAAGGTCAAGGCGGTATCCGTTGCGCTGCCAAGGCAGCAAGCGCCTAATCGGCGGCGTCGAGGGCCTCGGCCAGGTCGATCAGCCGGATCAGTTCGGCGCGATAGCCGTTCGGATCGTCGCCGCGGGCGGTGTTGGCGAGGGCCTTGATCTCGGACCAGTCCCAGTGTGCCATGGCCGGGTTGTCCCTGAGCTTCTGGCCGAACGCCGCGACGGCGGCCGCGTACCGGCTCGATTCGCCGGCATCCGCGACCGAGACGACGGCATCGGCCGCCATGACCGGCAAGGTGATCAGCGCGCTCTCGTCGGCATCGCCGGGCTTGTAGCGCAACTTGACGAAGGCCGCCTCGCCGCTGAGATCGGCCTCTGTCGAACCGTTCTCTCCATAGCGCAGCGGGTCGTTGAGCACGGCGGGCGAGCCGATTGGCGTGATTTCGTAGAGCGCCGTCACGGCATGGCCGGAGCCGATATCGCCGGCATCGACCGCGTCGTTGTTGAAATCCTCCTGGTTGAGGGCGCGCGTCTCGTAGCCGATCAGCCGGTACTCGGCGACAGCGGCCGGGTTGAACTCGACCTGGATCTTGACGTCGCGGGCGATGGTCAGAAGCGAGGCGCCGACTTCCTCGGCCAGCACCTTTTTCGCTTCGGCGAAGCTGTCGATATAGGCGGCGGTGCCATTGCCGTTCTGGGCCAGCGCCTGCATCGTCGCATCATCGAGATTGCCCGAGCCGAAGCCGAGAATGCTGAGGAAGATGCCGTCGTCGCGCTTTTTGGCGATGAAGCGCTCGAGCGCGTCGGGATCGTCGATGCCGACATTGAAATCGCCGTCGGTGGCAAGAATCACCCGATTGGTGCCGGCCGCCGTCTCGGCCTGTGCCGCCAGCTGATAGGCGAGTTCGATGCCGGCCGCGCCGGCCGTCGAGCCGCCGGGCGTCAGATCGTTGAGCGCGGCGCGGATTTTCACCTTGTCGCTGGCCGGGGTCGGTTCGAGCACCACGCCGGCCGAGCCGGCATAGGTGACGATCGACACACTGTCCTCGTCGTTGAGCTGGCCGAGCAGCAGGCTGAACGATTTCTTGAGGAGCGGCAGCTTGTCCTGTTCGTCCATCGAGCCGGAGGTGTCGATCAGAAAGACGATATTGGCCGGCGGCCGGTGCTCCGCCGGGACCCGATAGCCCTGGATGCCGATATGCAGGAGCTGGGTTCCGTCGCGCCAGGGCGTCGGCATGAGACTCGCATGCACGGCAAAGGGCGTGTCGAGACTGTCGGGTCCGCGATAGCCGTAGTCGAAATAGTTGATCATCTCCTCGACGCGTACCGCGTCGGCCTGCGGCAGAGCCCCGCTCTCGAGCATGCGCCGCACATAGGAATAGGCGGCCGTATCGACATCGACCGAAAAAGTCGAGACCGGCTGATCGGTGACCGACAGCACCCGTCCGTCCTCGAAGCTGGTGAATTCGTCTCCTTCGCCGGGCGCGTAGGCCGGGCTCGGCGCCATCATGCCGCCGCGCGGCATGTTTTTCATCGCCATGCGGCTCGGCGCGGCACCGACCATGGCTTCCATGGCGAGCGTCTCGAAAACGGGCGGGCTCGCGTCGAATTCCTCCGTTATCTGGGCGATGTCGGCGAGGTTGTCGGCGGGCAGGCTGTCGCGCGGATCGGAAACCCGCCCCATGAACAGCATGGCGCCCGAGGCGCGGTCGTGGATGGCGAAGACGAACGGTCGGTCGATCCGCAGCTCGGCGAGTTCTTGCGGCATGGCGGCCTTCAGGCCGAACTCGATGCCGGTTGCCGCCGCCGCTTCGGTGCCCGCTTCATCGACGGCGATGACCGCCTTGTGCTCGGCCTGGGTGATGTAGACGCGGTCCTCGGGCGCAGCGCTGCCGGTGACACCGCTGAAATCGGCGAGGTCCGGATCGAAGGGCAGGGACAGGCCCAAGGCCTTGAGGGCGTCAATCAGGCCGGTACCGTGGTCGAAGCCGAATTTCGGCATGCTGAATTCGACCCGTTCCGGCTCGGCCTCGGCGAGCGCATCGACCATGGCCTGATAGGTCTCGGCCGACATGTCGAGCGGCACGGCGCCGTTTTCGCCCCAGGTCATTGGAGTAAACAGGATCATTTCGAGATTGCCGCCCAGATAGGGCAGGGCGACGGCGTCGAAGGTGTGGGCGCGCACGATCCTGACCGATAGGGTCTGGTGCATGGTCGGCACGGTGACGGTTTCGGTCGGCGACAGGTGGAAGATGTCCGGCGTCGTGGCGCCGGCGGTGAACGGGTCGTCCCAGCCGGCTGAGAACTGCACGGCGTTCAGAAGGACCGCGACCGATAGCGGATCGAGAGCTTCGAGAATCGCCGGAATTTTGCCGTTGGTCTTGGCACTGACCCAGGCATTGATCTCCTCGATGGCGGAATTGGCGAACAGCTCGGCGCCGAAGGCGTCGGCGAGCATGGTCTTGTACGCCTCGCCGACGCGGTCGCCATTGCGCGTCAGGTGCAGGGCATTGGCGAGGGCGATCACGGCATCCTCGTTGGCGCCGCGGTTCACGACCAGTTCGGCGAGACGCCTGTTGACCGTGCCGATGGCTTCGGGCGACCAGTCGTAGCCCAGGACCCGCGCCATTTCGGCGGCGGTGTCGCCGCGCGCGCCGGCATAGGCCATGGCGAGCGCCGTGCCGATCGAATAGGGCGAGATGGCGATATTGCCATCGACCCCGAGGGCCATGTGTCCGAACAGCTCCATGCCGCCGGCGCTATAGACCCGGGCCAGGCGTTCGGTCGCGGCGTCCGCCAGGGCGGGCGCGACGGCGAAGGCGAGACTCCCGAGTGCCGTGCACAGCATCAGGGCGGGCCGCAGCGATTTGGTGAAAAGGCGATATGGCATCATGATTGGGCTCCCTTTTTGCCCCCAATCCGGCCGCGTGCCGGGGCGCCGCACGCGCGCCGGCTGGATCGACCAGAACGCCCTCTAGACCGGCAAACGGTCCGAAATATGGTTGCCGCCCGGCGTCATTGTGACCGAGCGCGGATCGCAGTGCGGCGACCGCCAACGCCGGGCGATCCGACGGCGCCCGCGCTGCGTACAAGAAGCAAAGAACGGAGAATGGCATGACGGAACGCATCGTCTGGATAACTGGCGCCGGCAAGGGCATCGGTCGCGCCCTGGCGCTGGAACTGGCACGCGGGGGCGACAGGATCGCCGCCAGCGCCCGCACCGAAAAGGATCTCGATTCCCTCGTCGCCGAGGCAGCCGCCTTTGGCGGCGACGTCCGTGCCTTTCCGCTCGACATCGCCGACGACCGGGCTTGCGAAGCTAGTGTCGCCCGCATCGAAAAGGAAATGGGCGCCATCGGCCTCGCTGTGCTCAACGCCGGCACCCATGCCGAGATCAGCAGCCTAGGCTTCGATCTCGAAACCTTCAGCCGAGTCGTCGGTACCAATCTGGTCGGCACGGCCAATTGCCTGGCCGCGCTGCTGCCGCGCCTTGTTTCGCGTGGCAGCGGCCATCTGGCGTTCGTGTCCTCTCTCGCCGCAAGGCCAGGCCTGCCGACGGCAGGTGCCTATGCCGCCTCCAAGGCGGGTCTGACGGCGCTGTGGGAAGCGATGACGCCGGAACTCGAAAGTGCTGGCATTGCTTCAACCCTGGTTGAGCCGGGTTTCGTTGACACGCCGCTGACGCGACTCAACACCTTCGCCATGCCGTTCCTTATGGAACCGGAGCAGGCGGCGCGCATCATCGCCCGGGGGTTGGCGCGAAAGAAAACCAGGATCGCCTTTCCCTGGCAGATGGCTGTCGCAATCGGTCTGCTGCGACTGCTACCGCACCGGCTGCTCTTTGCGATCACCCGCACCATGGTTCGCACGCCTCGGACCTGATCCCGTGCCCATGCCGTCCTTGGGTGGCGGCGGGGCGAGCGGAACGCCCTTCAGGAAGAGCTTCAGCGCCTCGAAATGGATGCCGGCCATGATTTTGAACGTCATGAGCGGATGTGTGATCAGGGCCTTAAAGAGGCCGAGGTCGGTGAGATCCTGACGCCTTCCGGAAAAACTCGCCGTCAGCAGCCGCCCGTCCGCGTCGTCTTCGTTAATCAGAACCTGCACCATCTCGCCGGGTGGGCGGATGACGAAGTTGTAGCGGCATTCCATCGGCATGAAGGGCGAGACGTGGAACCGCTTGTCGCAAGCATGGCGCACCCTCTCGGCGCCGCCCGCCGCCGGCAACACATAGGCATGGCGCCCGCCGAATGTGTTGCTGACCTCGTAAAGGATCGCAGCCAGGGCGCCGTCGCCGTCATGGCAGAAATAGACGGTCAGCGGGTTGAAGACGTAGCCGAACATGCGGGGATAGGCGAGCACGCGGACCGGACCCTCGGCGGCGATACCGTGAGCGCGCAATTGCCCCTCGACCCAGGCGCGCAGATCCTTGCCGTCGCCGTGGTCGCTTTCGCGAAACGACAGGATTCCGGGGCCATTGATGCCCAGGAACTTGAGACCGGATTTCAGAATGTCCAGTTCATCCAGATCGATCAGCAGCGAGAAGACGCGATAGCTAAACCGATGGCGGCGCGGCCTGAGGCGCTCATGGACAACCAGGCCGGCATATAGACCCGAGCGCATGCTCATGCCGCCTCAATGGCAAGGCGCGGCTCGGGCGCCAGCCGTCCGGACTCGTTCTTTATCGTCCAGGGGCGCCTGACGCCGAATTTCTCGGCTACGGCGAGGCCCGATTGTAGCCCGTCCTCGTGGAAGCCGTAGCCGAAATAGGCACCGGCGAACCAGGTCGAGCGCTTGCCCTGGAGCCGCCAGAGCTCATGCTGCGCATCGAGTGCCGCTTGATCGAAAACCGGATGGGTGTAGTGGAATTCGCGCTTGATCGCGCTGTCGCGCGGTTCGCGCACCGGGTTGAGGGTCAGGAACAGGTTCTGGCGCCTGTCGAGGCTTTGCAGGGCGTTCATCCAGTAGGTGACGCAGAGGTCCGTGCCATTCGCGAGCGCGCCGGTGTCGAGATAGTTCCAGCAGGCCCAGGCCCGCCGCCGCTTGGGCATCAGCGCCTCGTCCTCGTGCAGCACGGCGCGGTTGTCGGTGTAGCGGAAAGCGCCGAGCAGGCGGCGTTCCTCGTCGCTGGCATCGCTCAGAAGTGCCAGCGTTACGTCGGCATGGGTGGCAAGAATGACGTCGTCGAAGAACTCGCGTCTGCCGTCCGCGTCGACGACCATGACGCCAGATGCCGTACGGGCGACGGAACGTACCGCCGTCCGGCGCCGGAACGGCCCGCGCATGTCCGTGGTCAATGCTTCGACATAGGTTCGGGAGCCGCCCCTGACCGTGCGCCAGTATGTTGGCGCACCGATCCTGAACAGGCGGTGGTTGGAAAAGAACCGGACGAAAGCCCGCATCGGGAACGAGCGGATGGTTTCGGCGGGGCACGACCAGATCGCCGCGCTCATCGGCAGGATGTGGCGGTCGATGAGGGCTTGCGAATAGCCCTCGCGGTCGAGAAACTCGCCGAGAGTAACGCCATCGAGCTTGGGGCTATCGATCAGACCCTCGGCCTGACGGTAGAATTTGACGATTTCCGCGATCATCCGCCAGTAGTCACGACTGAAAAGATTGCCCGGCTGGGCGAGAAGGCCGCCGAACGTGCTCGCATATTCGAAATCGCCGCCGCCGATGGACGCGGAAAAAGACATTTCGGCCGCGATCGAATTGACATCGAGATAGTCGAGCAACGCCTCGAAATTGGGGTAATTGCCGGAATTGAAGACGATGAAGCCGGTATCGACATCGATCGGGCCGATGCCGGTCTCGACCGTGACGGTATTGGCATGGCCGCCCAAGCGCGCCTCGGCCTCGTAGAGGGTGACGTTGTGACGCCGGCTCGTCAGCCAGGCGGCGCTGAGCCCGGCGATGCCGGCGCCGATCACGGCGAGGTTCTTGGGCAGTTCGGGGGCCTCGCGGCCGAGTTCATGCAGCACGTTGCGGTGTCCTTGTGGCTTTCCAGTGTTTACGTGCGGCAGGCGGTTTCGGTTTGCCGGCGATAAAAAAAGACCGCAGCGCAAATCCGAACGGAGGGCTTGCCCGTATCCCTTGCATGCGCTCACATGCTCTCACGATTGATATGGACTGGCCGTCACGGGGACTGTTGTCCACATTGGCGAACAAACGCTCCGGAAGCGGCAAGCTGAAGATGGGCACAAGACGCACGTCATTGCCGGCTGATACCGGGCTGCTCGACAAGAAGATGGCGGCCTGCCTGTCCGCGATCGCCGAAACGGCCGATCGCGAGGCTTTCCGCATCGTGTTCGATTTCTATGGGCCGCGGGTGAAGGGCTTCCTCATGCGCTCCGGCGGCAACGCCGCCCGCGCCGAGGAACTGACCCAGGAGACCATGGCCATGGTCTGGCGCAAGGCGGGATTGTTCGATCCGCAAAAGGCCAGTGCCTCGACCTGGATTTTCACCATCGCCCGCAATTTGAGAATCGACGCCTTCAGGCGCGAGCGCCATCCGGAGATCGATCCCGACGATCCGGTGCTGCAAATGAGCACGCCGCCCGAACCGCACGACAAGCTTGCCGGGGAGCAGGACGCCGCACATCTCGTCAAGGCCATGGCCGAACTGAGCGACGCCGAACAGCGGCTTCTGGCCATGGCCTATTACGAGGACAAGTCGCAATCCAAAATCGCGGCCGAGCTTGGACTGCCGCTCGGGACCGTCAAGTCGCGCATGCGCCTGATCTTCATCAAATTGCGCGCGCGCCTTCAAACTGTCGTGAGAGATACGCCATGACCGCCTCGCACCATGTCAGTGACGAATTGCTGTTGGCCTACGAAGCCGGCAGCCTCGCGGAAGGTTGGAGCCTGGCCGTTGCGACGCATCTGAGCTTTTGCCCGGACTGCCGCGCCCGCGCCCGCCAGGCGGCTGCCCTCGGCGGCGCCCTGCTGGCAACGCTCGATGCCGTGCCGCTCGCCGATCATGCCTTCGAAGCGGTCCTTGCCCGGATCGGCGCACCCGCGCCGGCGAGCAATGGTGCCGCTGTCCGGCCGGTCGCCAGCGCTGTACCGGCGCCCTTGCGCGACTATGTCGGCGCCGATCTCAACGCGGTCAGATGGAAGCGCATCGGCACCGCCGGATACCAGGCGCTCATCCCGACCGGCGATGGCCAGACCTCGGTGCGCCTGTTGCGCATTCCCGCCGGCCAGCCGGTGCCCGAGCACGGCCATCGCGGCCTCGAACTGACCGTGGTGCTGCGCGGCATGCTGGTCGATGGCCAAGAGCGCTTCGGCGTCGGCGAGATCGAGGAGGCCAACGACGAACTCGAACACCAGCCTTGCGCCGGCGCTGAAGAGGATTGCATCTGCCTCGCCGTCACCGATGCGCCTCTCAGGTTCAAGTCGCGCCTCGTCCGCCTCGTTCAGCCATTCCTCGGAATCTAGTCAGGGTCTTGTCCATGCTTGTCTTTGCGACCGCCTACGCCGCGACCGCCGTCTGTTTTTTCGCGTTCGATTTCGTCTGGCTGACCATGGCAACCGACAGGCTATACAAGCCGTTGCTGGGTCCGCTCCTCGCCGCCGAACCGTCGCTGCCGGTGGCTGGGCTCTTTTACGTCTTCTATGTCGTCGGGCTGGTGGTCTTCGCCGTGTTGCCCGCGGTCAGTTCAGGCTCGTGGCTCATGGCAATCGGCCTCGGCGCCCTTCTCGGGCTGGTCGCCTACGGCACCTATGACATCACCAATCTCGCGACCCTGCGCGACTGGCCGCTCACGGTGACGCTCATCGATCTCGCCTGGGGCACGTTCGTCAGCGCGGCGGCGGCACTTGCGGGTTACGCGGCATTGCGGGGCACGGGACTGGCCTAGCCGGGCGTTTCGCCGGCGCGCGTGACGATGTTGCGCAGCACACCGATCCTTTCGATGTCGATTTCGACGACATCGCCCGTCTTCAGAAGCCTGTCCTGACCCTTGCCGGCCTCGGTGCGGGCCGGCGTGCCGGTCACGACGATGTCGCCCGGAGACAGCGGGGTGAAGCACGACAGATAGGCGATCAGCGCGGCGGTCGAAAACAGCATGCCGGCAGTGGTGTCGCTCTGGTGGACGACGCCGTTGACCCGCGCCTCGATCTTCAGGCGATTGGGATCGCCGACCTCGTCGGAGGTCACGAGCCATGGTCCGCAGGCACCGGTCATGGGGAAATTCTTGCCGGCGGTGTACTGGTCCGAATGACGCTGCCAGTCGCGGGCGCTGGCATCGTTGTAGCAGCAATAGCCGGCGACGTGGTCGAGCGCCGTCTCGACGGGAATGCGGTGTCCGGGCCTGGCGATGATCGCCGCCAACTCGCCTTCGAGTTCGAAATCCGAGGTTTCCGCCGGCATCAACAAGGGCGCATTGTGCCCGGTCTGGCTGTCGGCGAGGCGGATGAAGACCGGCGGATGCTCGGGGGTGCCGGCATCGTCGCCATGCGCGTGGTAGTTGCGCCCGGCACAAAGGATCTTGCCCGGATCGGGGATGACCGGGTCGAGCGCGAGCCCCGCGAGCGGCACCGGCCTGGCATGCGGATCAACCTCGAAGGCATGCAGCGCGCCGCCGGCAATCGCGGCGCGAAGGCTCGGATAGGCCGTGCCATAGGCGCGCGTCGGCAGGACGATGCCGTCGCCCTCGACCTTGCCGTAAAGGGGAAAGCCGCCGAGCGCGAAGGAGACGAAACGCATGATATCCTCATCTGGTTGATCGGCGGGGCTAGGTCATGTCGCGTTTAGATCGACACAAAACGCATGACCTAAGTCTTTGAGTGGTCGCATGTTCGAACCGGAAAAGTGGTATCCACTTTTCCTGAACATGCTCTAGCGCAAGTCTTCGGGCAGCAGGGCATCCGGCATGTTCTGGTAGCTCACTGGCCTCAAAAACCGCCGAATCGACAGCGTGCCGACCGAAGTGGCGCCGAAATTGGTCGAAGCAGGGTAGGGACCGCCATGCACCATGGCGTCGCACACTTCGACCCCGGTCGGGTAGCCGTTGACCAGCACGCGCCCGGCCTTGCGCTCGAGAATGCGCATCAGGCGCTTCGCCAGCGCCGAATCGGCACCGTCCATGTGCAGCGTCGCGGTCAGCTGGCCTTCGAGGCTGTGGGCTACGGCCACCAACTCCTCGGCATCGGCGGCCAGAACCACGAGGCCGAGCGGGCCGAAGACCTCCTTGCCGAGAAGCTCGTTGCCGAGCCAGTCGGCGCCCAAAACGGCATAAAGATAGGGCGTGGCGTTCCTGAGGTCGCAGGTCGAAGTCAGAATCTCCCTCACCCCTGCGCTGCCGGCGACGCGGTCGCGGCCGCCGCGATAGGCTTCGGCGATGCCGTCGGTCAGCATGGTCTGCGCCCCGACCGCGCCGAGCGCCGCGCTCGCCGCCGCAACGAAGGCATCCGCCGCCGCGCCGGCAACGAGCACCGAAATGCCCGGATTGGTGCAGAACTGGCCGGCACCGAGCGTCAGCGAACCGGTCCAGCCCCTGGCGATATCCTCGCCGCGTGCCCGGACGGCCTCAGGCAGGATGAACATCGGATTGACCGAACCAAGCTCGCCGAAAAACGGGATCGGCTCCGGTCGCGCCGCGCACAGGTTGAACAGTGCCCGCCCGCCGGCATGCGAGCCGGTGAAACCGACGGCCTTGATGCGCCGTTGCGTCACCAGTGCCTCGCCGACGCTGCGATTGCCACCCTGGATCAGCGAGAAGGTGCCCGGGGGGACGCCGGATGTCTCCATCGCCGCCTTGATCGCCTCGGCGACGATCTCGCCGGTGCCGGGATGGGCCGAATGGCCCTTGACCACGACCGGGCAGCCAGCGGCCAGTGCCGCCGCCGTGTCGCCGCCGGCTGTCGAAAAGGCCAGCGGGAAATTGGAGGCGCCGAACACGGCCACCGGGCCGATGGGCCGCTGCACCATCCTGATATCGGGCCGCGGCGGCTGGCGGTCGGGCAGGGCCGCGTCGTGGCGCCGGTCGAGATAGCCGCCGTTCTCGATATGGGAGGCGAACAGACGGAGCTGGCCGGTGGTGCGTCCGCGCTCCGAGATCAGCCGCGCCTCGGACAGGCCGGTTTCGGCGCTGCCGATCTCGGTGATGGCGTCGCCGCGCCGGTCGATCTCCTCGGCGATAGCGCGGAGGAAGGCGGCGCGCACCGCCCGCGTCGAATAGCCATAGGACCAGAAGGCAGTCTCGGCCGCCTCGGCGGCGTGGTCGACAAGCGCCGGCGTGCCGACCGAGAATCTGAAGCGCGGGCCGTTGGCCGGCGCGTGCTCGAAGGTTTCCTCCCCGGCGATCCACTCGCCAGCGATGAGGTGTCGGCCATGGGGGCGATAGGACATGTTCGGCTTCCTCCTGGTTGCGGGCGGGCCGGCGCCGGCGGTTGCGTCTGCATGACGCATGAAACGGCGCGCCCGTTCGGTCGGCGATGATGGCAATGCGCGAAACTTGCCCGCTCTCGGCCTCAGGTCAAGCCCGAGTCGGGCCGGTGCGGTGGTTTTGTGCGGCAATGTCTCGCCAGCCGATCGGCGGCGATGCGGCGCAGCACTGGCTCCGCCGGTCCGCCGGCGCCTTTTGATTCCATAGCGTCTGAGATTGGGCTAGAGATGCGAGAAACGTCGAGCCATCCATGTCCAACGTCGTCACATTGCTTCTTGCGGCCGCCGCGCTCGTGGCCGGTCTCGTTTTTCCGCCGCTCTCGTCCTACACGGCGGTCTATGTGGTCATGGGCGCCATGCTCATCGCGGCGGTGCTGCTGCGCGCCCGCCTCCGCGACATCGCCCGTCACCCGGCCTATCTCGCCGTCGCCGCCGCCATCGTCCTTTTAAGCCTGACCCTGCCCTTTGTCTGGCAGGGGCCCGACGACCTGCTGGTCCTCGGAGCGATCGCCCCGTTGCCGCTCGGCATCGGGCTCGTGGCCTTGTTCGAGGCCGAGCCGCGTTTCGCCTCGCCGGTGCTGATCGGCGGGCTGAGCCTCATCGGTGCCTTCGGCGCCGTGCTGGCCGGGCTCAACGACATTTTTGTCTTCGGGCTGGATCGGGCCGGCAGCGGTAACAATCCCATCCATTACGCCGACCTCAGCGTGGCGCTCGGCCTGTTTGCCATGATCGGCGTGTTCGGCAGCAAGAGCCGCTGGCGGATGATCTTCCTTCTCGGTCCCCTGTTCGCCCTTTTGGCGGTTCTGCTGTCCGGCTCGCGCGGCGCGCTCCTCGCCTATTTCGCCACCATGGCGCCGCTGACCGGCCTGCTGGTGGTGTGGTTTCGGCGCGAATGGTTGCTGGGACTTTCGATTCTGGCCGCCGGCCTGGTCTCTGTGCTGCTGGTCACGTCGATGGTTTTCATGCCCAGCCTGTCGAACCGCGCCGTCGATGCCTTCCGCGATTTCGGCACGGCCGTTTTCGCCTTCGCCGAAAACACCGGCGAATCCGCCGCCCTTTCCGCCGAAATCGACGGGTCGACGGACGAGCGCCTGACGCTGCTGCGGGGGGCCGTCGCCGTCTTTGTCGAGCATCCGGTGTTCGGCGTCGGCGCCGGCCAGATGATCTCGGCAGCGCGCGAGCATTTCCCCGAGCGCCACAAGCAGCTGGGCAATCACCTGCATTCCGATATTGGCAATTTCGCCGCTTCCGCCGGGCTGTTCGGCCTTGCCGGCTATTTCGCGTTGCTGCTGGCGCCGTTCCTGCGTCCTTCGGGCAATTATGGCACCGACACGCGTCGCGTGCTGCTGCTCGGCGCCATGGCCCTGTCCGGCAGCTATTTCACCCTCGGGCTGACCAACGCCGTTCTGGGCGTGCTGCCGCAAACCGGGCTCCATGCGACCTTGCTCGCTTGTCTTGTCGGCATCGGGCGCGTCTGGCGCGCCGATTTCACCCCGACAGAGCCGCGATAGCGGCCTGGCCGAGCGCCAGCCCGCCATCGTTTGCCGGCGCGTGGCGCTGCACCAGAACGGTCAGCCCCGCGGCGCTCAGCCTTGCGAACAAAAGGTCGAACAGCAGCCGGTTCTGCATCACGCCGCCCGACAATGCCGCCTTGCCGATGCCGGTCTCGCGGGCAATGGCCTGAACAAGCGTGGCGATGCCGTCGGCGAGGGCATGATGGAAGCGTGCCGCGATGAGGCCCGGCTCGGTGCCCCTTGCGAGATCGGCGAGCAGCGCCTGCCACAGCGGCGCCCAGGCGATGCGGTGCGGCTCGCCATGCACGAGCTCGACAGGATAGGCGTCGGTGCCCCGGGAAAAGGGCGTTGCCAATGCCTCGAGCGCCATGGCGGCCTGGCCCTCGAAATCCTGCCTGTCGCGGCAGATGCCGAGGGCGGCGGCCGCGGCGTCGAACAGCCGGCCGGCCGAAGAGGACAGAGGCGCGTTCACGCCGCGCGCCATCGCCGTCGCGATGAGGTCGAGCGGCTTTTCGGCGAGGGCGGTGCCGAGCGGCATGCCGCTGACCCGACCGCGCCAGTCCGGGCCGAAGGCGGCATGAAGATGGGCGACGAGATTGCGCCAGGGCTCGCGCTGCGCCCGGTCGCCACCCGGCTGCGGCACGGCGTCGAAATGGCCGGTCCGGGAAAAACCGGAATAGCCGCCGACAAGGATTTCTCCGCCCCAGATCGTGCCGTCGGTGCCAAGGCCCAGCCCGTCGAGCACAATGCCGATGGTTTCGTCCTCGCCGGGCGCGACGCCATTGTCGGCAAGGCACGAGGCGAGGTGGGCGTGGTGATGCTGCACCCTGACGATGCCGATGCCCAGTTCCTCGGCCAGCGCCTCGCCGGCACGCGTCGACAGATAGTCGGGGTGCAGGTCGACCGCGATCGCGTCCGGAGTGAACCGGTAGAGCGCCCGGTACAGGTCGAGCGACCTGCGATAATCGGCATAGGTCGCGGCGTTCTCAAGATCGCCCATGTGCTGGGAAAGCACCGCCTCGGCGCCACGCAGCAGGCAGAAGGCCGATTTCAGTCCGCCGCCCATGGCGAGCATGCGCGACCCCGATCCGAATTCCGCCGCCAGCCGCAGGCTCGCCGGTGCCAGCCCGCGCCCGCGCCTCAGCACCTGCACCGCCGGCGCATCCACCCGCATCACCGAATCGTCGAGCCGGTTGACGATGTCGCGGTCGTTCTGCAGGAAGAAATCGGCGATGCCGCCGAGCCGCGCCCGCGCCTCCGCGTTGTCGGTCGCTTGCGGCTCCTCGCTGAGATTGCCCGATGTGAGCACGATCGGACAATCGAGATCGGCCATCAGCAGGTGGTGCAACGGCGAGTAGGCCAGCATGAAGCCGACGCGGCGCTGGTCGGGCGCGACTCCCGGCGTCAGCGCCTTGCCGGCCATTTCCAGAAGCACGATGGGCGCGGCGGACGAGCGCAGCAGCGCCGCCTCGGTTTCGCTTGCCCTCGCATAGCGGCGCACCTCGTCGACATCGCGCGCCATCAGCGCCAAGGGCTTGGACGGCCGATGCTTGCGACGCCTCAATTCGGCAACCGCCGCCGCGCTCGTCGCATCGCACGCGAGGTGGAAGCCGCCGATGCCCTTGATGGCGCCGATCTCGCCGGCCATGAGCCGGCGCGCCGCCTCGGCGATCGGGTCGGCGACATCGATGTGAATGCCGGCGGCGTCCTCGATCCAGACCATCGGCCCGCAGACCGGGCAGGCATTGGGCTGGGCATGAAAGCGCCGGTCGGATGGGTCGGCATATTCGCTGCCGCAGGCCGGGCACATGGCGAAGGCACGCATCGAGGTCTTGGCCCTGTCGTAGGGAATGGCGGAAATGATCGACAGGCGCGGACCGCAATGGGTGCAATTGGTGAAGGCGTAGCCGAAGCGGCGGTTGGCGGGATCGAAAATCTCGTCGCGGCAGGCCGGGCAGGTCGCGGCATCGGGCACGATGCCGGTGTCGATCTCGGTCTGGGCGCTGTCCACGATCTCGAACGCGGACGGGGCGGACCCGTCCATAGGCTGCGCGGTGATCTCGTCGACCCGCGACAACGGCGGCGCTTCGCCGGCGATGCGCCGCATGAAGGATTCAAGGGCGTTTTGTTCGCCCCAGACGGCGATCTCGACGCCTTCGCCATCGTTGAGCACATGGCCGGTGAGGCCGCATTCATGCGCCAGCCGCCAGATGAACGGTCGGAAGCCGACTCCCTGCACGAGCCCGCGGACCCTGATCCTGCGGCTGTCACGCATCTCGGTCATGTGCGGATACTAGAGCATCGTGCGTAAAAGTGGGAACCGGTTTTGCGCGGAAACGATGCGACCACAAGGAGATGGAGCGACGCCATTCGATTTGAACGCGCGTCGCTCTAGCAGATGCGCGGCAATTGCTCGCCGGCAATCCAGTCGACGACGCGCGTGCCGCCGAAGCCCGTCCGCATCTGGATGAGATGCGCCGCGTCTTCGATGACGGTGCCGATGCGCGCCGCATCCCTGCCGAGCGGATGCGCCCGCATGACGGCAAGAAGCGTCTCGGCGTCATGGTTTTCGCAGATGCAGATGAGCTTGCCCTCGTTGGCGACATAGAGCGCGTCGAGGCCGAGCAATTCGCAGGCGGCATGCACGTCGGGGCGGACCGGTATGGCGTCCTCGTCGAGCATCATGCCGACATGGGAGGCACGGGCGATCTCGTTAAGCGTCGCCGCAAGACCGCCGCGCGTCGGGTCGCGCAAGGTCGTGACGCCCGGCACGGCGGCGAGCATGTCGGCGATCAGCCCGTTCAATGCGGCGCAGTCGCTGACGATCTCGGTCTCGAATTCGAGGCTTTCGCGCTTGCTGAGGATGGCGACGCCGTGATCGCCCATGGTGCCCGAAACGAGCACCGCCTGGCCGGGGCGGGCCTTGCTGCCCGACGTCTCGACGCCCTCGGGGACGACGCCGATTCCGGTCGTCGTTATGAAGACGCCGTCGCCTTTGCCCTTTTCCACGACCTTGGTGTCGCCGGTGACGATGGTCACGCCGGCCGCTTTCGCCGCTGACGCCATGGAGACGACAATCCGTTCGAGATCGGCCATGGGGAAGCCTTCCTCGAGGATGAAGCCGACGGCCACATAGAGCGGTCTGGCCCCCATCATGGCCACGTCGTTGACCGTGCCGTTGATCGAGAGCGCCCCGATATCGCCGCCGGGGAAGAACAGCGGCGAAATGACGTGGCCGTCGGTCGAAATGACGACGCGGCCGGGCGGGAGGGACATCAGAGCACCGTCATTGCCCTGATCGAGGATCGGGTTGGAGAAATGCTTGTTGAACAGCGTCCTGATGAGCTCCGCCATGGCGCGGCCACCGCCTCCATGGGTCATGTCGACGCTGCCGCTCATCGGCATATCGTGGGCGCTCATGCGAGAATGGCTTCCTTGGCCCTGTCCGGATTGCGGAAGCGGCCATAGGTCCAGTAGGCGGCGCAGGCGCCTTCGGACGAGACCATGCAGGAACCCATCGGATTGTCCGGCGTGCACACCGTGCCGAAAAGCTTGCAGTCGGTCGGCTTCTTGACGCCGCGAAGGATCGCCGGGCACTCGCAGGACTTGGTTTCCCGCGATGTCTTGGCGCTGATCTCGAAGCGTTTCTCGGCGTCGAAGAAGGAATATTTGTCCCTGAGTCGCAGGGCGCTGTCGGCGACCGAACCCAGGCCGCGCCATTCGAAGCTCGGGCGCAGTTCCAGCACCTCGGCGACCAGCGCCTGGGCCTTGAGATTGCCGTCGCGGGTAACGACGCGGGTATATTCGTTCTCGACCTCGAAACGCTGCTCCTTGATCTGGCGGATCAGCATGAGCACGGACTGCATGACATCGAGCGGTTCGAAACCGCAGATGACGACGGGCTTCCTGTAATGCGCGGCGGCGGCTTCGTAGGGCTTCGAGCCGATGACGGCGCTGACATGGGAAGGGCCGAGGAAACCGTCGATGCGCGCCGGTCCGCCGGGGGCGAAATCCTCGCTGTCGAGGATATGGCCGATGGCGGCGGGGGTGAGGACGTGATTGCAGAAGACCGAGAAGTTCTTGAGGCCTTCCTTTTGCGCCTGCAGGACGGCGACGGCGGTCGGCGGCGTTGTCGTCTCGAAGCCGATGGCGAAAAAGACGACCTGCCTTTGCGGATTGTCGCGGGCGATCTTCAAGGCATCCATGGTCGAATAGACCATGCGGATGTCGGCGCCTTCGGCCTTGGCCTTGATGAGCGAGCGCCTGTTGGTGCCCGGCACGCGCATCATGTCGCCATAAGAGCAAAGGATCGCCCCGTGCCGCTCGGCGAGCTCGACGGCGTCATCGAGGCGCCTGACCGGCAGGACGCAGACCGGGCAGCCCGGCCCGTGGACGAAATGGACGTTGGCCGGCATCAGGTCCTGGACGCCGTAGCGGAAGATGGCGTGCGTGTGGCCGCCGCAGAACTCCATGAAATGGTAGGAGTTTTCGCCCGCGGCTTGCCTGGCGATCTCGGCGGCGAGTTTTTCGGCGACGGAACGGTCGCGGAACTCGTCGACATACTTCATTGAGAGGCCTCGCTGATTTCCGCCAGTTCTTCGGCCAGCAGGCCGCCTTCGCGCATCAGGTCGAGGGTGCGTTGCGCTTCGTCCTCGGACAGCCGGTTGAGGGCGTAGCCGACATGAACGAGGACGTAGTCGCCGATTTCGACCTCGTCGAGCAGGGCGGTCGAGATCTTTTTCCTGATGCCTTCGAGCGACACCATGGCGGTCGCGTCGCTCGTATCGAGCGAGACGACTTTGGCGGGAATGGCGAGACACATCGGGCTTGCTCCTATTCCGCCGCCGAGGTGAGCGTATGGCCGGCCATGGCCATGGCGCGGGCGCCCATCAGCCAGGCGATCCAGGTGTCGAGGCCTTCGCCTGTACGCGCCGAAACCGGCAGCACCTTGATGCCCGGCCTGACGCGTCGCGCATTGGCACTGGCCTTGTCCATGTCGAAATCGACATAGGGCAAAAGGTCGGTCTTGTTGATGAGAACGAGATCGGACGCAGCAAAAATATCCGGGTATTTCAAGGGTTTGTCATCGCCTTCGGTAACCGAGAGGATGACGACCTTATGCGCTTCGCCAAGGTCGAACCCGGCCGGGCAGACGAGATTGCCGACATTCTCGATGAAGACGATCGAGCCCTCGGCCGGTTCGAGATGCTCGAGCGCGTGCCCGACCATATGGGCGTCGAGGTGACAGCCCTTGCCGGTGTTGATCTGGATGGCCGCGGCGCCGGTTTCGCGGATGCGCTCGGCGTCGTTGGTCGTCTGCTGGTCGCCCTCGACGACATAGGGCACCAGCTTGCCGGCCAGCAATTCGATGGTCTTGACCAGAAGGGCGGTCTTGCCCGAGCCGGGGCTCGAAACGAGGTTGAGCGCTAGGATGCCGCGCGCGCCGAGCATGGCGCGGTTTTCGGCGGCGAGGGCGTCGTTCTTGGCCAGAAGGTCGCGCTCGACCGCGAGCACCCGGCTTTCCGGCTCGTGGTCGTGGTGATGATCGTGATCATGGTGGTGATCATGATCGTGATGATGGTGGCCATGGGCGTGATCGTGGCCGTGGCCCTCGATCGTGACCTCGCCCTTGCCGCATCCGCATGTGGCGCACATTATGCGACCTCCAGTTCCTTGATACGCATGCTATCGCCGCCGCTGATCTGCAATTCCGTGCCACCACATTTAGGGCAGGGATCGAGCCGGTCGTTGATCTGGACCAATTCAAAACAGGAAAGACAGCGGGCTTCGGCCGGCGGCGTGACGATATCGAGCTTTGCGCCTTCCGCCAAGGTGCCCCGCATCACAACGTCGAAACCGAACCTCAGAGCTTCCGGTTCGACCGTAGACAGCGGCCCGATCTCGAGCGTGATGCGCTTGACCTTTGTGAACTTCGCCGTCTCGGCCTCGGACTTGAGAATGTCGAGCAGGCTTTCGCACAAGCTCATCTCATGCATTGGCCGCCGGCTCCCGGCTGGCATACCAGTCGACGAAGAAGGTCTCGGCCGCCTCGAGATGGGCTTCGGCTTCGGCGCTTAGCCCTTCCTTGACCTCGCCATAGTCCCAGCCGGAAATGCCGAGCACATAGGCGGGCGGTTCACGCCCGTAAAGCGTCTTGGCAAGGGTCATCACCGCCTGCGGCGACAGTTCGTGGCTGCCCATGCCGACGGCGCCCTCCGCCTTGACCTCGGTGAACGAGAAAGAACCGGCGGCGCCGATCTCGGCGTCGGCGAAGATGACGAGATCGGCCTCGGCCACCATCGGCGCGTGATCGACGGTCAACTGGTAGTCGATGTCGATCGCAAGCCCTTTCGGTGCCAGCTTCTCGATGCGTTCGGCGAAAACCGGACCAAGGCCGTCGTCACCGCGGCCCTGGTTGCCGAATCCGATGAGGAGTGCGGCCATGCGTTCAGGCCGCGCCCGTTCTGCGCGAGTCGATCACCTTGCCCTCGGCGTCCTGGATCTCGACCTCGAGCGGCATCTGCCCGAGCGCGTGCGTCGCGCAGGAAAGGCACGGGTCGTAGGCCCTGATCGCCACTTCGATATGGTTGAGCATGCCTTCGGTGATCTGGGCCTGCCCGTCGAGATACTTGATCGCCACGTCCTTGACGGCGCGGTTCATGCCCTCGTTGTTGTGCGTGGTCGACACGATGAGGTTGCAATAGGTGACCTGGTCGTGCTCGTCCACCTCGTAGTGGTGGATGAGGTTGCCGCGCGGCGCTTCGATGACGCCGATGCCGACCTGGCGCCGGTCGCCCTTGGCCACGAGGTCCGTGCCCTGCAGATCGGGATCCTCCAGCAATTGCTTGATCATCTCGACGCAGTGCAGAACCTCGATCATGCGGGCCCAGTGATTGCCGAGCGAGGAAGTGTTCGGCTTGCCGTCGGTCACGGCCCGAAGCTCGTTGAGCGCGGCATTGGCGAGCGGGGTGTCGATGAAATCGACATTGTTGAGGCGCGCCAGCGGGCCGACGCGATACCAGCCGGTCTCCGGGGTCATTTCCTTGTAATAGGGGAACTTCATGTAGGACCAGGACCTCACGTCCTCGATCACGTAGTTGAAGTAGTCCTTGTTCGGGATCTGGTCGAGAAGGATATTGCCGTCCGCGCCCTTCATGCGGAAATTGCCGTTGTAGAGGTCGAGGGCGCCGTCCTCGCGCACGATCGACATGTAGTTCGACGGGAAGTTGGCGAAGGAATTGACGAGGTCGATATGCTCGATCGTGTAGTCCTTGGCCAGCTTGACCGCGTCCTGAACCCACTCGGTCATCGTGTCGATGTCCTTGAGGAACTCGTCGCGCTTGGCGATGGGCAGGTTGCGGTTGATGCCGCCCGGAATGGCGCCGGTGCCGTGAACCTTCTTGCCGGCGGTCGCGGCGATGATCTCCTGGCCGTATTTGCGCATCATGACGGCGCGCCTGCCGAGCTCGGGATTCTCCTTGAGGATCTCGAAGACATTGCGCTTGGCGGCGGGCGCGTCGAAGCCGAACAACAGGTCCGGCGCGGCGAGGTGGAAGAAGTGCAGCACATGGGACTGCATCACCTGGCCATAATGCATCAGGCGACGCATCTTCTCGGCGGTCGGCGGCAGTACGTCGACGCCCATCACCATGTCCATGGCCTTGGCGGCGGCGAGATGGTGGCTCACCGGGCAGATGCCGCAAAGACGCTGGACAATGACCGGCACCTCCCACAGGAGGCGGCCGCGGATGAAGCGCTCGAAGCCGCGGAACTCGACGATATGGAGCCGCGCTTCCTCGACCTGGTTGTCGGCGTTCATGTGGACGGTGACCTTGCCGTGTCCTTCGACACGCGTCACCGGTGCAATTTCGATCAGCCTGGGTTCGGCCATTTCTCTATCCTAGTCGAACTTGATCAGTTCGCGTTCGAAGCCGCGGAACTTGCCTGCAAGAAGGCTCGCAAGCGTTGAGTAGATGACGTCGCCGGTTGGGGCGCAGCCGGGGATATTATAGTCGATCTTGACCACTTCGGAGAGCGGATAGACCTTGTCGAGCACCAGCGGCAGCGCCGGATCATTGGGGATCTGGTGCGTCGTGTTCCGGATGAACCGGCCGCTGATATAGGCTTCCTCGAGGCATTCGAGCAGCGGATTTTCGGAATGCATCACCGCGTTGCGCATGGCCGGCAGGCCGCCCATGATGGCGCATTGGCCAAGGGCGATGAGCACGTCGCAATTGCGGCGGAAGTCCTGCAGAACGTGGACGTTCTCCTCGTTGCAGCAGCCACCCTCGATGATGCCGATATCGCAGCGCTTGGTGAACTTCTTGATATCGTTGACCGGCGACCGGTCGAACTCGACCAGACCCATCAGCCCGATCAGGCGCTCGTCGATGTCGAGGATCGCCATGTGGCAGCCGAAGCAGCCCGCCAGTGACGCGGTTGCGATCCGCGCTTTTCTCAGTTCAGGCATTGGCCTTCTCCTCGATTTCGTGGCCGATCAGGCCCTTGTCGAATTCACGCTCGCCGATCGGGATCCTGAAGCCCTCGCGCTTGCGAATGATGCAGCCGACCGGGCAGACCTCGGCCGAAATGGCGTGATCGGTGACCGCCGCGTCGGTATGGGCGAGGTCCATGCCGTTGACCGCGACGCGCCGCTTGATGCCGCGGCCGACATAGCCGAACAGGCCCTTGCCGTCGACATCCATCGAGGCGCGGATGCAGCGCCCGCAGGAAATGCAGCGATTGGTATCGAGGGCGATGTCGGGATGGGAGGCGTCGAGATCGCGGTTCGGTTCCAGATAGGGGAACTTGGTCGGGTTCGTCATGTCGAGCCGGTAGGCCATGGCCTGCAGCTCGCAATTGCCGGACGCCTCGCACATCGGGCAGAGGTGATTGCCTTCGTGGAACAGCATCTCGACCAGATCGCGCCGGAGCTTGGTCAGGTACGGCGTTTCCGATTCGACATTGGTGCCGGGGTTGGCCGGCTGGGTGCAGGCCGAGACGGAACGTCCGCCCACCTTGACGGTGCAGACCCGGCACGAACCCTGATGCCTGAGGCCTTCGTGGTCGCAAAGGCGCGGGATGTAGATGCCGGCGTCGTCCGCCGCTTCCATGATGGTCTGGCCGGGCTGTGCCCTGATCTCGACACCGTCGATGGTGAAGGTGAAGGTCGTGTCGCGCCGTGTGCCGGTGTCGCTGATCGCACTCATTGGCTGAAGTCCTTGTCAAAGATGTAGGAGCGGCGCTTGGCGATCTTGCGCGCTCCATCGATCGCCGCCTGGATGTCGAACGTGTCCCTGATGCCGTCCTTGGTCGGCTTGGTCATGGTCGAATAGATCAGCGGGAAGCTCTTGAGGGTGGTCAGCACCGGGTTCGGCGAGGTGATGCCGAGACCGCAGCGGCTCGTTTCGATGATGGTCGAGCTGAGGTCCCTCAGGTATTCGATGTCTTCCGGGTTGGCCAGGCCCTTGCGGAACTTGGCGATGGCCTTCTGCAAGAAGACGTTGCCGACCCGGCACGGCGTGCAGTAGCCGCAGCTCTCGTGCACGAAGAACGACATGTAGTATTCGACGATCTCGAGAATGTTGCGCGAGCCGTTGAAGATGATGATGGCGCCGCCCGTGGCGAGGTCGTCGAAGGTCAGCTTCCGGCTGAAGCTGTCGCGGCCGATCATGGTGCCGGACGGGCCGCCGACCTGTACCGCCGCCGCGTCTTCGCCGCCAACGATGCTCAGCAGTTCCCAGATCGAATGGCCGTAGGGCAATTCGTAGATGCCGGGGTTGAGGCAGTCGCCCGAAACCGAGAACAGCTTGGTGCCGTGGCTGCCTTCCTTGCCCATGTCGAAGAACCACTTGGCGCCTTTGTCGAGAATGCGGGCGGCGTGGCAGAAGGTCTCGACATTGTTGACCACGGTCGGATAGCCGAGATAGCCGCGCTGCACCGGGAAAGGCGGACGGGTCTTGGGTTCGCCTGGCAGGCCCTCGCAGGACGAAATCAGCGCGCCTTCCTCGCCGCAGACATAGGCGCCAGCGCCAAGCTGGATGCGGATGTCGAAATGGAAGTTCCTGACGCCCATGATCTCGGTGCCGAGCAGTCCGGCGGCGCGGCGCTCGTCGAGCACTTCCTCGAGAAGGGGCCTCAGATATTCGTATTCGCCACGAAGGTAGATGATGCCTTCCCTGGCGCCGACGGCGCGGGCGGCAACGGTCATGCCCTCGATGAGAAGGTGGGGACGTTCGGTCAGAAGCACGCGGTCCTTGAACGTGCCCGGCTCGCCTTCGTCGGCATTGCAGATCACGAAACGGCGTTCCGCCTCGCCGCCGGCGGCGAAGCGCCACTTGCGGCCGGTGACGAAACCGGCACCGCCGCAACCCCTGAGGCCGCTTTCCTCCATGGTGGTGATGATCTGCGTCGGAGTGATCGACACGGCCTTGGTCAGGCCGGCATTCTGCGGCACCGGCCCGAGCAGGACCTCGCCGGCATGGCGGATATTGGAGTTGACCATGCGGTTCGCCCGCTCATGCGCCGAGGACGGCGAAAAGCCCGGCACGGCGATCTTTTCCGGCGTCTCGCCGGCCCTCAGGGCATTGGCGACGTCGCGCGCCTTCTCGCGGGTGAGCTTGGTGATGACCACGTCGTTGATCATCGCCGCCGGCGCCTGGTCGCTCATGCCGATGCATGGCGTGAATTCCAGCGAGAACGCGCCATCCCGGGAGGTCTGGCCCATCTTGATCCCGAGCGCCCGCTCGAACTCCGCGACCACCGCATCGAGACCGTGGAACCGGTCGATGATGTCGTCGCACAGCCGGATGGTGACCCGGCCCTTCGGCTTGAGCGAAAAGAACGAATAGAAACTGGCGACGCCCTCGACCTGGATGCGCGATAGATCGGTCGCCTCGGCGATGGCTTCCATCGTCTCGGGCGCGATCCAGCGATAGCGATTCTGGACGGTGTGCAGGATGTCCATCATCCTGTGGCGGTCATTGCCGTATTCGGCGCAGATTTCAAGAATTTCCGCTTTGGGAGGCGGGGCGGCTTCTACGGTTTCAGGGGCTTGTGAGGTTTGGACATCCATATCTTCTCTCCAACTCCGCCAGTCTAAAGCGGATGGGCCGGCTCCGGATTTATAGCCCCAGTGTGTGGGGTCATGGGCGCGGTTTGCAACCGCAAACTGATGGTCGGATTCTGGCATGCGGGGCATGCGGGGCGGGCGAAAGGGAACAGGCCATTCGCGATCGGCGCCATTGCCCTTGTAGCTGTTGTTTTTATTGGCAAAATCCTCGATTCTGGCGGTGCCGACCTTGCAGCGGCGAACCTAACGGGCAAGCGTGGCGTCGACAATAGGCCAAGAGCGCGCAGCACATGCTTAACGCACTGAAAAAGATATGAAAATTCGAATGTACTTATGCATTCGACTAGGCCCGTGCCGCCCGCCAATGCCGTGCCGGACAAGGCGTTTTCGCGGCCGGCGCAACCTGCCGGCGCCGCCGCGCCGGCCTTTTGCCGACCGGGATGCGGGCATGGCGCGCGACGCCGTGTCACGCACCTTGCCGGCACGGCCCGAATGCCTTGCGCAAACGCGCCGTCCCGCCCGCGGCACAACACCCAAGCGGCGCCGCCGAAGGACGTCGCCGCAATGGCTCTTGGTGTCGCTCGGATGGTCCTAATCGCGCTCGGTTCCTAGTAGATCATCGTGCTCATCTTGACGTCGTCCCACACTTCCTTGACCGAGCGCTGCATGGCGCGCCGGCGGTCGGTGTAGTGGGTATGCAGCAGCTTATGGGCCTTTTCCGAGTTCGGGGCTTCGAGAAAGTCCCGGTAAAGCGTCTTGACCTGCTCGTTTTCGTGCGAGCGTCGAACCGTTTTCTGGCGGTCGACATTGTAGATGGTCTCGCGCCGCGCCATGGCGTGCGGCAGATAGGCCTTCTTGGACCTGAGCGAACCGCCGCCATCGACGCAGCCGCCGGGACAGGCCATGACCTCTATGAAATCGTAATCGGCCTCGCCGGCCAGGACCGCTTCCACGAGCTTGCGCGTGTCGCCGAGCCCGTGGACCATCGCCACCTTGACCTCGCCGAACGGTCCGCCGAGATCGACCCGGGCTTCGCGAATGCCCTCGAAGCCGCGCAGCTGGGTCAGCTCGATCTCATCCAGTTCCTTGCCGTTGACCACCGAATAGATAGTCCTGACCGCCGCTTCCATGACGCCGCCGGTCGTGCCGAAAATGGCGCCGGCACCGGAGAACTCGCTCATGTACGGGTTGTCGAAGTCGGACGGCTCGAGATCGGGCAGGTGGATGCCCTCGCGCCTCAGAAGCCGGGCGAACTCGCGCGTCGTCAGCACCACGTCCGTCTCCGGCATGCCATCGATCTGCAATTGCGGGCGCACCGCTTCGTCCTTCTTGGCCGTGCATGGCATGATCGAGATGACGCGGATCTTGTCCGCCGGCACGCCGATCTTTTCGGGCAGGTAGGTCTTGGCGAGGGTCGACAGCACCTGCTGCGGCGACTTGGTCGAACTCAGCATCGGCAGGATGTCGGGGTAGTGGATTTCGGCGAAATTGATCCAGCCCGGGCAGCAGGACGTGAAAGTCGGCTTTTTTCCGCCCTTCAAGCGTTCCAGAAGCTCGATGCCTTCCTCCATGATGACGACATCGGCGGCGAAATTGGTATCGAGCACGATGTCGACGCCGATCTTGCGGCAGGCCGCGACGACCAGACCCTGGACGTTGGTGCCCGGCGCCATGCCGAATTCCTCGCCGAAGGCGACGCGCACCGCCGGGGCGAACTGCACCACGGTGGTGATTTCGGGATCGTAGATGAAGTCGAGCGCCTTGTCGGTCTCGTCGCGCTCGCCGAGCGCCCCGGTCGGACAGACGAGCACGCACTGTCCGCAGCTGACGCACAGCGAATTGGCCTGGACGCCGCCGCCGCGCAATTCGACCAGCCGGTCGACGCCGGTTTCGGACATCATCAGTGCATCGACGCCCTGGAAATAGCGGCACACCGCGACGCAGCGCTGGCACCGGACGCAACGGGTCATGTCGCGGATGATGGCGGGGGAGGAATCGTCGATCGGGCGCGCCTCGGTGCGGGCGCGGTCGAAGAAACGGTTCTCCCTCAAGCCGACGAACTGGGCGAGGTCCTGCAATTCGCAATCGCCGTGGCGGATGCAGGTGGCGCAGTCCTGCAGATGGTCGGCCATCAACAGCTCGACCTGGAGCTTTTGCATCTCGCGCACCTGGCGGGTGCGGGTGTCGACCGCCATGCCTTGGCGCACCGGCGTGTTGCAGGAGGTGACGACCTGGTGCGACTTGCCCGGCTCGGCGATGTCGACGACGCAGACCCGGCAGGTGCCCGGCGTGTGGTCGATGTCGTCGAGTTCGCAAAGGGTCGGGATGTAGAGGTCGTGCCGGCGGGCGCAGCTCAGGATGGTTTCATTGTGGAAGCCCTTGCAGGCCTTGCCGTTGATCGAAAGCGAAATCGTCGCTTCGGCCGGATTGCGCGCGTAGAAATCGGCTGTCTCGGTGCTGCACATGGCTCAGGCCGCTCCTTCGGGAATGGAATGCTCGGTCACGACGGAGTAGATGCGGTAGCAGCGCATGCAGCGCTGGGCCTCGGCATAGGCCTGGCGGTCGGAAATGGTCTGCTCCACCTCCTCGAACATGTGTTTTCTCAACTCGGGATCGAGTTCCGGGTTGTGCACGCGGTACATGTTCCTGACCGGCGTCTCGACCACGTCGTCGGCAACGAAACCATTGTCCTTGATAAGCTGGCGCATGCGCGAGCGCTTGAAGAAGCGCGACGAGCCGAGCTGGATCCAGTCGTTGATGTTGCGCGCCGCCTTGAGGCCGGCGGCCATGGCATAGATCAGCGTCGACGGGCCGGTGACGCAGTCGCCGCCGGCTAAGACGCCGGGCCGCGAGGTCGCCAGCGCCCAGTCGGTCTGAACCGTGCGCCAGCGGTTGAGCTCGACGCCGTCCTTGCTGATCAGTTCGGCATTCTCGACCTGCTGGCCGATGGCGGCGATGATCGTGTCGCACGCCATGGTGAATTCGGAGCCGGGAACGGGCCTGACCTTGCGGCGGCCGGTTTCGTCCGGTTCGGTCTGTTCCATTCTCACCATCTCGACGCCGAGCACCTTGCCGTTCTCGACGATGATGCGGGTCGGATTGGTGAGGGTATGAAAATGGATGCCTTCGTGATCGGCCGCGACCAGCTCCTCGTGGTCGGCCGGCATGTCGTCGCGGGTGCGCCGGTAGACGACATGGACGTTGTCGGCCCCGAGGCGAATAGCGGAGCGCACGCAGTCCATCGCCACGTTGCCGCCGCCGACGACCACGACCTCGCCCTTCATTTCGAGCGGCTTGATGCCGTCGACATGATCGTGGACTTTCAGAAGAAAATCGATGCCGGAGTAGTAGCCCTGGCGCGCCTTGTCCTCGTTCTCGACGCCCATCTGGGTGCCCTGCTGGCAACCAAGGGCGAGGTAGACCGCCTTGTAGCCCTGGGCGAACAGATCATCCACGGAAAAGTCGCGCCCGAGCGCCTGCCCGAACAGGAACTTGCCGCCCAGCTCGACGATGATGTCGGTCTCGAGCGCCAGCGTGTCCTTGGGCAGGCGGTAGCTCGGAATGCCGATCTGGGCCATGCCACCGGCCTGGTCGGTCTTTTCGAAGACATCGACGTGATAGCCGTGCAGCAAGAGGTGATAGGCGGCGGACAGGCCGGCCGGGCCGGCACCGACCACCGCGACCTTCATGCCGTCCGCAAGGGGTCGCGTGATCATGTCGCGGGTGAACTTGAGGGCGTTGGGCCCCTTCTGCTGGTCGGCGACGTAGCGCTTCAAGATCTTGATGCCCACGGCCTCGTCGACGAACTTGCGCCGACAGGCCAGTTCGCAATAGCGCACGCAGACGCGTCCGCACGTCGCCGCCATCGGGTATTTCTGCAAGAGCACGCCGAGCGAGTTCTCCGGCTTGCCGTCGCGGATATAGTCGATATAGCGCGGCACGTTGACCTTGGACGGACAGGCCTCGATGCATGGCGCCGTCATGTAGGCCATGCCGTGCTGGGCCTTGATCGGCCGGTGGCCGGCGATCTCGGTCTCGATGCGGTCGCGGAAATTATGGATGACGTCCAAAAGAGCGACCGAGCAGGTCTGTCCGAGGCCGCAGAGCGAAGTTGTCTTCATCTGCTGGCCGAGCAGTTCGATGTCGTCGAAATCGAGCGGCGAATCGAGGCCGCGCCGCATCTTGTCGAGCGCGTCGCGCACCAGAACCGTGCCCATGCGGCACGGGGTGCAGGCGCCGCAGGACTGTTCGGCCGCCTTGTCCATGTAGTGGAAGAGCGCGTCGATCAGGCTGATCTTGTCGTCGAAGACGAAGAATCCGCGGTCGCCGAAAAAGGCGCGAATGGGATTGCCGTCGTCGAACTCGTCGAATTTCTTGAGGCCGGTGAGCGGCGAAGTGGCGGGGACAACGCCTTTTTGCGTGTCGTGAACCACGCCGTCCCAAACGCCGAAAGCGACCTGTGCCATGTTGACCTCGATCTGCTGACAAGAGCCAGTTGAGCCGAGGTCCTCCCCCTCCGACCCGTTCCATCGCCCTCCTCCGAGGCGGAGCGGACCAGAGTTCTCGCGCGGCTCACGTTGATGGCTTCCCGCTTAGCCGAAGCCGGCCGCAGACTCCTTGCGCTGGATCAAAGGGACAGGAGGTATGTCCTTGAGTTATATACGACTATTCGAATGTTTCAAGGTTCTGGATTGCGGCCACGGATGCCGCGTCCTTTCTTGCGCTGGATCAAGGACACGGCGCTGCGCCGGACATATTGGACCAATTCTGTCGGGTTTGGCTTTGCCGGTCCCGGCAGTCCCGCCGGGCGCGCGCGGCGGGAGGGGAGGAAATTGGTGCTATGAACAACAGGAGTCCTCCCGATGAGTTCCTCTTCAAGTCTTGTGATCAGCCGGCGTGAGGTTCTTGCCGGTTTCGGCGCCGTTTGTGCCGCCGGTTTCCTGCCGTCATTGGGCGCAAAGGCCGCGCCGCTTGCCGAGCCGCTGACCATCTGGGGCATTCCGGCCTCGCCCTCGGCAGTCTTTTCCCGCGCCGTCGCCTCGGGCGCTCTCGACACGGTGGCGCCGGGCGCCAGTTTCGACATCTGGAAATCGACCGACCAGATGCGCGCCGGCGTCGCCACCGGCGATTTCCAGCTTTTCGCCAGTTCGACCTATGCCGCCGCCAATTTCTACAATCGCGGCGCCGGCACCCGCATGGTCAATGTCGTGACCTGGGGCGTGCTCTACATCATGGCGCGCGACGAAAGCATCACCTCGATCGCCGACCTTGCCGGCAAGCGCATCCTCAATTCCAACAAGAACGAGGCGCCCGACCTGATCTTCAGGCTGGTCCTCAAATGGGCCGGCCTCGACCCGGACAAGGACGTGTCGATCGACTATGTCGGCTCGCCCAATGAGGCAGTGCCGCTGTTCCTTTCCGGTCGCGGCGATGTCGCCGTCATGCACGAGCCGGCGGCGACGGCGGCGCTGATCGCGGCGAAACAGCAGGGCCTGTCGCTGTTCCGCGTTCTCGACGTGACCGAGCTTTATGGCCAATATACCGGCCGCGGCCCGAAAATCCCGCAGGTCGGGCTGGCGGTCAGCGAGGACTTTCTTGATGCGCATGACGACGTCGTCCGTGCCGTTCACGAAGCCTGCGTCGAGGCCGGACAATGGGTTCTGGCCAATGCCGAAGCGGCGGGGGCCCTCGCCGCCAAGACCCTGCCATTGCCGGCGCCGGTCATTGCCCAGTCGCTGCCCTTTGTTCATCTCGATGTCCGGACCGCGAAGGACTCGCGGGCCGACATCGAAGCCTATTTCGATCACCTGATCGGTCTCGATCCGGGTATTGTCGGCGGCAAGCTGCCGGATTCGGGCTTCTACTGGGGCTAGAGGCAGCCGATTACAGCCGGTTTACACGGCAACCGTCATTGCGAGCGCCGTCAGGCGCGCGGCAATCCAGAGGGCAATCGACGCCAACGCATGCAGCCTTCTGGATTGCCGCGCCGCTTCGCGCCTCGCAATGACGGGGAACGAATGGCGATGAAATGAGCAAAGACAAGCGCTGGCAGGCAGAAGGCAAAACGGCGAGCTGGCTTTATGGCCTTGCTGGCCTCGCTTTCTTGCTTATCGGCTGGGAATGGGGGCACCGCGCCTATGGAGCGCTGGTGCTTCCCGGCCTTGCCGAAACCCTGGCGACCTTGTGGGCCATGTTGGTTGGCGGCCGGATCGTGCCGGCGCTGATCGAGACCGCCGGCAACGCCGCCATGGGCTGGTGCGTGGGCATTCTCGCCGGCACCGTTCTCGGGACTTTGGCGGGCCTTCGCACTGAAATCCGCCTGACCCTGCAGCCGGTCTCGATGATCCTGCTCGGCATTCCGGCCATCGCCTGGATCGTTTTGGCGCTGTTGTGGTTCGGCGGCCGCTGGGCTGTCGTCTTCACCGTGGCCGTCGCCACCGCGCCGATCGTCTTTGCCGCCGCCACCGAGGGCGCCCGCAGCCTCGACGGCGATCTCGCCCGCATGGCCCGCGCCTTCCGTGCTCCCTTTGGCGCCATGGCGCGCGATGTCTACGGTCCGCACATGTTCTCCCATCTGTTTCCGGCCGTGGCGACGACTCTCGCCATGTCGTGGAAGGTCTCCGTCATGGCCGAGCTATTGAGCGGCGCCGGCGGCATCGGCGACGGAATCGCCACGGCCAGGGCCCAGGTCGACACTGCCGCGACCATGGCCTGGGTGCTGGTCGTGGTCGTCATGCTCGTGGTTTTCGATCATCTGCTGCTAAGACCGTTGCAGCGGAGCATGCAGCTCTGGCGCGGCGCAGACGGGGAGGAGCGGCCATGACATTGCCCGCGCTCGCCTTCGAGGGCGTCGGCTTCGCCTATAACGGCAAATTCGTGCTCGATGGCGTCGACTTCGCCGTGCCGGCCGGCGAGGTCACGGCGCTGATGGGTCCGTCCGGCTGCGGCAAGTCGACCCTGGTGGCGCTCGCCGCCGGCCTGTTGCAGCCCCGTTCGGGACAGGTGCGTCGCTCCCACCGCCGCGCCGCCGTGATGTTCCAGGACCCGCTGCTGCTGCCTTGGCGGACGGCGCGCGACAATGTCGGCTTCGCCCTCAAGGCCGAAAGGCTCGACCGCGCCGAACGCCTCGGCCGCGCCGGCAGCATGCTGACCCAGGTCGGTCTTGGTGCCGAAGATGCCGGCAAATATCCGCGCCAGTTGTCCGGCGGCATGCGCCAGCGCGTCGCGCTGGCCCGCGCCCTCGTGGTCGATCCGGACCTCCTGTTGCTCGACGAGCCGTTCAACGGCCTCGACACCGCGCTTGCCGACCGCATGCTGGCGCTGGTGCGCGATCTGGTCGAGCGGCGGGGCGTCACGGCGCTGGTCATCACCCACGATCCGCGCCAGGCGGCGCGTTTTGCCGAGACGGTCCATATCCTGTCGCCGGCTCCGGCGCAGGTTGTGGCATCCAGGCCGCTGGCCGCCGGTGGCGATGTGGTGCGCGACGCCGAGGCGATTCTCGCCGATCTCGCGAGACTGGACGCGGCGAGGGAGTAGATCGAGACGCCAGCGCGGCCCCCTCCACCATGCTGCGCATGGTCCTCCTCCCCCATGAATGGGGCAGGATATGGGGCACCGGCGCTCTTCCTCCCCTGCGCAGCGGGGCGAGGGGGACCGCCCGAAGGGCGGTGGAGGGGGCGCGGCGTACCCGACAAAAAAAGGCCGGCATCGCGATGCCGGCCTTCGTGTTCGCTTGTCGCCCGTTGTCAGGCGCCGAAGCCCTGCAACACCTTGATGTAGTTGGCGCGCTCATAGGCTTCCGGGTTCTCGACCTTGGCATGGCTCAGTTTGCCGCGGATGTCGTCCGGCGATTTGAGATTGCGGGCGGAAATCCACTCGCTGAGCCCGTCGTGCAGTACGCGCATGTGCTGCGGACCGTGGCGCAAGAGAGCCGAGGCCGTCATGACCACGTCGGCGCCGGCGAGCAGGTATTTCACCACGTCGTCGGGCGTCTCGACGCCGGTCGTGGCGGCGAGCGAAGCAGCAATGCGTCCGTACAAAACGCCGATCCACAGAAGCGGCAGGCGCATTTCGGACGATCGCGACAGATCGAGGCTGGTTTCGACCGAAAGGTTCACCGGGTCGATGTCCGGTTCGTAGAAGCGGTTGAACAGAACCAGACCCTTGGCCCCGGCTTCGACCAGCTGACCGGCCATGTGTCCGGTCGAGGAGAAATAGGGGCCGATCTTGACCGAGACCGGGATTTTCACCGCCGAGGACACGGCGGCAACCACATCGGTATAGCGCTTTTCGACCTCGCGTCCGTCGAGCGCAATGTCGGAGGGCACGAAGAAGATGTTGAGCTCGATCGCCTGGGCACCGGCCGACTCGGTGTCGCGGGCATATTCGATCCAGCCGCTGGTGCTGACGCCGTTGAGGCTGGCGATGATCGGCACGTCCACGGCCTTGGCCGCGTTTTCGATCAGCCGCTTGTAGTCGGAGCTGTCGAAGGCATATTCGGCCTCGGACGGGAAATAGCTCAGCGCCTCCCCGAAGCTTTCCGCACCGGATCCGATCAGCGCGTCGATCATTTCCTGTTCGCGCGTGATCTGTTCCTCAAAGATCGAGGGGAGAACCACGGCGGCGGCGCCGTGGTCCCTCAATTGCTTGATGCTGTCGAGCTTGCGGCCCAGCGGAGAGGGGCTGGCGACCAGCGGGCTTTCGAGCGTGAGGCCGAGATATTTGGTTTTGAGATCCATTTTGGCCTCCCTTTACGGTTTGCTCGCCGCGCTCATGGCAAGCGTCGGGTCGGGCCCGTATGCCATGTTCGCGAACTCTTCATAGGTCTGGTACTTCTCGAGGATCGCCCTCTGGGCTTCCTTGAGCAGCATTTCGGCTTCCTCCGGCCGGCTGGAGGCGAGGGCCCGGTATCTGAGCTCGTTATAGGCATAGTCCTTGAACTTGATGGTCGGGCGCGGCGAGTCGAGCCGGAACGGTGCCTTGCCGACATCCTTGAGCGCCGGGTCGTAGCGCAGCAGCGGCCAGTAGCCGGAGGCCACCGCCTTGTCCTGCTGGGAAAGGCCGATCTTCATGTCGATGCCGTGCGAGATGCAGTGGCTATAGGCAAGAATGATCGACACGCCCGGATAGGCCTCGGCCTCGCGGAAGGCCAGAAGCGTCTGCTGCGGATTGGCCCCGAAAGCGACCTGCGCCACATAGACATTGCCATAGGAAATCGCCTGCAGCGCCATGTCCTTGCGATGCGTGCGCTTGCCTGCCGCCGCGAACTTGGCGATGGCGCCGAGCGGGGTGGCCTTGGAAGCCTGGCCGCCGGTATTCGAATAGACCTCGGTGTCCATGACGAGGATGTTGACATTGCGCCCGGAGGCCAGAACGTGGTCGAGACCGCCATAGCCGATGTCATAGGCCCATCCGTCGCCGCCCACGATCCAGATCGACCGGCGCACCAGTTGATCGCAGATCGACAGCAGGTGTTTGGCGTTTTCGTCGTCCTTCATGGCCAGAAGCTTGACCTTGAGGGCCGCGACGCGCTCGCGCTGGCTCTTGAGTTCGGACTCGTGAATCTGCCGTGCCGTGAGGATCGAGGTGACGAGATCCTCGCCGACCTCTGGCGCCATCTGGGTCAGCAACTGCCGGGCCGTGTCGAGATGCTTGTCGGCGGCAAGGCGGAAGCCGAGGCCGAATTCGGCATTGTCCTCGAACAGCGAGTTCGACCAGACCGGGCCTTGCCCCGCCTTGTTCTTGGTCCAGGGCGTCACCGGCAGGTTGCCCGAATAGATCGAGGAACAGCCGGTGGCGTTGGCAACCATCAACCGGTCGCCGAACAGCTGGCTCAACAGCTTGACATAGGGCGTCTCGCCGCAGCCGGCGCAGGCGCCGTTGAACTCGAACAAAGGCTCGAGGAACTGCACGCCACGGACATTGGCGAAATCGACCCGCGCCCGGTCGTTGACCGGCAGCGTCTCGAAATAGGCGATGTTCTTTTGCCCGGTCTGGACGATCTCTTCGTCCTTGAGGGTCATGTTAATCGCCTTGACGCCCGGCTCCACGGCGCTTTGCGCCGGGCAGGCCTCGACACAAAGACCGCAGCCCGTGCAGTCCTCGACATAGAACTGCAGCGAGAAGTGCACGTCGGGATAGCCGCGCGAGTTGATCGGCGCCGTCTTGAAGCTGCTCGGCGCATCGGCGGCGACATCCTTGTCGAAATATTTGGCGCGGATGACGCTGTGCGGGCACACGAACGAGCACTGACCGCACTGGATGCACAGATCCTCGCGCCACACCGGAACCTCGTCGGCGATGTTGCGCTTTTCCCAGGCGGCCGTGCCGGTGGGATAGGTGCCGTCGGCGGGGATCTTGGATACCGGAATGTCGTCGCCGTTGAAATCCATCATCTTGCCGGTGACTTCGCGCACGAATTCGGGCGCATGGTCCGGCACGGGCGGCTGGCGCTCGAAGTTCGAGGTGACCTGGTCGGGCACCTCGACCTCGTAGAGGCGCTCAAGTGCGCCATCGACCCCGGCGAAGTTCTTTTCGACGACGGCACGACCCTTCTTGGAATAGGTCTTTTCGATCGCGTACTTGATCTTGGCGATGGCTTCGTCGCGCGGCAAGACACCGGAGAGAGCGAAGAAGCAGGTCTGCAAAATCGTATTCGTGCGATTGCCGAGACCGACTTCGCGCGCCGCCTTGGTGGCATCGATGACGAAGAACTTGAGCTTCTTGTCGATGATGACCTTCTGCACCGAGCGGGGCAGGTGGTTCCATACCAAATCCGGACCGAAGGGCGCGTTGAGAAGGAAGGTTGCGCCCACTTTGGCGTTCTTCAGCACGTCCACCTTGTTCATGAAGTGGAACTGGTGGCAGGCAATGAAGCTGGCGGTACGGATCAGATAGGGCGACCCGATTGGCTCGGGACCGAACCTGAGATGCGACACCGTCAACGCGCCGGACTTGTGGCTGTCGTAGACGAAATAGCCTTGCGCGAACCGGCCGCCGTCCTCGGCGATGATCTTCACCGAGTTCTTGTTGGCGCCGACCGTGCCGTCGGCGCCGAGGCCGTAGAACATCGCCCGGACGATCTCGTCCGATTCGGTGCCGTAGCTCGTGTCGGTTTCGATGCTGGTGAAGGTCACGTCGTCGTTGATACCGACCGTGAAGTTGTTCTTCGGATCGGGCTTTTTGAGTTCGTCGAGAACCGCCTTGACCTGGGACGGATCGAAATCCTTCGAGCTGAGGCCGTAGCGGCCGCCGATGACGCGCGGCATGGAGGGGCGCTTGCCGGCGGCGACGGCCTGGGCCAGCGAGGCGACCATGTCGAGATAGAGCGGTTCGCCGGTGGCGCCCGGTTCCTTGGTGCGGTCGAGGACGGCGACGGACCTGGTGCTCAGCGGCAGCACGGCGAGCATGTGCTCGGACGAGAACGGACGATAGAGCCTGACGGCGATGACGCCGACTTTCTCGCCATTGCCGATGAGATGGGCCACGGTGTCGCGCGCCACGTCGACGCCGGACCCCATCAGCACCACGACGCGTTCGGCGTCGGGTGCGCCGTAATAGTCGAACGGCTTGTAGTGGCGGCCGGTCAGGGCGGCGAACTTGTCCATGGCCTTCTCGACCATGCCGGGCACCGCCGCATAGTAGGCGTTCGAGGCTTCGCGGCTCTGGAAGCACACATCCGGGTTCATCGCCGTGCCGCGCATCACCGGATTCTCCGGATTGAGGGCGCGGGCGCGATGGGCCCTGACCAGATCGTCGTCGATCATGGTGCGGATGTCGGCCTCATCGATCAGGTTGAGGGTATTGACCTCGTGCGAAGTGCGGAAGCCGTCGAAGAAGTGCATGAACGGAATGCGCGACTCAAGGGTCGCGGCATGGGCGATCAGCGCCGTGTCATGGGCTTCCTGCACCGAGTTCGATGCCAGCATGGCAAAGCCGGTGGAGCGGGCCGCCATGACGTCCGAATGGTCGCCGAAGATCGATAGCGCATTGGTTGCCAGAGCCCGCGCCGCGACATGAAAGACGGTCGGCGTCAGTTCGCCGGCGATCTTGTACATGTTCGGGATCATCAGCAGGAGGCCCTGCGACGCGGTGAAGGTCGTGGTCAGCGCGCCGGCCTGCAACGAGCCGTGCAGGGCACCGGCGGCGCCGGCTTCGGACTGCATTTGCTGGATTGACATGATGTTGCCCCAGATGTTCTTGACACCTGCGGCCATCCATTCGTCTGCCAGTTCCGCCATGGGCGAGGACGGTGTGATCGGGTAGATCGCGCAGACCTCGTTTACTTTATAGGCGACGTGAGCGACGGCGGTATTGCCATCCATTGTGGCTTTCTTGCCCTTGATCTCAGCCATTTCAAACGGTCTCCGGGATCATGTCTATGGCGTGGCAGGGGCACTGCTCGTAGCAGGTCTGGCAGCCGGTGCATTTTGCGTAGTCGATGGCGTATTTGCGGCCGGGGCCGAGCTTGGTGATGGCTTCTTCCGGGCAGGCGGCATAGCAGTTGTCGCACTCGTAGCAGTCGCCGCACGAATAGCAGCGCTGCGCCTCGTACTGCGCTTCGAGCTCGGAAAGGCCGGCGATGATCTCGGTGAAGCCGGCGACGCGCTTGGCCAGTTCGAGTTCGCCCTGGTGGCGCGGGTCGGCGTCCGAATAGACCGGCAGATGCAGCATGTCGAAGCTGACGATCTCGGCCTTGTCCGGCGCCGTATAGGTCGTGCCGTTGAGCCAGGCGTCGATGGCGCGGGCGGCCTTCTTGCCGTGTCCGGTGGCGATGGTCACCGACTGGTCGCCGGGGGTCATGTCGCCGCCGGCGAACACGCCTTGGGCGCCGGTCATCATGTTCTTGTCGACCTCGACCGTGCCGTTCCACGAGAAGTTGAGGCCGGCAATGCCCTTCAAGAAGCCGCTATCGGTTTCCTGGCCGAGGGCAAGGACGACGGAATCGGCCGAGAGCGTGTCGAACTCGCCCGTCGGCTGCGGCTTGCCGTGCGCGTCGATGACCATGCGTTCGACGGTCAGCTCGGTGCCCTGGATTTCCTTGATCGTGGTCAGCCACTTGATCTTGATGCCTTCCTCGATGGCCTCGTCGGCCTCGAAGGAATGCGCCGGCATGTGCTCGCGGTCGCGACGGTAAACGATCACCGTCTCGGTGGCGCCGAGGCGCTTGGCGGTGCGGGCTGCGTCCATGGCGGTATTGCCACCGCCATAAACGATAACCCGCCGTCCAAGGAGCGGCGGGTTTCCGGAACTGGTGTCGTGAAGCACGCTGACGGCGTCGAGTACTTTCGCCGCGTCGCGTGCCGGAATGTCGACATGTTTGCCGACGCCGGCGCCGATGGCGACGAAGACGGCGTCGAACTTGCCGGCCGCCTTTTCGGCGTTGAGATCGGTCACCTTGTGATTGAGCACGATCTTGACGCCCATGTCCTCGATGCGCTTGACCTCACGAGCCAGCTCCTCGCGCGGCATGCGATAGGCCGGGATGCCGAAATGGATCATGCCGCCGGCGACCGGGCCGGCCTCGTGGATCTCGACCTGATGGCCGAGCCGCGCCAGATGGTAGGCGGCGGACAGGCCGGACGGGCCGGCACCGACGATGAGCACCTTCTTGCCGCTCGGCTGCTTGATCGGCTTGAACTGCCAGCCGCTGGCCAGCGCCATGTCGCCGAGAAAGCGTTCAACGGCGTGGATGGTGACCGCGGTATCGACGTCCTTGCGGTTGCAGTTCGATTCGCAGGGGTGGTAGCAGACGCGCCCATGCACGGCCGGCATGGGGTTCTCAGCCGTGAGCGTTTCCCAGGCTTCGCGGAATCGACCCGCCTGCGCGTAGGACAACCATCCTCGAATGTTCTCGCCGGCCGGACAGGCATTGCTGCAGGGGGGCGTGAGTTCGACATAGATCGGCCGCTGGTGTCTGACCGGCCCGGTTCCGTGGGTCACGGTGAGATCGACGGCCGGGGTGAAATCCCGAAGTCTCGTGCTCATTGGCTTTTTGGCCTTCTCTTCCCAAGTTTGCCGGGTTTGTCTCCAAACCGGCGGGTTGCCGCCATGATCTGAGTCATGACTTGCGCGCAAAGCGCATATCCTGTGCAGTCTTCTCCACTTTTTGTCTGTTCGCCACGATAAGTTGAAAGGCAACCGTTTAGAGTCGCTCTAAAAAGCGAAGAAGCGCTGTAAATGTCGGCCGATCGAATATGCAGACGTCCGGCCACGAGGATTGCCTGAACAGGTTCCGGGGGGCGGGCCTGGCTCAGGGCTGTGATGACGAAGGTTCCGCAATTCCTCCTTGCAGGCCCGTCCGGTTCTTGGCGCCGAAGGGAGATCGGCGACCCTCAGCGAGTCCGCAAGTCAATCTGCGCGCGTCGCCTGCCGCTGGCAATAAGACGGAAGGGCGCACCCTTGTTGAACGATTTATAGAAAAACGTTATTTGTCAGAGAATCCGGCGGTCCTCGATCACGTCCGGCAGGTCGTTGGCGTAGAGCACGACGTCCTTGTCGCCGAGCGCATGGGCCGCGAGCGCCTTGCGCGCCTCGGCCAGCGTCCTGTGGCGCGTCACTTCGGCGCGCCCGGCCGATTCGGCCGCCTCGGCAAAGCTTTCGATGCGCTCGGCATTGACCACGAGGACAAGGTCCGACATGGCGCCGGCATGGGCGCCGAGGTCGCGATGCACGGCGTCGTGGCTCATGCCGAGCTCGACGATGCCCGGCGTCACGATCGCGGCCCGTCCACCGCGCTGGTCGGCCAGGGTCCTTGCGACGGCGATGGCCTCGCGCATGCCGGCTTCATTGGCGTTGTAGGCATCGTCGAGAACGAGCGGACCTCTGGCGCTTTCCCGCTTTTCGAGGCGGTGCGGCACCTGGTCGAGTTCGGCCAGGGCGGCCGGCACGACGGGCAGCACCTCCGGAGCCACCGCCCGGATCGCGGCGAGGCACAGGCAGAGGTTGAGGGCGTTGTAGCCGCCCAGAAGCGGCGAGACGAGGCGCATGACCTGTCCGTCCATGGCGATGTCAAGCACCCGGCCCTGCGGGGTCAAAGCGTTGGCGACAAGCCGCACATCCGCCGATTCGCCCTCGCCGCAGACGACGAACCTGTCGGGGTGTTTCGCTTTCAGGCCGGCAAAGGGTTCGAGCGCCGCGACCGCCTCGGTAACGATGACGAGCCTGCCATGGTCGCAGACGAATTCGGCGAGCTCCGCCTTGGCCCTGGCCGTGTCCTCGATCGTGCCGAAGCGCTCGAGATGGGCCTCGCCGACGGCCGTGACGATGCCGATCTCGGGCCGGACGAATTCAGCCAGCCGCTGGATCGAGCCGCGCCGATAGGCGCCCATTTCGGCGATGAAATACTTGTGGGCCGGCTGCAGGCGCTGGCGGATATGGCGGGTCAGGCCAAGCACGGTATTGACCGAACCGCGCGAGAAAAACACCGGACCATCGAGCGCCAGCAAAGACCCGAGAATGTGCTTGACGGATGTCTTGCCGAACGAGCCGGTGACGCCGATGCGGACGCCCGTGAATCCGGCGAGCTTTTGCGATGCCTCCGCGATATAGGCGCGATTTCGCCTTTCTTCCGATGGCTTCCTCATGGCGTTCGCCGCCACCAGCGCGAGTGGCAGGGCCTGGATGGAGACGACGCCCAGAAGGAATTGGGCTGACGCCGATGTCGTCACCACGGCGGCCAGTGCCAGCACGGTGAAAATCCAGACCGCAGCGAGTGCCAGCGACAGGCCGAAGAGTCGCTCGGCCCGTCCGGTCATGACGAGTGGCTTTTTGAAATGGTAACGGGCCTCGCGTTCCGCAATCACCGGAAGCGCGAGCGCCAGCAGCACCAGGAGTGCCTCGCCATCGAGGTCAGCCAGCGTGAGGACAAAACCGAGCGAGAGCAGCGAACTGGCGACGACGTCGAACAGGTGGATGATCCGCCAAGCGGCGAAAAACCGCCGGGTATCATATTCTTCCTGCTGGAAATAAACGAGCAGGGTTTTGAGCCGCACGTACCCGAAATAGGCGAGCGCGCCCCAGAACACTGCCAAAGACAGCAAAGAGATGACGATTGTTGTCATGACGCGCGCTCCGCCAGCAGGGCCTTCGCCCGCAAGGCGATGACATGGTGGCCGCGATTGAGAATGGAGAAATGGTCGTATTCGGGAAAGATCGTCAGCCGCGCACCTGGGATGAGCGCGGCCATGCGCTGGCCGATCTCGACCGGGGTTTCGCCGTCCTTGGCGCCATAGAGCAGTTCGGTGCGCACGGTGATGTCGGGGAGGTCGGGGCTTTGATCCTCGGCGATGGTTGCAAGGAAAATGTCCCTGAGGCCGAGCCTCTTGCTTTCGACGTAATCCGGGCTGCCGAAACGCTTCTCGAGCGCGTCGCGCCGGGCTTCGTCGGCGCCGGCCAGCCATTTCAGCACGCGGAACTGGCGGCGGCGCAGATCGTTGCGCACCCGCTCGAAATAGACGCGCTGGCGCGGCATGCCGGCCCCCGCGACGACGATGAGGCCGCCGAGCAGGTCGGGATGGTGGCGGGCCAGCCTCAGCCCGATGCGACCACCGAAGGAATGGCCGACCCAGATCACGCGCCCGATGCCCTGTTCGGCGAGGAAACTGGCGATGTAGTCGGCATATTGCCGTGTGTCCCAGGCCACGTCGGGGCGCGGCGTCTGGCCGAAGCCGGGCAGGTCGACGAGCATGGAACGGGCGGTGGCGCCAAGACTCTCCGCCGCCGGAATGAAATCGTGATGCGAGCGTCCCCAGCCATGCGCGAACACGACGGATGGCCGGTCCCCCTCTCCGATCTCGATGAAATGCATAAGGCCCTCGACTCGCTTTGCCGTCGCCACGATCCTAGCCGAAAACCCGACCGGACAGAGGCGTCGCCGGCGACAGGCCCGACGGGTTCGTGCTATGGCGGCCCGGCCGAACCGGCTTTATCATGTGATGCCCGGTCAGGCCATATCGGTGCCACAGGCTCGTGCCAGACCGAGGTGGCGAAAAAGGGGTTAAGTCGCGTCATGCCGAGAAAAATCGCCGTCCTGTTCGGCGGCAGCTCGCCCGAGCACGATGTCAGCGTCGTCACCGCCCAGCAGGTGATGGACGCCGTCGACCCGGCCGACTACGACATCGTGCCGGTCTATGCCGATTTCGAGAACCGCTTCCTTGTCGGTCCGCGCCTGCGCGACGTCTCGACCTATCGCCCCAAGCCATCCGGCACTGCCGAGATCGGCTTCGGCTGGGGCGAGCGTGGCGCCGAGATCCGGCCGGTTTCCGGCGCGCCGATCCCGATCGATTGCGCCATGCCGGTCTTTCACGGCCTTTATGGCGAAGACGGGCGCGTACATGGGCTTCTCGAATGGCTCGGCATCCCGGTGACCGGGTTTTCGGCCACCCATTCGGCCCTGGCCATGCGCAAGGATCTGACCAAGACCATCGCCGCCGATGTCGGGGTGCCGGTCTTGCCGCACGTCACCGCCGACCGCAACAAGTTGCGGAATGCCAAGGCCTTCGTCGCCGAGGTGCGCGAACGGAATATCGGCTTTCCCGCCATCGTCAAGCCGGTCAATCTCGGTTCGAGCATCGGCGTCGGCATCGCCCATGACGAGGACGAACTGGTCCAGCTCTGCGCCGGCGTCCTGACCAAGGACAGCCTCGTCATGGTCGAGCCGCGCGTGCCGCACCTGGTCGAGTACAATGTCGCGTTGCGGAACGACGCCGGCACCATCCGCCTCTCGGCCATCGAACGCCCCAAGCCCTCGACCGAACTCCTCGATTTCAAGGAAAAATACCTGTCGGGTGGTGGCGGCGCCAAGGGCAGTTCGCTGCCCTCGCAGGGCATGCTGTCGCTGACCCGCGACATCAATCCCGAACTGGACGAGGCCCGCCGCGAAGCGGTCACGCGCAATGCCGTCAAGGTGTTCAGGGCCTTCGGCAGTCGCGGCGCCCCGCGTCTCGATTTCCTGTGCAACAACGAAACCGGCGAGATCTGGTTCAACGAGATCAACCCGATTCCCGGCTCCTACGGCTATTTCCTGTGGGAGCGGGCGGAAAGGCCGCTGCTGTTTCCCGAACTGGTCGCCCATCTCGTCGAGGAGGCCCTCGCCACGAGCCTCAAGCCGTTCGACGATCCGGTGCCCCAGGGCGCCTGGCTGCTGCCGAGATAGACGGGCACAAGGTGAAGCCCGGACCGATGAAATCCATGTTCGCCGCCGCGCTCGCGTTCGCCGCTCTGGCCGCGCCCGGTGCCGCCGACGAGGCGGCCGAGCTCGGCGCCAAGGTGTTCAGGAAGAACTGCTTCGCCTGCCACAAGGTCGGCGAGGGCGCCAGGCACCTGGTCGGGCCGGTGCTCAATGACCTGATCGGCCGCAGCGCCGGATCGGTCGGCGATTTTGCGCGCTATTCCCGGCCGATGAAGGCGGCCGGCGAAAGCGGGCTCGTGTGGACCGAAGAGGCCCTGCGCGACTACCTGCCGGCGCCGCGCGACTATGTGACGGGTACGACCATGACCTTTGTCGGGCTGAAAAAGCCCGAGGAGATCGACGCTCTCATCGCCTATCTGAAGCAGTTCTCGCCCGATGTCGAACCGGCAGCGACACCGGAAGAACGCGGCATCGGTATCAGTACATATTAATAGAGACAAAGGGCGGCCGAGAACCGTTCCAGTATGGTCCCGGCCGCCCGGTCGGCGTCGTCAGCCTTCGCGGCGGGCGATATAGATCGAAGCGCCGACGATCAGCGCCGCGCCCGGCCAGAACCACAGCCCCGGCACCTGCGACAGCAGCACCCAGCCGATCAGGAGGTTGAACGGCAGTTTCAGGTCGTCGAACGGCTGCAGATAGGTGGCGTCGGCCCGCTTGTAGGCGCTCCACAACAGATATTGGGCGCCGGCGGTCACAAGGCCGAGCGCGATGAGCCAGACGGTCGCCGGACCCATGGGGAAGCCGAAATCCCAGCCGCTCGTCAGGCTCGCCGGCAGGGTGCCGGCCGGCAGGACGACGGCCAGTCCGACCAGCGCCAGCCCGATCAGGGCATGGTTGACGCTGATCAGCAGCAAGAGATAGAGCGTCAGCGATTCCGGCTCTTCCTCGCGCGACAGGTATTTGCCGATCACCGTCGTCGTGCTCCACAGCGCCGCCGCCAGCACCGGCAGCAGCGAAGCCAAGGAAAAGCTCTCCGCCCCGGCGCCGATGATCAGTGCGGCGCCGACAAAGGCGACGAGCGAGGCGCCGATGCGGGCTGCGGTCAGCTTCTCGCCGAGGAACAGCACCGAGCCGGCGATGACGAAGAACGGCCCGGTCATCAACAGGCCGACCATCTGCCAGACCGGAACGCCCGAGGCGAAACCGAAGGCGAAGACCTGGGCGCCGAGCGCCGAGACCAGCGCCCGCACCTCATGCAGAACCGGATGGCGGGTCCTGAGCTTGTTGAGCCCGATCCGCAAGATCAGCGGCAATGCGAAGATGGTGGCGATCAGGTATTGCCAGAAAACCGCCGAGGCCGAGGTGATATTGGCGCCGGAGAGCAGCGGGTTCCATGGATTGGTCAGCACGTCGTAAAGGAAGTTGACCAGGGCGAACACGGCCTGGGCGCCGACCATCATCAATGTTCCGGCCAGAACGATGCCGCCCGGCGTGCCGAGGGAGGGGGAGGGGGAGGAGGCAGTCTGGTTCATGATCGATCCTTTCTCAACCAGCTTGCCTCAGGGTTGAAAGGATCGCGCAATGGTGCCCGAGGCCCGATACGGGCCGGAACCTTTGTCAATCCGTTCTCTTTCATCCGGACTATGACCGTCGGCTTCGGACTTGGACCGAATCTGCTGACCCGCTCGGCCAATGGCGTCGCGGCGCTCGCGGGCTCGAGCGGGCCTTGCGGCCCGGCTCCTACCGCCGGTGGGGAGTTTCGCCCCGCCCTGAGAACAGTGCGCTTCCGGAACCGGACCCTTGGCGGGTCGCGTCGCCGGAAAGGCGCGTTATGTCATGTGACGGCCCGGATCGAAACCGCGCCGCCACGGGTGCCGATAGTGGAAAACGCGCGAAAAGGCAAGGTTTTCGCGGTCATGCGGTCATGCTGCGACATTGGCACCCGCAATTGTGACAGTTTCCAAAACGCTGCGTTAACGAAATTCGATTAGCGTCACAGAAATGACGACTTATGCCGGAGTGGAGTCAGTGGGTACGCCGACAACCGAGACCGTGCCGACACTCGAGGAATTGCAGGCCTGGGCGCGCGATCCGTCGCGCCGGAAATGGCGCAACCTCATCTCCGTGCTGACCGACCTTTTCATCGAGAGCATCGAGGCCGATACGGGCGCGCATGGCGACGCCTATGCCGAAGTGATCTGTCGCATGCTCGACGATGTGGCGACCGAAGTGCGCAAGGAATTATCCGAGCGCGTGGCGCCGATGGAGCGCTTCCCCGGCCGCGTCGTGCGCCGCCTCGCCAATGACGAGGCGCCGGACGTCGCCACGCCGATGCTGGAGCATTCGCCGGTTCTGACCGAAAGCGACCTCATCGGCGTTATCGAGATGATGTTGCCCGCCCATACGCGGGCGATTTCGCGGCGCAAGGAGCTCAACGAGAAGCTGACCGATGCCCTGATCAGGCGGGGCGACGTCGAGGCCGTGCGCACCATGACGGCCAATCCCGGCGCCAAGTTCTCGCCCAAGACCTACCGGATCGTTGCCGAACGCGCCAAGTCAGATGTCGATTTGCAGGAATCGCTGATTTCGCGCGACGACCTCACGCATGTCATTTCGCTGCAGATCACGCCCTTTTTGTCCGAGGAACTGAAAGCGCGCCTGCGCGCCCTCGACGCGCCGCCCGAAGGCGGGAGCCTTCTCGACTCGCTGACCGAGATCGCCAGCGAGAGCGAACGCAAGTCCAAGGCCCGTCGCGAACGCGCTGCCGTCTATTCGACCATCGAACAGGTGCTGAGCGGCGCGGCCAATGCCAGCGAGGAAACCATCAAGCTTGCCGAGATCGGCGACTTCAATACGGTCGTCCATTTCCTTGCCGGCATCGCCCAATTGCCCGACCAGACGATTTCGGCGTCGATGAACAATTCCAACGGCACCCCGCTCGCCGTGACGCTGCGCGGGCTCGGCCTCACGAGGGAGGCTGCGGCCGCCATCGGCAAGGTCCGCCAGCATCATTTGAACCTGACTGCCCGGCAAACGGCGATCTGGCTCGAGGGCTATAACGGAATCAACGCCCGCGAAGCCGAGCGCTCGCTGGTGATGCTCAGGGCCAAGGAAGGCGAACCTACCCAGGAGCCGGCCGGCAAACCGTCGCCGGCCCGTTCGGCGCGGCGGCGCTGACCACCTCTCCGATTTCAGCGATCGCACATCGCCTGCCGCCGCTCACGGCGCGCGGCAGCGCATTTTTTCGATCGAGGCATGGCAAGGCATCAGCGGCGCCGCGCCGCATTGGCGCCTGCCGGACCCCCTCGGGTCGCGGCGGGTGGCGGCCTTCCGGGAGCCTTGTCGCCGGTAACCCTTGATTTACCGAAGTTAAGACTTGGTTTCAGCGTGTGTGCTGAATTTGCAACATTCAGCAACAAGCAGGTCGGCCGAAGCCCGAATCCAGCTTCATTCGGTTGCGCGGCAATGCGCGTTGGATAGAGTGGCCTATGCGAATCCATGCATGGGATCGTTTGTCGGTCGCGGCGCGACTTTAAAGACACGACGCACAAGTGTGTTTGCGCTTCGACCAACCGCCGGTTCGCCGGCACCAAGATTGACTTTGGAGGTCAAGAATATGAAACTGAAGAGCCTTCTTCTGGGTTCTGTGGCGGCGGTTGGTCTTTCCACCACTGCTTTCGCGGCCGACCTGTCGACCGTCGTGTCCTCGTTCGATGTCTGCGAAGACCTCGGCATTTCGGGCACCCTGCAAATTGCTTCGACCGATGACTGCCTGCAGATCTCCGGCGAAGTGAAGTACGAGTTCATTTGGGGCGACTTCGCTGGTTCGGCGAACATCACCGACCCGGTCAGCTTCAATAACGCCCGCCGCACGATCGACGACAACAACGATTCTGGTGTTGCCGCCGAGAATATGGATTGGCAGAATGATCTCGACTGGTGGCTGATGTTTGTCGGCTCCGCCTCGTCCGAGTTCGGCACCGCCAAGGCGGTGATCAAGCTCTCCGATTGGGGCGATGAGCGCGACATCGTCAACGAGCAGCCCGCTCTGGCCAAGGACGAGCTCATCAACACCGTCCAGCTCGACGAAGCCTATGTCTCCGTCGGCGACGGCACCACCCTGGTTGCCGGTAAGCGCGACACGTCCGTCCTGAAGGACGGCGACGACACGCCGTTCGGCTTCATCGGCCTGTTCAATTCCGATGCGGTTGACTCGGGCGTCGGCGTTCTCGATGGCGTTCTCGACATCAAGACCAAGGGCCGTGTCATCCAGCTGTACCACGCTGTCGGCGATTCTGGCGTCACCCTGTCGGGCGGCCTCGAAGCTCTCGACGACGTTACCGTGATTGCGGGCACCTATGCCGCTGCCGGTACCGCCATTGGTACCATCGCCTACGCTGCTCCGGATGGCGCGCTCAATGGCTACATGAGCTTCGCCGCCGGTGGCTTCCTTGACGGCACGATCGAAGACTGGCTGGCTCGCGGTGCGGCCACTGCCACCTTCGATAACTTCAAGGTCCGTGGCGCGTTCGCCTACGGTTCCGACGACAACGGCGCGACGACTGCCTGGAACGGCCTCGTGACGGCTGAAGGCACCTTCGACATCTTCACTCTCGCCGCCGCGGCTGAATTTGCCGATCGTAGCGACGTTGCGAATGATCCGATGTGGGGCGCCAGCCTGACCGGTTCGGCCGCTGTGACCGACCAGGTGACCATCCAGGCCGGTTTCCGTTACCTCAACCCGACCACTGCTGCCGACGACGAAACCTGGCAGGCTGCGTTGAAGTTGATCGCCAAGTTGACCGACACCCTGACGGCAACCGGCGAAGTCGGCTACTACGCTGTTGGTACCGCTATCCCGGCGACCAATGCCGACGGCACCTTCTACGGCAAGGCCGAATTGGCCTGGAAGCCCGGTGGGCAGTTCGAAACGTCCATCGCTGGCGAGATGAACTCCCTCGGCGCCTACAAGACCACGTTCAAGGCTTCGAAGAAGTTCGATTAATCCTCTCGGATTACTCAAGCTCAGGGAAAGGCCCGGCTCAGCCGGGCCTTTCTTTTTGCGCCGCTGTCCGAAGCGCGTGAACAAACGCGCGAGGCATCTGGGAATCGGCGGGGCAATGGGCAAAACTGATCTATCGATCCGCCGCATGCGGCACCGGCCTGACGCCGGCAACCGGCGCGGCGCGGCGGCAGGCAATGCGGAATTCGAGAGGCTGTTCGTGAGCGGAAAATGGGCGTTGGACCGCAAGGCGGTCCTGTTCGTCGTTGCGGTGTCGACCGTGGTCTATGCGGCGCCAGCCGCCGCGACCGGCAATCCGGTCGCCGGGCCGGCCGGATCATTTGCGGCAAGTCTCGCCGATGGAACAGGCCCGCGGCTCGATATCGCCCAGATCGGTGTGATCGAGGCGGTGCCCTATCGCTGGAGTGCCGAGAAATCGGCGGACGGCGCCATAATCATTTCCGGCTTTGCCCCGAGCGCCGAAGTGCGGTCGCGCCTGTTGGCGATTGCCGGCAAACGCGCCCTCGACGCCAGTTCGATCGCGCTCGGCGCGCCCGAGGGCTTTGCCGAAGACACCTGGCGCGCCATGGCGATCCTTTTGGCCCTCGATGACGGCAGGGTTGAACTGGCTGGAACCGAATGGCGTCTCACCGGCACGACGCGGAGCACCATCGCCGCCCGCCATGTCGCCCGGCTGATGGTCGATGCCGGAATCGAAGACAAAGGCTGGACGATCGATCTGAGCCTGCCCGAAGCCGAAGCGGCAGTGCCGGAGATTGTGGACTCGCCGGCACAAACGGCAGCATCGGTTGAAATCGTCACCGAAGCAGAACCGGCGCCCTTGGTATCCGAGGCCAGCGAGGCCGAAGTCGCGCCCGTTTCGCCGATAGCCATGCCTTTCGGTTTTGCTGTGCGCAAGCTCGAGGCAGGCTGGCTTGTCGGCGGCAATGCCCCCATCGCCGCCTTCCAGACCTATCTGGAGCATCACTTCCACGTCGAGACCAAGGGCGAACTGGTCGTGGCGCCGGCGCCCGAAGGATTTGCCGCTATGGCGCTCAAGGGCCTGGAAGCGCTCGACGAATTGCAGTCCGGACGCCTGCTGTTCGATAACGGACGCTGGACGATCGCCGGCCTCATCGCGGACGCGGATCGGGCCGAAGCCCTGCGCGTCGCCCTGGCCGAAGCCGGCATCGCCGCCGCGATCGATGCTGTGCCCGTCGCCGCAAGTGTTGCGGAACCGCCGCCGCCGCCTCCGCTGGCGCCGCTGCCATTGGCCGATCCGTATCTCTGGTCGGCGATGCGCGCGGACGACGGCGCCGTCACATTCGCAGGTTTCGTGCCGGCCGAGTCGCTTTACCGCTATCTCGACGTGCGTGCCGGTGATGGCGGCAGCAACCGGACGGCGCTCGCCTCCGGAGCGCCGGACGGGTTTGCCGGCGATGTCCTTTCAGCGCTCACCGCGCTCGAAGCGCTGGCGCAAGGCGAGGCTCGCTTCGATGGCGCCGCTTGGTCACTGAGCGGCAAGGCGGCGGATGCGCCGGCCGAGGCGCGGGCGCTTGCCGGTCTCGGGGTGCGCGCCGATGCCTGGCGCCTGGCCATCGCGCTTCCCGAGCCGCCGCCGCCTTTGGCCGATCCTTATCTGTGGTCGGTAACGCGCGCCGAAAACGGCGCCTTGGCCTTCGACGGCTTCGTACCGGTCGAGGCGCTGCAGCTTTATCTTGACGTGCGCGCCGGAGCCGGCGGCAGCAACCGGACCTCTCTCGCCACCGGGGCACCGGACGGGTTCGCCCGCGATGTCGTCGCGGCACTCGCTGCGCTCGATTCATTGACGCAAGGCGAGGCCCGCTTCGACGGTGCCGCGTGGTCGCTGAGCGGCCAGGCGGCGGACGAGCCGGCCAGGGCCCACGCGCTTGCCGGTCTCGACACGCAAGCCGATGCCTGGTCGGTGGCGATCGACGTGCCACCGCCGCCGCTCCCTCCGGTCGAGCGGGGCGCGCCGGATTACGTTTTCTCCGCCGAAAAGCGCGCGGATGGCGGCATCGTCCTGTCGGGCAATGTGCCGGCCGAGGCGACGCGCGCCTTCCTCGCCCTGTTTGCCGGGTCCGGGCCGGCGGCGGCGCTTGCCGTGCGCGACGGCGCGCCTCAGGACTTCGTCGACGATGTCGTTGCCGGCCTGCGCGCCCTTGCCCGCATGGACACGGGCCGGCTCGATTATGCCGATTTCGCCTGGCGCTTTGCCGGCAAGTCCGCCGCGGCGCCGGTGCGCGACGCCGTCGGAGCCGAACTTGCCGCCCTGTCGGGACCGCCGGACTGGTCAATCGACATCACCGGCCCGACGCCGCTCGAAGTCTGCGCCGTCGAGACCGCCGCTTTCGATGCGCGCAACGCCATCCTGTTCGATGCCGGCAGCGCCCGCATCACCCGCGATTCGCTGCCGGCGCTCGACGAGATCGCCCTGGTTCTCAAGACCTGCCCCGAAACCAATGTCATCGTCGAGGGCCATACCGATTCCGACGGCGATGATGAGTCGAACCTCATCCTGTCCGTGGCCCGTGCCGAGGCCGTGGTCGATCGGCTGGTCGAGCTCGGCATTGGCGAGCGGAGGCTTTACGCGATAGGCTATGGCGAAAGTGTGCCGGTCGTCGCCAATGAGACGCAGGACGGCAAGCGCCGCAACCGGCGTATTGTCCTGTCGGTATCGGAGGGGACGGAAGTTCTCGGCCAGCTCGACCGGTAGAATCGGCGGTAAGGTCATGTCACGTTTCAATGGAATCAAAACGCATGACCTAAGCCATTGAGTGGTCGCATGTTCGAACCGGAAAAGTGGTCTCCGCTTTTCGAGGAACATGCTCCAGCAAGGGAGGAACGCGTGGACATCCTGATCGAACTGAGCCTGCGGTTATGGCCTTTTCTGCTGTTGTCGCTGCTCATCGGCGGTGCGGCGGGCTGGTATGCTGCGGCACGCGCCCGTGATTGAACCGACACATACAGCATGATCGCAAAAACGGAGGGCAGAAATGTCCGGCGAATCCTATATCGTTGAAACCGCCCTGTTGCTTCTTGCGGCGCTGGCGCTTGGCGGCGCCATCGGCTTCTGGGCCAGGCGCTGGTTCGCGCCGCGCGCCGTCGACGACGGTCAGCCGGCGGCAAGGGCCGAAGCCCAGTCAGCCCCGATGGCGGCCAGCGCGGAAGCCGAGGCCGTCGTCGTGCCCGAACCGCCTGCCAGCGCGCCGGCCGAGCAAGCGGCACCCGATGCCGTGGCGGACGGGAACGGGCCCGAGCTATTGTCGGCCGCCCGCGACGGCGGCGGCGACGATCTCAAGAAAATAAAGGGCGTCGGCCCCAAGATCGAAGCGACTTTGCACGCGCTCGGCGTCTTCCACTTCGACCAGATCGCGAGCTGGGACGCGGAGGCCGTCGCCTGGGTCGACGAGCGTCTGTCCTTCCGTGGGCGCATCGAACGCGAAAACTGGGTCGCTCAGGCCAAGGCGCTCATAGCCGGGTCCGGATCCTCAGGCGCCTGATGCCGGCACGGCTTCGGCCGAAACGGCAAAATCGACGATCACCGGCAAATGGTCGCTGCCGCTTGCCGGGCCGGTCCTGACATCGGTGACGATTGCCCCATCGCGGCTCATGACGTGATCGAGCGGCAGGATGGCCGGTACCGCCCGCCAGGTGTCGAAATGCCAGAGCAGGGGGAAGGTCGGCAGGTTGCGCGTCTCGCGCACCATTCTGCTGTCGCGGGCAAGCCGCCGCAGCGCATAGGACCATGGTGTCGCGTTGAGATCGCCGGCCAGAAGCAGCGGTCCGGACAGGGTTTGAAGGCCGGCGGCGAGATGCGCGAACTCGCCGCGCTGCCGTGCCGTCATGCCGTCGAGGCGCTCCAAAAAACCGCCGGGCGCGCCGTCGAGCAGCGGGCTGATCTGCACCGGCCAGTCGAGCTGGGTGGCGACGATGGTGAAACTCTGGCCGGTGTCGGCGCCGAATCGGGCGACGAGGAAGCCGGTGCGCCGGTCGGCGTCCCAGCTGCACGGCTCGCCGCCAAGCGATTCGAACGGCATGCGCGCATAGACGGCCAGGTTGGCGCGCTTGCCGCCGGCGCAGATGGCGAAATGCGGATGCGTCTCGATCAAGAGTGGGTGCAGCGTCCCGCGCTGTTCGGGAAAATATTCGTTGAGCGCGACGATGTCGGCGTTTTCGGCGCGGATCATCTCGGCGACGCCGTGCATGTCTTCGTTCAGGCCGAACAGGTTGAAGCTCACCAGGCGATAGGCGGGCGCGTCGGGCGGCGCATCGGGCCGATCGAGAAAGCCGGACATGACTTCCGGCATGACGATGATCCCCGAGCTGAGAAAGCCCGTGGCGCTCAAGGCCAGCATCAGGGCGCGGCTGCGCTGGTTGCGGAACGCCGCCCCGGTCAGTAAGAGGCACAGGAGCGTGCCGAAAAACCACAGCGGCTGCAAATGGTTGAGCGCATCGAGCAGCGGCGAGACGAAGCCGAACAAGGCGAAGACGGCGCCAAAGCCGAGCGACGCAGCGGCGACGAAAAACGCAAATCGGAACAATCCGACGAAAACCGACGTCATATGGCGCGCTTACTCCACACTCAGCCCGCTTCTGGATCGAGCGGGCGCCAGCCGGACGGGCCGGACTGCACCTCGAGCGGACCGAAGCGTGCCTTGTAGGCCATTTTGGGCGAATTCTTGACCCAGTAGCCGAGATAGACATAGCCGAGCTCAGCCGCCGCCGCCCGGGCAATGTGTTCAAGGATCATGTAATTGCCGAGGCCCCTTTCGGCATGGCGGGGATCGAAGAAGCTATAGACCATGGACAGACCGTTGGGCAGCCGATCGGTCAGGGCGACGCCGGCAAGCGGCCGGTCGACGCCGTCCTCGATCCGGTATTCGACGATCATGGTGTCGACCGGCGTGTCCTCCACCATGAATTCGTAGTCGACAAAGCTCATCTGCGTCATGCCGCCGCCGGCATGGCGCGCCCTGAGATAGCGCTGGAACAGGTCGTATTGCTCGGCGGTGACCTGCGGCGGTCCGGCGATCGCCGTGATGTCGCGATTGGCGGCGCCAATGCGCCTCAAACTTTTGCCCGGAGAGAATTTGCCGACGACGATCCTGACCGACCGGCACGCCTCGCAGCCGTCGCAGGCCGGGCGATAGACCAGGTTCTGGCTGCGGCGGAAGCCGTGATCGGACAACAGCGCATGCATCATATGCGCCCGCCTGCCGCTCAGATGGGTGAACAGCTTGCGTTCCCGGTGCCCGTCAAGATAGGGGCACTCGCTCTCCGTGGTCAGAAAGAACTGCGCCGAATCCGGCGTCTGCCGGGTCATGCGACGCGCTGCCCTTGCGCCTGGAAGGCCGGCTGCTGCCCGCTTGCCGGCCTTTTGCCCGCGCAGCATGGCAGCGCAAGCCTGAAGCGGCCGCAACGGGTCATGCTGGGATCAATCCTGTCGGGCATTTCACACTCCCTGGCGCAAATGCCACCCGCCGAAACGAGCCTAAACACCATAATACCAAGGTGCAACAAGACAAAAGACAATCCAGACCAGTAGAACCAGCGGCGAGCCGACGAGGACGAAATCGCGGAAGCGGTAATGACCGGCGCCCATGACCAGCAGATTCGTCTGGTAACCGATGGGCGTGGCAAACGAGGCATTGGCCCCCAGGATCACCGAAACGACGAAGGGCAGGGGGTCGATGCCGAGCTGCGCCGCCGTGGCAATGGCGACGGGCGTGAACAAAACCGCCGTCGCGTTGTTTGACAGGACATTGGTCAGAACGGCTACGACCAGGAACAGCCCCGCCATGTAGACCGCCGGCGATTGGCCCGAGAGCAGGGAAACCGCCAGCCCGGCCACGGCATCGGCGCCGCCAGTGGCCTCCATGGCCGTCGCCATGGCGATCGAGGCCCCGACCAGCATGATGACGCGCCGGTCGAGGGCGCGGCCGGCTTGCCTGACGTTGAGGCAGCCGGAAACGATCATGGCGAAGGCGCCGGCGATGGCCGCGGCGACGATGGGCACCAGCCCGCTGGCGATGGCGATGATGGTCGCGGCAAAGATCGTCCAGGCGCGCGCGGTGCGTCCCGTCGGCTTGACCTCGTCGGCGCTCCATTCGAGCACGACGAGATCCTGAAGTCCGCGCATGCGCTCGAGCGCCTTCGGTCGTCCGGCGATCAACAGCACGTCGCCGGCCTCGAGGCGTAATTCGGAGAGCAATTGCCGCGGCATGCGGCTGCGTCGCTCGACCCCGAGGATGAGCACGCCGTGCTGGGCCATGAAGCCCGCCTGGTCGATGCCGTTATTGATCAGGCGCGACCCCGGCGGCACCAGGGATTCGCACAAGATGAGATTGGCATCGTCGTCATCGTCGTCCATACCGGACACGGCTCCGGTATGGACGTCGAGCATGTGCCAGGTGCGGATGGCTTCGGTCAGCGTGTCGCGCGTCGCCGCGATGATCAGCGTGTCGCCGGGCTTCAGGGTGATATCGTCGAACGGCGGCAGGAAATCGATGCGCCCGCGCTTGACCGCGCGCACCGTCATGTTGGTGAGCTTGGGGAACATGCCGGCGACGGTATGGTCGCCGACGAGCGGATGCTCCGGCCCGAGATGGATTTCGGTGATGAACTGGGTCGAGCGCCGCGTGCCGGACTGGGTCTCGGCCGTGTGGGGCAGAAGCCGCGGCACGACGAAAAAGGCGTAGAGCCCGCCTGCCAAAGCCATTGCGAGGCCTGGAACCGCAAAGGACAGCAAGGTCACGCTGTGCACCCCGGCCTTCTGGGCAATCCCCGCGGCGAGCAGGTTGGTCGACGAGCCGAGCACGGTCGTCATGCCGCCCAGAATGGTCACATAGCTCAGGGGCATCATGTAGTGCGAGGCCGAAAGGTTCCGCCGCGTCAGCACCGCGGCGAGCACCGGCATGAACACCACGACGACCGGGGTGTTGTTGACCACCGAGGAAATCGCTGCCGCGATGAACAGCGCCAGCGCGACGACCCGTGTCGGGTGCTTCGGCCACAGGTTCGACAAGGCTTCGGTCAGCCGCGCCAGGGATTCGGTCTGGATCAGTCCCTGGCCGACGATGAGGAGCGACAGAATGGTCACAAGCGCCGGGTTGGAAAAGCCGAGCAGCAGGTCTTCGGGGGTGAAGTCGACGCCGGGCGCGAAGGCGGCAACAGCCATCAGCAGCACGATGGCTCCGAGGGAGACGATCTCGATGCTGGCCCATTCCATGGCATAAAAGACGAGCGCCGCGGCGATCACGGCAAAGGTCATCCACATCGGAAGCTGGGTCAGTATCAGGCTGGAATCCATTGCGCCGGGATCTTGCGGAGAGGGCAATGTAGAACCAAGCGCATTCTGCGTTGTCCTGCAAGGTATTCCCGCCAACGCTCACCGAGCGTTTGACCCGACTGCCGGTGGCGCGTGGCGTGAAGTCGTGAGAAATCAGGCCGCGAGATAGTGATTCCAATGCCGTTCCATCGGCGAACGGCGGACCATCAGCGTACCGAGCACCAGATCGTGCAGCAATTGGCGGCGCGGGGTGAACAGCGCCACGAGCAGGAGAAGCGGCGCCAGCACCCAGCAGGTCACCCAGAAGATCAGCGGATGCGCGAAGGCCCGCCAACCGTCGAGCGGCACGTCGCGCGTCGGGGTCAGGATCAGGTCCATCATCTGCATGCCGACGGTAGCGCGCCGGTACGAGCCGAGCGTTGCCCCGTAGTAGGAGACGACGGCGAGCAGCAGGATCACCGGCATGGCGAGGAAACCGAGGCCAAGGGTAAAGACGCCGACGATGACACCGACCAGCGAGGCGGCGGCAATCACCAGCGACAGGATGAGAAAATCGATGCAAAAGGCGATGACGCGGCGCGTCAGCACGCCTTCGAACAGTTCGGGTGCGGTTTCGGGATCGGGAAGCAGGCTGGTCATTGTCGGGCCTTTCGATACGTGCGCGCGACGGGCGGCCTTGCCGCAGGGCGGCGCCGGTCCCGGATCGCAAACACTCACGCGTGAACTCTTGCCGGTTGCCGCGCCATTTGTGTCGGGGGAGCGCGGCGCTCCGGTCGAAGCATCAAATGGGCACGGCTTGCCGGTCCGACAAGAGTGCCTGCCTTCATTTTGCCAAAGTTCGTGCCGCGTCGAGCGCGAAATAGGTGAGAATTGTGTCGCACCCCGCGCGCTTGAAGGCCCAGAGGCTTTCCATCATCGCGGCATTGCGGTCGAAGGCGCCCGCCGCGGCGGCAAAGCTGATCATGGCGTATTCGCCCGACACCTGGTAGGCGGCGACCGGTACGTTGAAATTGTCCTTCACGCGCCGGATGATGTCGAGATAGATGAGGCCGGGCTTGACCATGACCATGTCGGCGCCTTCCTCCAGATCCTGGGCGACCTCGCGCATGGCCTCGTCGGAATTGGCGAAATCGAGCTGGTAGGTCCGCTTGTCGCCGACGAGTCGCTTGCCCGATCCCACCGCCTCACGGAACGGCCCATAGTAGCAGGAGGCGTATTTGGCGGCATAGGACATGAGGATGGTCGCTTCGAACCCTTCCGCGTCGAGCGCCCGGCGCAGGGCGCCGATGCGGCCGTCCATCATGTCCGAGGGCGCGATGATGTCGGCGCCGGCCCGGGCCTGGACCAGGGCCGACCTGACCATGAGCGCGACGGTCTCGTCGTTGAGGATGTCGCCGTTCGCGACCAGCCCGTCCTGGCCATTGGCCGAATATTCGTCGAGCGCGGTATCGGCGATCAGCCCGATCCCGGGCACGGCCTCTTTGATGGCCGAAAGGGCGCGGCACATGAGATTGTCCGGATTGGCGGCCTCCTCGGCGCCGGTCGAGCGCAGATGGTCCGGCGTGTTGGGAAAAAGCGCCAGGGCCGGAATGCCGGCATCCACCGCCTGGCGCGCCGCCTCGACGGCAAGGTCGACGCTGAGGCGTTCGACGCCGGGCATGGTCCTGATCGGCGTGCGCTCGTTTTCGCCCTCGATCAAAAAGAGTGGCCAGATCAGGTCGGCCGGCGTGAGCACCGTCTCGCGCACCATGTCGCGGCTCCAGCTCGCCTGGCGCAGCCGCCTCAGGCGCCTGCCGCCGAGAAAACTCATGTCGAAACGAGGCCAATCCGCCGGCATGGAACGCTCCTGTTGCCTGAAGTGCCGGGCGCAGTCCTAGCAGGCCGGCGCGGCAAGGCAAAGATGCCGCGAACCGCGCCGCGCAAGGCCTTGCCGTTGCATCCCGGGCGCGCTAACCCTCGACAGGGAGCATGACAATGGCCAAAATCATCCGAATGAGCCGCATCGCCGGGCGTGTTTTGGCCGTGCTGTGCCTTTATATCGGCCTGACCCTGTCCGCCCGCCTGGTCGGGGCCGGCGGGGGCGGGCAGTCGCCACTCGCCATGTACGGCATCACCGCCTTCACCTGGCTGGCCGTGTTCGCCATCGGCTACCTGTTCGCGGCGGTCGGCATCTGGATCGGCTCGACCTGGGGAACGGTCGTCGCCCTCGGCATCGCCGTGTGCCAGATTGTTCTCGCCATGTTCGACATCGCGGCGATACGCCTGCCAAATGTCGATTTCGTTTTGGCGCTCGTGGTCTTCGTTCTGGCCGGCGCCTTGTTCGTGATTGTCGAGATCAAGCCGTTCTCGGGCGTAAACGAGTGATAAAGGTTACCCGATCATGTTGCCGACTAACCAAATCGAAAGGCAATTTCTCGAATTCTTTCAGTAAGATAGTTTTAAGTCTGTTGCTTAAGCCGAATTTATTGCGACGCTGGCTATAACCTTGTTCGAGACGCGGAAAACCGCGCAGCGAATAACAGTGAGGCCAGAACATGGTAGCGAAATCCAACACAGCCGAGATTGCGGCGCACGAGGCGGATGCGGATCTCAAGCCGCTCTATCTCGAAGCCGTGTCCCGCGTTGAACGCCTGCACCGGCGTCTGCTCGACCTCATCAAGGACGAGTTCGACCGCATGGGCTGGGATGACATCAATCCCGTCCAGGCGCTGATGATGTTCAACATCGGCGGTTCCGAGCTGACCGCCGGCGAACTCAGATCGCGCGGCTATTATCTTGGCTCGAACGTCTCGTACAATCTCAAAAAGCTCGTCGAGACCGGCTATATCTTCCAGGAGCGTTCGCGGGCCGACCGCCGCTCGGTGCGCATCCGCCTGACGCCGAAGGGCGAAGAGGTCGCCGAAGTCATCGACGAGCTCTACGACCGCCACATGAAGTCGATCGACAAGGTCGGCGGGCTCGGCGAAGGCGAGTTCCAGTCGCTCAACGCCTCGCTGGCGCGGCTCGAACGGTTCTGGGTCGATCAAATCTTGTACAAGCTGTAGCGCGCCATCGATCCGGCCGGCAACATCGCCGCCACCGGATCCGCCGCTTCACGAATGCGACAAACGCCGGCCAATGTGCCGGCGTTTCTTATTTGCGCCGCAAAGCCCACCTATCCGCGTTTCCGTGCGTCGTCGGGGCTGGTGCGGCGCTGTCACGGGCCGGTGAAGCGATTGCCCGGTCCACTGGCCAATGGTAAACACCCGCCGGTTCGTATTCCTACCCACAAACAGGACGGTGAAATGGCTTTCAAAGGCTCGCGTGTGAAGCGGCGTGACGTTTTGGCCGGGCTGGGCGCCGGTGCTTTTGCCGCGATGACCGGACGGGCCTTCGCCGAGGATCCGGTGATCGAGAACATGCGCCGCGCCGCCGCGCTGGCCCGCACCGACCGCGAGGGCAATACCGTTGCCGCGCTCGAAGCCATCGACACTTACGAACCGATCCTGTCGCTCGACACCGCCTACAATCTCGAACTGGCCATCCTCCAGCACGAGCAGATCGTCAAGAATGGCGGTTGGGGCGAAATGGCGCGCAACGCCGTCGGCCTTGTCGCCGGCGCCAGTTCCAATGTCGTCATCAAGCTCAAGCGCCGCCTGATGGCGAGCTCCGACATGGAAGAGACCGAGCGGGTCGGCGATTTGTTCGACGCCGAAATGGATGCCGGCATCAGGCGTTTCCAGGCCCGCCACGGGCTCCATATCACTGGCAAGATCGACCCGGAAACCTACATGATGCTCAACGTTCCGGCCGAGACCCGCCTGGCGCAGCTCCGCCTCAATGCCTTGAGGGTGCAGAGATTCGCCCAGTCGCTGACCGAACGCTACATCCTAGTCAACATCCCGGCCGCCGCCATCGAGACGGTCGAGGTCGGCCAGGTCTTCCACCGCCACACCGCCGTGGTCGGCCGCATCGACCGCCAGACGCCGATCCTGAGTTCCCAGGTCTACGAGATCAATTTCAATCCCTACTGGACGGTGCCCAAGTCGATCATCCGCAAGGACCTGATCAAATACATGAACGAGGACCCGGAATACCTGACCAAGTACAATATCCGGATTTTCGACTACAACGGCAACGAGCTGATCCCGACCGACATCGACTGGTCGACCGACGACGCAGTCAACTATTTGTTCCGGCAGGAGCCCGGCGCCGAGAATTCGCTCGGCCATGTCCGCATCAATTTCCACAACGCCCATAGCGTCTATTTGCACGATACGCCGTCCAAGACGCTGTTCGGCGAAAACCAGCGTTTCCACTCGTCGGGCTGCGTGCGGGTCGACGAGGTCGATGCCTTCGTCGCCTGGATCCTGAGGGACAGCGGCTGGGACCTCGCCGCCGTCCAGGCCACCTTCGCCTCGGGCGAGCGGCTCGACGTGCCGGTCAAGTCGCCGGTGGCGCTGCAGACCACCTACATCACCGCCTGGGCCAATCGTCAGGGCGTTGTAAGCTTCCGCGACGACGTCTACGATTACGACGCGGCGGGAAAGGTCGAATTCGACGCCTGACCGCCGTTTGCGGAGGCTGGAATGACGCGATCGGCCGGTGACGGGACGGGCGAGGTTCTGTTCGAATACATCCGGGTCGGCGCCCAGATGCGCGTTTCCGCCATCGACCCCAAGACCGGTACGGAGGTCGTGATCGTGGCGCCGTCCAATGCCCCGCGCCACCAGGTCCAGCAGGTCGCGCTCGCCAAGCTCAGGCGCAAGCTGGCCGGCCCGCGCTGACATTTCCCGGTCGATTGACGCCCGTCGGCGCCGTCTTTCCTCGCCGGGGAAATTCGGCTATCCTTGCACGGTTCGCGCGACTGGCGACACCGAGATGGACAACCATCGGGGAGCGCGGACATATCCTGCCGCTCGCCTGGGCACCCGCAAACCGTCAGGGAGCCCGATGATGAGCATCAGCCTGGAAATCCGCCCACCATTCCGCCTTGGAATCGCCACGCGCCGCATGATAGAGCGGAGCGCAATTCTGTTTTCGTCGCGCATCAAGGGGAACCGGTCATGACCGCCGCCACCTCGACTTTCTTTTCATCGCCGCTTGTCGGCACCGATCCCGAGATCGCCGAGGCCATTGCGCTCGAAACCGGCCGGCAACGCCGCGAAATCGAGCTGATCGCCTCGGAGAACATCGTCTCCCGCGCCGTGCTCGAGGCCCAGGGCTCGGTGATGACCAACAAATATGCCGAGGGCTATCCGGGCAAGCGCTATTACGGCGGCTGCCAGTATGTCGACATCGCCGAGACCCTCGCTATCGAGCGCGCCAAACAGCTGTTCGGCGTCAAATTCGCCAATGTTCAGCCCAATTCCGGCTCGCAGATGAACCAGGCGGTGTTCCTGGCGCTTCTGAAGCCCGGCGACACCTTCATGGGGCTTGACCTCAACTCGGGCGGCCACCTCACCCACGGCTCGCCGGTCAACATGTCCGGCAAATGGTTCAACGTCGTCTCCTACGGGGTAAGACGCGACGACTATCTTCTGGACATGGACGAAGTCGAACGGCTTGCCCATGAGCACAAGCCCAAGTTGATTCTGGCCGGCGGCACCGCCTATTCGCGTATCTGGGACTGGAAAAAATTCCGCGAGATCGCCGATTCGATCGGTGCCTATCTCATGGTCGACATGGCCCATATCGCCGGCCTCGTCGCCGGCGGCGCCCATCCCTCGCCCTGTCCATATGCCCATGTGGTGACGACCACCACCCACAAGTCGCTGCGGGGTCCGCGCGGCGGCATGATTCTTTGCAATGACGAGGAGATGGCCAAGAAGATCAATTCGGCGGTCTTCCCCGGCTTGCAGGGCGGTCCGCTCATGCATGTCATCGCCGCCAAGGCCGTGGCTTTCAAGGAAGCGCTGACCGACGATTTCAAAGCCTATGCCCATCGGGTCGTCGACAACGCGAGAGCGCTTGCCAAGGTGCTGATGGACAACGGGCTCGACGTTATATCCGGTGGCACCGACAATCACCTGATGCTGGTCGATCTCAGACCCAAGAACGCTACCGGCAAGCGGGCCGAGCAGGCGCTCGGCCGGGCGTTCATCACCTGCAACAAGAACGGCATCCCCTTCGATCCGGAAAAGCCGTTCGTCACCTCGGGCATCCGGCTCGGCACGCCGGCCGGCACGACGCGCGGCTTTGGCACCGCCGAATTCGAGGAGATCGGCAGGCTGATCGTCGAGGTGCTCGACGGCCTCAAAATCGCCAATTCCGACGAGGGCAATGCTGCGGTCGAGGCGGCGGTGCGCGACAAGGTCAAGGCCCTGACCGAGCGCTTCCCTATCTATCCCGAAGCCTAGGAGCGGCTCGCCATGCGCTGTCCGTATTGCGGTTCCGACGACACCCAGGTCAAGGACAGCCGGCCGACCGAGGATTCCGCCGCGATCAGGCGCCGCCGCGTATGCGGCGATTGCGGCGGACGCTTCACCACCTTCGAACGCGTGCAATTGCGCGATATTGTCGTCGTCAAGAAATCGGGGCGCAAGGTGCCGTTCGACCGCGACAAGCTCTCCCGTTCGGTCTTTACCGCGGTGCGCAAGCGCGACATCGATCCCGACCGGGTCGATCGCATGATCTCGGGCGTCGTCCGCCAGCTCGAAAGCCTCGGCGACATCGAAATCGGCTCCGAGACCATCGGCGCCTTCGTCATGGACGGATTGAAGGAACTCGACGACGTGGCTTTCGTGCGCTTCGCCTCGGTCTACAAGAATTTCACCAGCGCCGACGATTTTCGGTTTTTCCTCGCCGAACTCGGCGACGAAGGCGATCGCGACGCGGCGGACCGGCCGTGACGGCGGGCGCGGGCGACCTGCCCGAGATCCGGCGGGCCAATCAACGCGGCGCCGCGCGGCTCGGCGCCGTCCAGGCACTCTACCAGATGGATGTGGGCGAAGCCTCGCTCGAATCGACGCTCAAGAGCTTTTCCGAGCACGTTCTCGGCCATGAGGTCGAGGACGCGCAGTACCTGCCGGCCGATGCCGACTTTTTCGGCCAGATCGTTTCCGGGGTCGTGACGAGCCAGCTCGACATCGACCCGATGATCGATGCCAACCTGCCCAGCGACTGGCCGGTGACGCGGATCGACGCGCTGCTGCGGGCCATCCTGCGCGCCGCCGCCTTCGAACTGCTGAAACGGCCGGACATTCCGGCGCGCGTCGTCATTTCCGAATATCTCGACGTGGCGCGCGCCTTTTACGAGGGCGAGGTTCCCGGTCTCGTCAATGGCGTGCTCGACGCCATCGCGCGCAAGACCGCCGACCGGAACTGATCGGCGCGGCGAGGGGGCCGAATGAGCGAAACCTCGGGATTTGCCGGCGACCGCGCCTTCATGCGCAACGTCTACCTGCTGTCGGCCGCGCAGGCCATCATCGGTTCGCAGCAGGCGCTGATCATGGCCGCCGGCGCCCTGATCGGCGCCAGTTTCGCGCCCGATCCGCGCCTTGCCACCCTGCCGACCACGGCGGCGCTGGTCGGGCTGGCGCTGGCCGCCGGCCCGGCGGTGGCGCTGGTGCACCGGCTCGGCCGGCGCCCGGCCTTCATGATCGGCGCCTCGGTCTCGGTCTTCACAGGCCTTGTCGCCACGCTCGGCATTTTGCTCGGCAATTTCTTGGTATTCTCGCTTGCGCTGTTCTTCGGCGGCGCCGCCGCCGCCATCGGCCAGCAATACCGCTTCGCCGCCGCCGACGCGGTGCCGGTCGAGCAAAAGGGCAGGGCGATTTCCTATGTGCTGGCGGGCGGCGTCGTCGCGGGCTTTTCCGGGCCGGCCCTCAGCTATTTCGGCCGCACCGCCATTCCGGGCGCCGACTATGCCGGCTCGTTCCTCGCCATGTCGGGCGTGGCGCTGCTCGGCGTCTTCGTGCTCGCCCAGACGCGGCTGCCCGGCGCGACCAGCCGGGCGCATCGCAAGGGTGGCCGGTCCCTTGTCGCCATCGCCCGCGCGCCCGACGTCTTCGTGCCGATCGTCGCCGGCATGGCGAGCTACGGGTTGATGACCTTCCTGATGGTGGCGGCGCCCCTGGCCATGGTGCTTTTGTGCGGCCACACCAATGACGACGCGACCTTCGCCATCCAGTGGCACATCGTCGCCATGTTCGCGCCGAGCTTTGTCACCGGCACGATCATCGCCCGCATCGGCGCCCGCATGACGACCGGCATCGGCCTGACGCTGACGCTCGGCTGCGCCCTGGTGGCGCTCAACGGCGTTTCGACCTGGCATTTCGACCTGGCGCTCATCCTTCTGGGCGTCGGCTGGAATTTCGGCTTCATCGGTGCCACGGCCTTGCTGGCGCAGGGCTACCGGCCCGAAGACGCTGCCAAGGCGCAGGCGCTGAACGAGCAACTGGTTTTTGGCGTCATGGCGCTGGCCTCGATCGGCTCCGGCATCATGCTGCAGACAATCGGCTGGCAGGCGCTCAACGTCCTCGCCATCCCCGTCGCCACCGGCGCCCTGGCCCTGCTCGCCTGGGGCGACTGGCGGGACAGGGATGCCTAGACCAGGCCGACGCCGTCGAGAAACTTCCGCGCCAGCTTGACCGTTCCCTCGGCGAAGCCCTTGGCATGAGCCGCGGCCAGGTCGGTCTCGGCCCGCGACGCGCTCCAGGCGAGCAGAAGCAGGCGCCGCGCCATCACCGCCGGGCCGGCCATGGCGATGTCCGCATCGCTTAGGGCGCGGTGGCGCCGATAGCCTTCAAGCCAGCGCCGGAACAGGTCCGGCACGCGCGGATCGGCCTCGAACCACGACACCGAAGCGGCAAAATCGGCGATGAACCAGGAAAACCCGCAATCGTCGAAATCGATGAGACGCAGTCTTTTGTCATGCCAGAGGAAATTGGACGGCCGCATGTCGTTGTGGATGAGCCCGAACCGGTCCGATGCCGTTCCGTAGGCGTCGAACAGCTTCATGAGCCGCATCTCGGTTTTTGCCAGCACGACAAGGTCCGCGTCCGACAACCCGGGCGCCGCCTTCCAGTCGCCCCAGATGCCGTTGGCGCCGAGCGTTGTGGCGATGGTCCAGTCCGGCCGGGCAAACCCGACCGGCCGCACCCAGGAGGCCGCGTGCAGGTGGCAGAGCGCCGCCGCGGCGCCGAGCGCCGAAAACAGTCCGGGCAGGTCCGGGTCGTTTTCATTGGGCAGAACGCCGGGATTTTCGACAAAGAGCACGGCGAGGCGCGGCGAGGTTTCGCCCGCGACCGGCAGAGGCAGCACCGGGCTGCCATCTCGCGCCGGCACCACTTCCGGCACCTGCAGTCCGGTGTCGTGCCGGAGGGCCGCGATCCAGTTGAGTTCGGACATGACCTCGGCCAGGGTGTGATAGCCGGGCCGGTGCAGCCTCAGGATGAACCGGCCGCCTTGCCCGTCGCGGAGGCGGAAGACGAGGTTTTCCGAGCGCGGGATCGGCGTCAGCGACAGGGGCGGGACGAGCGGCCAGCGCACGAGATATTCAAGGAACGAGGTCATGGCTCAGGATCGGTTTTGGTCGGCACCGATGCAAACCGGCGCCGGAAAGGTCAAGCCCCAAATGCCGGGCGCGCGATCGCTCAGGCTTGCCAGCGCCGCCAAAACCGACTACCACGCCTGTCACGTCGGGGCGTAGCGCAGTCTGGTAGCGCAACAGTCTGGGGGACTGTGGGTCGTGGGTTCAAATCCCGCCGCTCCGACCATTTTTTCCAAATCGACAGCGGCCCTATTCGTGCCGCGCCTGATCGAGGGCACGCTTGCAGTCGAGCAGCGTCTTCAACACGTCGTTGAGCTTCCGGCGATCATCGTCGGTAAGGGCCGGATTGGAGGCGGCATCGGGCAGCGACAGCACTTCGATGACGTCCTCGACACCATCGAGCGATTCCGCCTGGCCAATGGCGACGACCTGGCGGATGCCCTGGTCCTTGAGGATGCGCTGCACCCCCTTGATGGTGAATCCCTGGTCGTAGAGCAGGTAGCGGATGCCCTTGAGCAACAACACGTCGTCAGGCCGGTAGTAACGCCGTCCACCGCCCCGCTTGAGCGGCCTTATCTGCGCAAATCGCGTTTCCCAAAACCTGAGAACGTGCTGGGGCAATCCAAGCTCGTCCGCCGCTTCCGAGATCGTCCTGAACGCATCCGGTGACTTGTCCACACCCGCGCCTTTGGTAACAAACCGTTACTTTCCAGCACCAACCATAGATTTGTTGATTTTCGTCTTCAACACATTGCTGGGTTTGAACACAAGAACCTGACGCGGGAAGATGGGCACCTCCTCGCCGGTCTTGGGGTTGCGTCCGATCCGTTCGTTCTTGGCGCGTACCTGAAACGAGCCGAAAGACGACAGCTTGACATTGTCGCCCTCCACCAGCGCGTCGCAGATCAGATCGAGCACGCGCTCCACCAGCTCGGCAGACTCGGTGCGCGAAAGGCCAACGGACTGGTAAACCGCCTCGGCCAGATCGGCACGGGTTACCGTTCTGTTCGCCATGTTCCCTCCATTCAGCCGCAAGGGCCTTGCGCCGGGCCACCGCTAACCCGGGCCAAAACATTAGGCCGCTTACGGGTTTGGGTCAATCTGGCGACAGTCGGGATAAGCGCCCGGAAGGGATTGACACCTTTGGCCGCACGGTCGGCGTCGGGTTGCGGCCCGGGTGCGCGGTGTCGGCCGGGATTACCAGCGCAGCAGCGAGGCGCCCCAGGTGAAGCCGCCGCCCATCGCCTCGATCAGGACCAGATCGTTCGGCCGGATACGTCCGTCCGCGACGCCGATCGACAGGGCAAGCGGCACCGAGGCCGCCGAGGTGTTGGCGTGGCTGTCGATGGTGATGATGGTCTTTTCGGCGGGAATGCCGAGCTTTTTTCCGGCGCCGTCGATGATCCTGAGATTGGCCTGGTGCGGCACGAACCAGTCGAGTTCGCCGGTCGTGTGGCCGGTCTTGTCGAGCACGTCCTCGATGACGTCGGAAATCATGCCGACCGCGTGCTTGAACACTTCCCGACCGTGCATGCGCAGGTGTCCGACGGTCTGGGTCGAGGACGGGCCGCCGTCGACATAGAGCTTGTCCCAATGCACCCCGTCCGAACGGAGGGACGAGCCGAGCACGCCGCGGTCTCCGGCTTCGGCCTCGGGTATGGCATCGAGCACGACGGCGCCGGCGCCATCGCCGAACAGCACGCAGGTGGAGCGGTCGGTCCAGTCGAGGATGCGCGAGAACGTCTCGGCGCCGATCACCAGGGCGCGGGTGCCCAGGCCGTTCTTCAAATAGGAATCGGCCGTCGCCAAGGCATAAACAAAGCCCGTGCATACGGCCTGGATGTCGAAGGCCGCGCCCCGCGTGATGCCGAGCTTTTGCTGCACCAGCGTCGCCGTGGCCGGAAAGGTCAGGTCCGGGGTCGAGGTGGCCACCACGATCAGGTCGATATCCGATGCCGACATGCCGGAAGAAGCGAGGGCGTTCTCGGCCGCCTTGACCGCCAGGTCGGAGGTCAGCTCGTCGTCGGCGGCGACGTGGCGCTGGCGGATGCCGGTGCGCTGCACGATCCATTCATCCGAGGTATTCACCATGGTCGCCAGTTCGCCATTGGACAGGACGCGGGCCGGCAGGTAGCCGCCGACGCCGCGGACGATCGATCTCAGGGGTGTCACGCTGTTCACGCCTCTTTTTGTTCGAGTGTGTCCTCGCCGGTCTGGCGGAACAGGCTGAGACCGGTGCCGATCTTGTCGATCAGGCGAGACCGGCCCATTTCGTAGGCGAGGCCCAGGGCGCTGTTGAATCCGACTTCGTCGGTGCCGCCATGGCTCTTGATGACGATGCCGTTGAGCCCCAAAAACACGCCGCCATTGACGGTGCGCGGGTCCATCTTTCGGCTCAGCGCGGTGAGCGCCTGCATGGACAGAAGGGCGCCCACCCGGGACAGGAAATTGGCTTTGAGGGCATTGCGCAGATAGGTGCCGACCTGACGGGCGGTGCCTTCGGCGGTCTTCAATGCGATATTGCCGGCGAATCCTTCGGTCACCACGACATCGACCGTGCCCTTGCCGATGTCGTCGCCTTCGACGAAACCTTGATAGATAAAGCCGGCATTCTTGTGCGCCGACAGGATCCTCGCGGCTTCCTTGACCGTCTCCAGCCCCTTCACCTCTTCGACGCCGACATTGAGCAGGCCGATGGACGGCGTTTCCTCGTCGAACAGGGCGCGGGCCAGAGCCGCGCCGAGAATGGAGAAATCGACCAACTGGCGGGCATCGCCGCCCACGGTCGCGCCGACGTCGAGCACGACGATATCGGTGCGAAGCGTCGGCCATATCGCGGCGATGGCCGGGCGTTCGAACCCCTGCATCGGCCTGAGGCAGAAGGTCGCCATGGCCATAAGGGCGCCGGTATTGCCGCAGGACACGGCGGCGTCCGCCTCGCCGTCCTTGACCGATTGCAGCGCCGACCACATCGAGGATTTGTTGCGGCCCTTGCGCAGCGCCTGGCTCGGCTTGTCGTCCATCGCGATGACGGTCTCGGCATGCTTGATGGTCGCGACCGGCTTGAGGGCGGGGAATTCCGCCAAAAGCGGCTCGAGCACCTCCAAGGGACCGTGGAACACGAACGCGACATTGCCGCGTTCCTTCAGCGCCATTTCGGCTCCCCTCAGCACGATGCGCGGGCCGTTGTCGCCGCCCATCGCATCCACCGAAAGCCTGATTGTCCCACTCATCTTTTTTCCGAACGCCTCACACTCGTCCGCGCTTGCGGTTTCAAGCCATAGCCCAGATCGGGGCGCAGGACCAAGGCTTGACGCGCATTGCTCATGGCTTTGTCGGTTTCAGGTCCTTGAGTGCCTTGAACGGCGAGTCCTTGTCGTCCTCGCCGTCGCGATAATCCGGATCGATTTCGGCGCCCGGCTTGCGCGGATAGGGATTAAGCGCCAGCGCCAGCGTTTCGATCAGCCATTCGCTGAGATCGGCCTCCGGTCCTTCGAAATAATCGGGCGGGTCCGCGCCGTCGAGATCGACGAAGACCTCGGCGCCGGCATTGTGTTCGGGCTCGCCGGACACGCCGCTAAGGAACAGGCGGAACGGCTTTTCGGCAATGCGCTCGGGCACGGGCTCGAAACTGACGACGCATTCCTGCGTCACCTCGGCATCGAGCGAGCCGCCGACCTCGATGCCACCCTTGATCGGTCGGGCCAGCAACTCGGCTTCCAGTCTGTCGACCGACAGAATGCCGAGCCGCTCGGCAATGGCGGCGCACTGTTCCTTGGTCGCGGCGACCGCAAGGCGCCGGCCGGCGAGCGGCAGCGCGTCGAGCCTGACGCCGGCATCGAGCAGGGGAGCGGAATTGCGGGCCGGGCTCATGCCATTTGCTCCCAGCCGAGGCGCCCGCCGATCAGTTCGCTGGCGGGCAGGGTGTCCAGATACGCGACCTGCCGCCGCAGATAGGCGGCAAAGCGCGGCGCCGCGTCGGCATGAGCGTCGTCGATGAGATTGCGCAGGACGAAGGCCTCGAGGGCACCGTCCTCGTTTGCCGCGAGTGCGGGGCCGAGACCGTCGACCAGGCCGTAGAACAGGCCGCCCATTTTCTCGATGCGCTTGGGCACGGAAATGTCGCCGACGCCCATTTCCCGGAGCGAACGGTCCATGTCCTTGAAAAAAAGGTCGAAAAGCGCCTGGGCGAAGGTGCTCTGCGTTGCGCCTTCGCGCTGCAGGCGCCGCAGGACCAGGGCCATGTGCAGGCTGATCATGTCGAAGCGGCCGGTCAGCGTGTCGGGCACGCCCCATTCGGCATAGAACAGGGTCTGCCGGGATTGCGCCACAATGGCTGCGTAAAGGGCGTAGTGCTCACCGCCGATCCGCGGCTTTCGGGACAAAAACCAGGTCAATGCTGCGCTCCGGAACGGGCGGGGCCGGCAAGAACCGGCGCGGGGGATCGCGCGAGCGAACTTGCCATATCGGGCGAATGCCGGCTACACATGCCTCGGCCCGCCCCGCGGCAGGCGGGACATAATGAGTGTGTGCGGAGAAGTCAATTCCATGGTCACGGACAGCGCGCGGCGGCGGACACTGAAACTCGTTGCGGCCCTGGGCCTGTTGCTGTCTCTGGCCGCCTGCTCGACCGATGCCTTCGTGGCGCAGCGCACCGAGGGCTATGTCATTCCCGACAGCGCCCTGCAGCAGATTCGGCCGGGCCAGAGCGTTGATCTCGTCGTCACCGTGCTCGGCTCGCCGCAAACGACCAACACGTTCGGCGAGAACACGGCGTTCTACTATGTCGAGAACAAGGTCGAGCGCACCGCCTTCGGGCTGCGATTGCCCAAGGAGCGGCGGGTGCTTGCCGTCTATTTCGACAAGGACAAGCGCGTCGAGAGCAAGGTCCTTTACGGCCTCGAGGACGGCAAGATCGTCGATATCAACACCCACCGCACGCCGTCCTATGGCCAAGACCGGACCTTCGTCCAGTCGATCCTGGCCTCGTTCTAGGGTCGTCCGCCGGGATCGCATTGCCATTGGCGCGGGCCGCAAGGGCGGGCGTTTCGCGCGCTTGACCGGCCTATGGGAAACACAATCTTAAGCGTCGACATGCCATCCTGACCGGCATCGGTTTCTGGCCTGCTGCGGTGGGGCGGCGCTGGAATCGGGTGGAGTTGCGTAGCGAGAATGGACGAGTTTGCCCAAGGCGCCCGATATCAAGGCCCGCATGTTCCGGTCCTTTTGAGGGAGGTCCTCGATGCTCTCGCGCCGCTCGACGGTGCCCTGGTCGTCGATGGCACCTTCGGGGCCGGCGGCTATTCGCGTGCCCTTATCGAGGCCGGCGCCAACGTGACCGCCATCGACCGCGACCCGGACGTCGCCCGCTTCGCCGAGCCGCTTGCCAAGGCCTATCCGCAACGCTTCACTTTCCGTTCCGGCCGGTTCGGAGCGCTCGACGCGCTCGCCTCGGAGGGGGTCGATGCCGTCGTGCTCGACATCGGCGTTTCGTCCATGCAGATCGATACCGCCGGGCGCGGCTTTTCGTTTCAAAAGGACGGTCCGCTCGACATGCGCATGGGCGGGGAGGGTGAGAGCGCCGCCGATCTCGTCAACCGGCTCGATGAACGGGCGCTCAGCGACCTGCTGTTCGGCTTCGGCGAGGAGCGCCAGGCCAGGCGTATCGCCGCCGCCATCGTCGCGGCGCGGAGCAAGGCGCCGATCGCGACGACCGGCCAACTGGCCGCGCTGATCGAGACGACGCTCGGACACAAGCCCGGCGCCATGCATCCGGCGACGCGCAGCTTTCAGGCGTTGCGGATCGCGGTCAATGCCGAGCTCGACGAACTGGTCGACGGTTTGTTCGCCGCCGAGCGCCTGCTCGCGGCCGGCGGGCGTCTCGCCGTCGTCACCTTCCACTCGCTCGAGGACCGCATCGTCAAGCGCTTCCTTGCGCCGGAGACCGCCGGATCGCGCCATCTGCCCACGGCCGAAGCCGCGGCGCCGCGCTGGCAGCCGGTCAGGAAGCCCGTTCGCGCCGGCGCCGCCGAGCTTGCCGCCAATCCGCGCGCCCGCTCCGCCACGCTCCGCTCGGCGGTGCGCAGCGCTGCGCCGGCCCGGCCGGTCAGCGCCAGGGGGCTCGGCGTGCCGTTTTCCTTGCGGGGCGCGGCATGATCCGGGTCCTCAACATCGTCTTGCTCGTCGCCTGCGGCGTCGGCCTGATCGGCGTCTACGCCCTCAAATACCAGTCCGAGGGCGTCGCCAGCCGGCGGCTGGAATTGCAGACCCAGATCGCCGATCAGCAAGACCAGTTGTCGGTCATGAGGGCCGAGTGGGCCTATGTCACCCAGCCCGGCCATATCGCGCCGATCGTCAGGCGCCATGCCGAATCGCTCGATCTGGCCCAGATCAGGGCCGACCAGTTCATTTCCGTCGACGCCCTGCCCATGCGCCCGGCCGCCATGGATCCCGATGCCCTGACGGCGCTGCTGGAATCGCTCGATGCCGGCATCGACCCTATTGCTGCCCTGATCGAGGCCAACTGACATGACCATGACCGGCGCGGCGGAACTCGGCACGATTGCGCTGGACGGCGCCCGCAAGACGCGCGGCAACCAGACCCGGACCCGCATCCGCGTGCTGATGCTGTTCATCGCCGCTGCCCTGGTGCTCATCGTCGGCAAGCTCGTCACGCTCGGCGGCACCGACACCACCGCCAATATCGAGGGCAGGGCGCTCGACGAGATCACCGCCACCCGCCCCGCCATTCTCGACCGCAACGGCATCGAAATGGCCGTCGATATCCGCGTGCCCTCGCTCTATGCCGAGCCGAACCGCATGGTCGACAAGCCAGGCGCCATTGCGGCCATCCTGTCGGTCTTGCCGGACCTCGACGAGAACGTGCTGCGCGAGCGCCTCAATCGCGACAAGGGCTTCGTGTGGATCGACCGCGAACTCACCCCGGCCCAGAAGGACGACATCCTCAGGCTCGGCATTCCCGGCCTCGACTTCGTGACCGAGAGCCGGCGCTTCTATCCAGGCGGCACCGAGGCCTCCCACATCATGGGCATGGTCAATATCGACAACAAGGGCACGGCCGGCATCGAGGCCCGGCTCGATCGCGACAATGTGGCGTTGCTGCAGGATCTCGGCTTCGCCCGCGACCGCGAGCTGTCCCCGGTCAGTCTGTCGATCGACATGCGGGTCCAGCACGCCCTGCGCGACCAGCTCGAGGACGCGCTTTCCCGCTACCAGGCCGTCTCCGCCGCCGGCGTCATCATCGATGTCCACACCGCCGAAATCCTCGCCATGGTGTCGCTGCCCGATTTCGACCCCAACGCGCCGACAAGCTTTTCCGAAGACTGGCTGGACAAGAAAAACCAGCGCTTTAATCGAATTACCCTCGGACGCTACGAACTCGGTTCAACCTTCAAGACCATCACGTTCGCCGCCGCCCTCGACTCCGGCGCGGTCAAGCTGACCGACAGCTTCGACGCCCGCTTCGGCATCCGCTTCGGCAAGTACCTGATCGACGATTTCCACGGCAAGCACCGTGTCCTGCAGGTGCCCGAAATCTACAAGTATTCGTCCAATGTCGGCACGATCAAGATGATGCAGACGCTGGGTTCGGAGAACTACCGGGCCTTCCTGACCCGCATGGGGTTCGATGATCCCCTCAAGGTGGAACTGCCTGAAACGATTGTCTCGGTCATCCCGGAAAAGTTCTCCGAGGTCGGCGCCGCCACCGCCTCGTTCGGCCACGGCCTGTCGGTGACGCCGCTGCACATGGCGCAGGCCGTTGCCGCCCTCGTCAATGGCGGCATTTTGAAGCCGGCAACGCTCTACCCACGCACCAGTGCCGAGGCCGACGCCATCGGCACGCGCGTGGTGTCGCAGGAGACGAGCGCGCGCATGCGCTATTTGCTGCGCCTCAATGCCCTGGAAGGCTCCGGCACGCACGCCAACAAGCTTGCCGACGGCTACCGCGTCGGCGGTAAGACCGGCACCGCCGAAAAGGTCGAGAACGGCCAATACGTCGCCGACCGCAATCTCAACGTATTCGCCTCGGCTTTCCCGGTGGATGATCCGCACTATGCAATGGTCATCCTTGTTGACGAACCCAAGCCGGAAAACCAACAATCGGGCGTGACGGCGGGCTGGAACGCCGGCGAGGTCACCGGCCGCGTCATTGCGCGGGTGGCCCCCATGCTCGGCATCCGGCCCGATTTCGCCGCAACGGTGGACGCGGCGCTGGTTCCGCCCGAACTTGGCCGGCCGGTGGTGACGACTGACAAGGACAGCACATTTTGACGCTCGTTTTGAAGGACCTGCTTGCCCAAACCGATCCGACAATCGCTCATGCAGGCCTCGCCATAGCGGGCGCGACCGCCGACAGCCGCAACGTCAAGGCTGGCGATGCCTTCTTCGCCCTGCCCGGAACGGTCACGCACGGCGCCGACCATGCGGCGGCGGCGGCCCAGCGCGGTGCCGCCGTCATCGTCAGCGATCGTCCGGTCGAGGGTGTCGGTGCCCTGCCGCAGGTGGTGGTGGCGGACGTGCGCGCCGCCTTCGCCCGGGCGATGGCGCGCCTGTGGCATCCGCAGCCCGAGGTGCTGGTCGGCGTGACCGGCACCAACGGCAAGACCAGTGTCGCCGGCTTCGTGCGCCAGATGTGGGAAGCCAGCGGCATCCCGGCGGCCAGCGTCGGCACGCTCGGCATCGAAACGGCGGCGGGCCTTGCCGCCGGGTCGCTGACCACGCCCGATCCGGAAACCCTGCACAAGTCGCTCAACCGGCTCGAGGCCGGCGGCGTCCAGCATGTCGTCATGGAGGCATCGAGCCATGGGCTCGACCAGCGCCGCCTCGACGGCATTCGTTTCAACGTTGTCGGCTACACAAATCTCAGCCAGGATCACCTCGACTATCATGTCGACATGAGCGAATACCGCGAGGCCAAGTTGCGGCTCTTCCGCGACCTTCTGGCACCGGATGGAGCGGCCGTGGTCAACACCGACGATCCCGAGCATCTGCCGTTCCTGTTCGCGGCGCTCGATCGTGGCGTCACGCTTCTGACCGTCGGCACCGAGGGCGCCTATTTCGAGATTTCCTCGGTCGAGGCCCAGGGATTCGGCCAGAAGGTCAGGGGACGGCTGGTCGGCGAACCGGTGGAGTTCCTCCTGCCGCTGGCCGGGCGTTTCCAGGTCGACAATGCCGCGATGGCGGTCGCTCTCGCCATCCAGAGCGGCGCCGATCCGGCAAAGACCATCGACGCGCTCAACCGCCTGCGCGGCGCCCGGGGACGCCTCGAACTCGCCGGCGGGCGCGGCGGCGCGGCGGTGTTCGTCGATTATTCGCACAAGCCGCTGGCGCTTCAGGCGGCGCTCCAGACCCTGCGTCCGTTCACCCGCAAGCGCCTCATCGTCGTGTTCGGCTGCGGCGGCGACCGCGACCGGGGCAAGCGTCCGATCATGGGCGAAATCGCCAGCCGGCTCGCCGACATCGTCATCGTCACCGACGACAATCCGCGCACCGAGGATGCGGCCAGGATCCGCACCGAAATCCTCGCTGCGGCGCCCAGGGCCCGGGAAATCGCCAGCCGCGCCGAAGCCATCGACGTCGCTGTGGGTGAACTGGGTGACGGCGATGTGCTGCTCGTGGCCGGCAAGGGGCACGAGGACTATCAGATCGTCGGTACGAAGAAGCGCCACTTCTCCGACTTCGAAGAGGTCGTGCGCGCCCTGTCGTCCTGAGCGGAAGTGAAAAGGCGGTTGATCTTACGCATTTGCGGCAACCATGAACGTGTCTGCGGCTTGCCAATCAGGCCCGGCCTGTGGTCAAACACCCGCCAATCAACCGGCCCGCTTCGCCTGATGGTGCCGGAAGTGGAGGGCTTCAGCCAGTCGCATGCTGTTTTTGCTTGAGCAATTCGGGGGCGATATCGGCGTCCTCAACGTCTTCCGCTACCTGACGTTCCGCACCGGGGCCGCCGTCGTCACGGCGTTGTTTTTCGTATTCCTTTTCGGGCCGGGCATCATCGCCTCCCTGAGAATTCGTCAGGGCAAGGGCCAGCCGATCCGCGCCGACGGGCCGGCCAGCCACCTGTTGAACAAGACCGGCACGCCCACCATGGGCGGGCTGATGATTCTCAGCGGCTTCATCGTCGCGACGCTCTTATGGGCCGACCTGACCAATCCCTATGTCTGGATCGTCCTGTTCGTGACCCTGAGCTTCGGCGCCATCGGTTTTTACGACGACTATCTCAAGCTCAAGCGCATGAGCCATGCCGGCTTCGGCGGGCGCTACCGCATGGCCATCGAGGCGCTGATCGCGCTCATCGCCTGCTTCTGGCTGTCTACTCTCAACGAAGCGCCGCTCAACACTTCGGTGCTTCTGCCCTTCGTCAAGGAATGGGCTGTCAATCTCGGGTGGTTCTTTGCCATATTCGGCGCCTTCGTCATCGTCGCCGCCGGCAATTCGGTCAATCTCACCGATGGGCTCGACGGCCTCGCCATCGTGCCGGTGATGATCGTCGCCTCGGTGTTCGGGCTGATCGCCTATCTGGTCGGCAACCAGAATTTCGCCGACTATCTCCTGATCAGCCATGTGCCCGGCACCGGTGAATTGTCGGTCGCCTGCGGGGCGCTGATCGGCGCCGGTCTCGGCTTTTTGTGGTTCAACGCGCCCCCGGCCCAGATCTTCATGGGCGACACCGGTTCGCTGGCTCTTGGCGGCGCCCTCGGCTCCATCGCCGTTGCCACCAAGCACGAGGTCGTTCTCGCCATCACCGGGGGATTGTTCGTTCTGGAAACCGTGTCGGTGATCGTCCAGGTCGTCTCGTTCCGCCTGACCGGCAAGCGCATCTTCAAGATGGCTCCGATCCATCACCATTTCGAGCATATGGGCTGGACCGAAAGCCAGATCGTCATCCGCTTCTGGATCATCTCGATGGTCCTCGCCCTGATCGGGCTGTCGACGCTGAAGCTGCGCTAGGTTAGCTTTCGCGCATGAGGCCGGCGGAACGGGGAGGAACGATGAACACCTTGAAACGGCTCGCCGCGGCCCTGCTGTTTGTCGCCGCCTCTTCGGGTCCCGCGCTGGCGCAATGGGATTATGGCATCGAAACCGACGTGACCGGGCTCGAATATGCCAAGGTCAGCGCCAAGGACACTTCCGGGGCCGCGAGCATCTATACCGAATGCACCAGGGGCGTCGGCATGGGCCTTGCGGTCATCCTCAGGGCCGACGAGACCATGATCGAAACGCATGGCGGCCAGACCGGGCAGATCCTCTACATGAGCGATAAAGGCGGCGAAGCCCTCGCCTCGGTCGACTACGCGCCGGGCGAGGGGGTTCTGACCCTGATCACCCCGGACAGGGCAACGATCGTGCCGGTCTGGGAACTGATCGCCGCCGCCGGTCAGACCATCTCGGTCCGTTTCACCCTGCCGCCCTTTCCCCAGGTCTTCGAAGTCGTCTTTTCGGCCGAAGGCGCCGCCGAGGCCATCGGATCCCTCGGCGCCTATTGCGAGTAGCCGCCGTCAGCGAACTGGTAACCAGTTTGGCTATAGGCTCGTTCACCAACAACCCAGCGTATAAGGGATGCCGCGCCGTCGCGCGGTTTTGTGTCGATGTTCTCACGCGAACGCAAGACGCCGCTCGCCGAGTGGTGGTGGACGGTGGATCGGGGTCTGCTCGGGGCGTTCCTGCTGCTGCTCGGGGTCGGCGTCGTGCTCAGCTTCGCCGCCAGCCCGGCCGTGGCCGAGGCCCATGACTGGGGCACCTGGTATTTCGTCATCCGCCAGATCGCCTTCGCCGTGCTCGGCGGCATGCTGATGATCGCCGTGTCGGTTTTACCGCACCGGCTGATCCGCGTCCTCGCCATTGCCATGCTGGCGGGATCGCTGGTGCTGTTGCTGGCGACGCTGCAATTCGGCGAGGAGATCAAGGGGGCGCGGCGCTGGCTGTCGCTTTTCGGCTATTCCTTCCAGCCGTCCGAGGCGGTCAAGCCCGCCTTCGCCGTGGTGGCGGCTTGGCTTTTTTCCGAATGGATGGTCAGGCGCGACATGCCGGGCTGGCAGATCGCCACCGTGCTGCTCGCCGTGATCGTCGCCATGCTGCTGCGCCAGCCCGATGTCGGGCAGACGGCGCTCGTCGTTTTCACCTGGGGCGTGCTTTTGTTCCTGTCCGGGATATCGTGGTGGGTCATTTTCGGCCTGGCCGCCATCGGGCTCGGCGGCGCTTATGGCGCCTATCTGTTCTTCCCGCATGTCACCGAACGCATCGACGCCTTCCTCAACCAGGCCGACAGCGGCGTCTATCAGGTGGAAAAGGCCATCGGCTCGATCCTCGAAGGCGGCTGGCTCGGGCGCGGGCCAGGCGAGGCGATCACCAAGCGCTACCTGCCTGACGCCCATGCCGACTACGTGTTTTCGGCCGCCGCCGGCGAATTCGGCATCCTGTTCTGCCTGCTGCTCGTCGCCCTGATCGGCTTTGTCGCCTTGCGGTCGCTGCGCGGCGCCGTGCAGCAGAACGACCTGTTCGCCCGCATGGCCGTGGCGGCGCTGGCCAGCCAGTTCGGCATGCAGTCGGCCATCAACCTGATGGTCAATGTCAATTTGATTCCACCCAAGGGCATGACGCTGCCCTTCGTTTCCTATGGCGGCACCTCCATGCTTGCGGTTGCCGTCGGAATGGGCATGATGCTCGGCCTGATGCGCAAGCGCCCCGAGGAGCAGATCGCCACCGGCTTGCCGGCCTATCGAAGCGCCCTCGGACAACCGACCTAGGTCTTTTCGGCTCGACATGGCACTTTTTGTTCTCATGGCCGGAGGCACCGGCGGCCATCTGTTTCCGGCCATGGCCCTGGCCGAGGAATTGCGCCGGCGCGGCCATGTCATCCACCTGATGACCGACCACCGCGTCGAGAGCTATGGCGGCCATTTCCCGGCGCGCGAAATCCACATCGTGCCCTCGGCGACCCCGTCGCTCGGCAATCCGCTCAAATTCGCCGCCGCAGGCTTCCGCATCGCGTGGGGCATCGCCGTCGCCTTGCAAAAGCTCGGCCGCATCCGGCCCGACGCCGTTGTCGGCTTCGGCGGCTATCCGGTCTTTCCGCCTTTCGTCGCGGCGGCGCTTCGGCACCAGCCCGGCGTGCTGCACGAGCAGAACGCCGTCATGGGCCGCGCCAACCGCGCCCTGGCGCGCTTTGCTCGCGCCATCGCCCTGAGTTTTGCCGAGACAAGGCACGCCGCCGCCTATGCCGCCCGCACCGTTCTGACCGGCAACCCGGCCCGCGACCGCGTGCGCGAAATTGCCGCCGCGCGACGCTACGCACCGCCAGAAGCGGGTGGGCGGCTCCGGCTGCTGGTCTTTGGCGGTTCCCAGGGCGCCCGCGCCTTTTCCGATCTGGTGCCGCCGGCCATCGCGCTTCTGCCCGAACCGACGCGTCTGCGCCTCGACATCGTCCAGCAGTGCCGGCCCGAGGACCTCGACCGCGTCGCGGCGGTCTATCGCGACCTCAAGGTCGACGTGACGCTCGAAAGCTTCTTTTCCGACCTGCCCGAACGCATGATCGCCGCCCATCTCGTCATCTGCCGCTCGGGCGCCTCGAGCGTCGCCGAACTCGGCGTGCTCGGCGTGCCGGCGCTTTTCGTGCCGCTGCCGGGATCGATCGATGCCGACCAGAAGGCCAATGCCGGCGAATTCGAACGCGCCGGGGCCGGCTGGCTGATCGAACAAGTCAATATTTCACCGCAATCTCTTGCCAATCGGCTTGAAGACCTGTTCAACGCCCCGGACCAATTGCAGGCGGCGGCACGGGCGGCGAAGGCCGAGGGAAGACCCGACGCCGTCGCCCGCCTGGCCGATCTGGCCGAGACGATCGCGGCAGGCCGCGTGCCACACTCCGGGGGACTTCAGACAAAATGAAAATGCCGCGCGATATCGGTCCGGTGCACTTCATCGGCATCGGAGGCATCGGTATGAGCGGGATCGCCGAGATCCTGCATGGCCAGGGCTATACGGTTCGCGGTTCCGATTTGGCCGCCAATCCCAACGTTCAGCGCCTGATCGCAATGGGCATCGGCGTCGAGATCGGCCAGAAGGCCGAAAACCTCAAGGACGCCGCCGTCGTCGTCGTCTCCTCCGCCATCAGGAAGAACAATCCCGAGCTGACCGCCGCGCGCGCCCAGGGGCTGCCGATCGTCCGGCGCGCCGAGATGCTCGCCGAGATCATGCGGTTCAAGAACGCCATTGCCATCGGCGGCACCCATGGCAAGACCACGACCACCTCGCTGATTTCGGCCCTGCTCGATGCCGGCGGGCTCGACCCGACCGTCATCAATGGCGGCATCATCAACGCCTATGGCACCAATGCCCGCGAGGGCAGGGGCGAATGGATGGTGGTCGAGGCCGACGAGTCCGACGGCACCTTCGTCAAGCTGCCGGCCGACGTTGCCGTCGTCACCAATATCGATCCCGAGCATCTCGACCACTACAAGGACTTCGACGCCGTCCGGAAGGCCTTCGTCAACTTTGTCGAGAACGTGCCATTCTATGGCTTCGCGGTGATGTGCCTCGATCATCCCGAGGTGCAGGCGCTGGTCGGCGAGATCGTCGACCGCCATGTCATCACCTACGGCATCAATCCGCAGGCCGACGTGCGCATAATCAATCTGGAAGCCCAGAACGGGTCGTCCTTTTTCGACATTGTCATCCGCGACCGCGTGAGCGGCGCCGTGCACCGCATCGACAGTCTCGAACTGCCCATGCCGGGCCTGCACAACGTTCTTAATGCCGCCGCCGCCATCGCCGTAGCCGACCAGCTCAAGATCAGTGCCGAAGCGATCCGCACCGGATTGAAGAAGTTCGCCGGCGTCAAGCGCCGCTTCACCCGCACCGGCGTGGTCAACGGCATTACGGTGATCGACGACTACGGCCACCACCCGGTCGAGATCGCCTCGGTCCTCAAGGCGGCGCGGTCCTCGGCGCGGCGCGACGTCGTCGCCGTGGTCCAGCCGCACCGCTATTCGCGCCTCAACAATCTGTTCGACGAGTTCGCCACCTGTTTCAACGATGCCGACACGGTTCTGGTCGCCCCGGTCTATGCGGCCGGCGAACAGCCGATCGAGGGCGTGACCCACGAGGAACTGGTCAATCGCATCCGCGCCCGCGGCCATCGCGACGCCCGTACCATCTCCGGTCCGGAGGACATCGCGCCGCTGTTGAAGGACCGTGTCGCCGACGGCGACTATGTCGTTTGCCTCGGTGCCGGCAACATCACCCAATGGGCCGCTGCCCTGCCGCAGGAACTGGCGGCCGTGCTCGGCGTCGAGGCGGAAAACGCATGAGCTGGCCCGATCTCCTGCCGGCGTTCAAGCCGTGGATCGACGAGGTCCGCGGGCGGCTGATCCCCAACCAGCTCCTTTCCGAGATCACCTGGTTTCGCGTCGGCGGGCCGGCGCAGCTCTATTTCCAGCCGGCCGACGAGGCCGACCTGCAGGTCTTCCTCAAGAACCTGCCGCGCGACATCAAGGTCACCGTCATCGGTCTGGGTTCCAACCTACTGGTGCGTGAGGGCGGGCTCGAGGGCGTCGTCATCCGCCTGTCCGCCAAGGGGTTCGGGGCCATCGAGGTCATGGACGGCCACAGGTTGCGGGTCGGTTGCGCTCTGCCCGATGTCAAGGTCGCGACCGCCGCCGCCGAGGCCGGCATCGACGGGCTGACCTTTTATCGCGGCATCCCCGGCGGCATCGGCGGGGCGCTCTACATGAATGCCGGCTGCTACGGCACCGAGACGCGCGACCGCATGGTCGAATTGCGGGGTGTCGACCGCAATGGCGTGATCGTCACCCGAACCAATGTCGAGATGGGCTATCGCTATCGCCATTCCGAGGCGCCCGCAGGGGTGGTCTTCACCTCGGCCGTCTATCAGGGCCTGCCCGGCGATGCAGAGGCGATCAAGGAGCGGATGAAGCAAATCACCGAGACGCGCGAAGCGAGCCAGCCGGTCAAGTCGCGTACCGGCGGATCGACCTTCAAGAATCCCGAGGGTCATTCGAGCTGGAAGCTGATCGACGCCGCCGGCTGCCGGGGCCTCATGATCGGCAATGCCCAGGTCTCGGAACTGCACTGCAATTTCCTGCTCAACCTCGGCGACGCCAGCGCCTACGACATCGAACTACTCGGCGAGACGGTCAGGAACCGGGTACGTGATAATTCCGGCGTCGAACTCGACTGGGAAATCCGCCGCATCGGCCGCTTCGCGCCAGGCCGCGAGGTTCGCGAATTCCTCGACGGTGATGTTTTTTCGGGGATTGCGTGAGCGCCGCCGGTCACGTTGCGCTCGTTTGCGGCGGCAGGACTGCTGCCACATCCACCGATATCGCCGAAACGCTCGAAGCCGAGGGTTTCAGCGTCACGCCGGTCGCGACCGGCGACAGTCTTGCGACGCGCCTTTCGGATCTCGCGCCCGATGCGGTCCTGATTGCCGGGCTCGACCCGAAGGACAACGACGGGCGGGTGCAGGGGGTCTGCGAAACGCTCGGCCTGGCCTACACCCATTCCGGCATCGCCGCGACGGCGCTCGCCGCCGACCGCCATCTCCTGAAGCTCGTGTTCAAGTCGGCCGGCCTGCCGGTGACCGACCATGTGCTCGCCGACGGCGCCGAAATCGTCCGAACCCATGTTCTGCCGCCGCCCTATGTCGTCAAGCCGCGTTTCGCCGGCAGGGGCGGCGCGGCGATCCTGGTGCGCCACGCCGGGGAGGCGCTGCCCGAGGGCCTGCGCGGCCGCGCGTCGGGGGGTGGCGAACCCATGATGGTCGAGCGCTTCGTGCCCGGCATGACTCTTCTCGCCTTCGTCATGGGCGATGTCGCCATCGGCGTCGCGGCGTTGACCGACCGCCGCGGCGGCACGGCGAACGAAATCTTAATTCCTGCGCCTATTTCACCGAAAATTTACGAGGAATGCATGAGACTGGCATTGAGGGGGCATGGCGCTCTCGGGTGTCGCGGGGTAACGGCTCTGGCGCTCCGGTACGATGACAGGCAGGCGGCCGGCACTCCGGTCGTGCTCGGCCTCGATCCGCTTCCGGACCTCGGCAGGACCGCTCCCCTCTCTCAGATTGCCGCGCGGGCAGGGCATTCCTTCGGTGAGTTGTTGCGTTGGTTAGTACAGGACGCCAGTTGCGGGAAAGTGGTCTAGGCCGTCCGGCCGCCGCCGTGCTGTCCGCCAGCCTTTCGATCGCCGCGCCCTATGGCGGCCCGCTCGTCGTCCGACAAAAGCGCTTGCCGGTCTTCGATGCCGCCGAGCGCGCCCTGGTGCTGCACCGACCGCTGGCCATCCGGCTGGGCGTTGTCGCCCTTGCCGCGCTGCTGGTTGCCGGCGGTGTCCAGACGCGCCACCAGATCTATTCGGCCGGCGCCGCGATCGCCGAGGCCGCGTCGACCGGCCTGGCTTCGGCCGGCTTCGGCATTTCGGCCATAGACATCGCCGGGCAGGCGCTGACGGCGGAGACCACCATCCTCGACACACTCGCCATCGGGCCGAAGACGTCGTTGCTGGCGTTCGATGCCGAAGCGGCGCGCAACCGCATTCTGGCGCTGCCGGCCGTCGCCGATGCCAGCATCGCCAAGGCCTATCCCGACCGGCTGGTGATCTCGGTCACCGAAAAACAACCCATCGCCCGCTGGACGGTCGACGGCAAGACCTGGCTGGTCGACGCCGCCGGCACAAGGCTTGCGGCCGCGCCGGCGGGACGCGACGCCGACCTGCCGCTCGTTATCGGCGAGGGCGCCGCCGACGATGCCGCCCCGATCATCCGGGCCCTGTCGCTTTATCCGGCGCTGGCCGACGGCGCCATCGCCCTGAGCCGCATCGGTGATCGCCGCTGGGACCTGCTCTACGATACGGGTCTGAGGGTGCAGCTGCCCGAAACCGGCATCACTTACGCGCTCCGCCGCCTCGGGGCGCTCGAACAAGACCACGCCATTCTGGCGCGCGACCTGAGCCTGATCGATCTGCGCGTGCCCGACCGCGTCCTGGTGCGCGTAAACCAGCAAGAAGACGCCGCCCCGTCCAACTGAGTGTTTGATCCTTCATGATCGCCGATGCCATGACCGCCCGCCTGAAACCCGTCCAACCCGGCCGTTCGAGCCTCGTCGTCGTGCTCGACATCGGCTCGACCAAGATGTGCTGCATGATCGCCCGGCTGACCCCGCGCGCCGAAGGCAGGGCACTCAAGGGGCGCAGCCACGCCATCGAGGTCATCGGTTTCGGTTACGGCCAGTCCGACGGCATCAAGTCCGGCATCGTCTCCGATCTCGAACGGGCCGAACGTTCCATTCGCAACGTCGTGTCCATGGCCGAGCGCGAGGCCGGCGTCACCGCCCAGTCCGTCATCGTCAACATCACCGCCGGGCGCCTGGCGGCCGAGACCTTCACCGCCTCGGTGTCGCTGGCCGGGCACGAGGTCGAGCCGGACGACCTCAGTCGCGTGCTCAAGGCCGTCAACGAGCGCAGCGTCCGCGACGAGCGCTCGATCGTTCACGCCATGCCGATCGGCTATTCGCTCGACGGCCAGCGCGGCATTGCCGATCCGCGCGGCATGGTCGGCGAAAAGCTCGGCGTCGAGGTGGCGGTCGTTTCGGCCGAAACGCTCGCCATGCGCAATATCGAACTGGCGGTGAACCGCGCCCATCTCCAGGTCGAGGCGCTGGTGGCGACACCCTATGCCGCCGGGCTTTCATCGCTGGTCGACGACGAGGCGCGGCTCGGCACGGCGGTCATCGATTTCGGCGGCGCTACGACCTCGGTGGCGGTATTCAGCGAAGGCGGACTGGTCTATGTCGATGCCCTCGCCATCGGCGGCCATCACATTACCCTCGACATTGCCCGCCAGCTCTCGGTCAGCGTCGTCGATGCCGAGCGATTGAAGGTGCTTTATGCCAGCGTCCTGCCCGGGCGCGAGGACGAACGCGAGCTCATTCCCGTCGTGCCGGTCGGCGTCTCGGCCGATGAGGCTCCGACCCAGATCACCCGCGCCATGCTGACCCGAATTGTCCGGCCCCGCGCCGAGGAAATCCTCGAGGCGATCCGCGACCGGCTGCAGGCGACCGGCATGATGGACGTCTGCGGACGGCGCTTTACCCTCACCGGCGGCGGCAGCGAATTGACCGGTCTCGGCGAACTCGCCCGCCGCGTCATCGCCCGCAATGTCCGCGTCGGCCGGCCGGTTGGGCTTTCGCATGTGCCCGAGATCGCCAAGGGGCCGGCTTTCGCCGCCGTTTCTGGCATGCTGGTCTACCCCCAGATCTGTTTCAACGAGTTCGCCGCCCCCCGCGCCGCGGTCCGACTCACGGGCACGAACGGCTATTTCGCCCGCGTCGGCAACTGGTTGCGCTCCGCGCTTTGACCGGTTTCGCCGCTTAGAAGCTGCCACGAATGCTCAACTATCCCGAACCTTATGGATAACAGCAGGTTAAGCAGCGTTCCTTGTGTCGCAAATTGCGGCGGCGTTAACGGGATGGGTACAAGTGTTAGCTCTCGATTAACGAATGCCGGCATAGATTGTTTTTGAATTGAGTTGCCCGGAACTCGAAATTGAGTTGCCCAGAAAGGGTTCGCGATGACGATCAACCTCACCATTCCCGACATCAAAGAGCTTA
>JAHJQZ010000042.1 GCA_018818925.1 Alphaproteobacteria bacterium
AGGCCGTCGCGGTCGCCTTCGAGCAGGGCATGGTGCGCCCAGGTGACCGTGGTGCCCGAAGTCAGGAGCAGGAGCGTATTGAACAGCGGCAGGTGCCAGGGATCGAACAGCTCGACCCCGACCGGCGGCCAATGACCGCCCGTCGCCTCGACGCGCGCGATCTGATTGAGGCTGTCAAAGCCGAAGAAGATGTCGAAATAGGCCCAGAACCAGGCGACGAAGAACATCACCTCCGAGGCGATGAACAGGATCATGCCGTAGCGGTGGTGCATCTGCACGACCGGGGTGTGGTCGCGGCCATTGTTGCCCTCGGCGATGACGTCCGACCACCAGGCGAACATGGTGTACAAAATCCCGACGAAGCCGGCGAGCATGAGCCAGATCGGCAGGATTTCGTGCATCCACAGGATGGCGCCGACCGCCGTCACGAAGGCGGAGATGGCCCCCACCACCGGCCAAGGGCTCGGATCGACGAGATGGTAGTCGTGGTTCTTGGCATGAGCTGCCATGTCAGTTCCCCCTAGTCAGCGGCGTAAAACGTGTAGGACAGCGTGATCTCGCGGATCGTGTCGAGATCGGAATTGGCGTCGAGATCGGGATCGACGAAGAAGCTCACCGGCATGTCGACCGTCTCGCCCGGCTGCAGCGTCTGCTCGGTGAAGCAGAAGCACTCGATCTTGTTGAAATAGGCGCCGGCCAGTTCGGGCGTGACGTTGAACCCGGCGGTCGTGGTCAGCACCTGGTTCGACAGGTTGCGGGCCCGGTAGGTGATGGTCTGGACTTCCCCGATCGGGCTCGCGACCGGCCTTGACGGCGTGACCGCGATGGGCAGGCCGCCGGGCACGGTCACATCGAAGCGCGTCGTCATTTGGCGGGCGATGACGCCCTTGGGATTGCCATCGGCGCGCTGGGTGGTGCCGCCATAGCCGGTGACGGCGCAAAACAGCGAATAAAGCGGCACGGCGGCAAAGCTCAGCCCCACCATGCCGGCGACGAGGCCGGACAGCAGGACGACGATCCGCGTATTGGCGCGGGTGCTGCGGTCCTCGATGTAGGGCGTGTCGACCATTGCGGTGCTCACATCCCACGGTCGAAAATGCCCGGCCCCATCTTGACGATGGTCAGGACGTAAAACAGCACGGCGAAGACGGCGAGCGCCAGCGCCAGGGCGATGGAGCGGCGCTTGCGTGCCGCTCTGATGGCGTCGTCGTCCTGTGGCCTCGCGAGCATCTAGAGCACCCCGAACCAGTTGGACACGACGATATCGGCGAGAAGCGCCAGGAACACCGCGAACAGATAGCTCAGCGAGAAGACGAACAGGGCGCGCGCGCTTTTGCGCATGTCGGCGCCCTCGGCGCGATAGAGCCGCACCGAAAGGGAAACGAAGGCCACGCCGAACAGGCCAACCGGGATGGCGTAGACCGGTCCGGCCAGACCCGTGGCGATGGGGATGAACGAGGCGAGCGCCAGCGCCACCGAATAGATGACGATCTGGTTCTTGGTCACCCGCACGCCGGCGACATTGGGCATCATCGGCACGCCGGCAGCCTCGTAATCGCCCTGCTTGAACAGGGCGAGCGCCCAGAAATGCGGCGGCGTCCACAAGAAGATGACAAGGAACAGCGCGATGGCGTCGATCGAGGTCGAGCCGGTGACGGCGGCCCAGCCGACCATGGGCGGAAAGGCGCCGGCGGCGCCGCCGATGACGATGTTCTGCGGCGTCGAACGCTTGAGCCACATCGTGTAGATGACGGCGTAAAAGAAGATGGTGAAGGCCAAAAGACCGGCCGCGACCCAGTTGGTGGCAAGCCCGAGCACCGCCACCGAGAAGGCGGAAAGGGTGAGGCCGACGGCGAGCGCGTCGTCGCGGCCAAGCCTGCCGGAAGGGATCGGACGGTTGCGCGTCCTTGTCATGACCGCATCGATGTCGCTGTCGTACCACATGTTGAGCGCCGCCGAGGCGCCGCCGCCAATGGCGATCGCGGCAATGGCGACGAGCGCGACGAACGGATGCAGCCCGCCGGGCGCCGCCAGCATGCCGACCACGGCGGTGAACACCACCAGCGACATGACGCGCGGCTTCAGAAGCGCAAAATAGTCGCCTACCCGCGCTTCGGACCCCGAATGGGTCAGGTCCCGGCTGTCACCGACAAAGGCCAATGCAATTCCCCCTTAGCTGATCCGCGGCAGCGTTTCGAACTGGTGGAAGGGCGGCGGCGACGGCAGCGTCCATTCGAGCGTCGTCGCGCCCTCGCCCCACGGGTTGTCGGCGGCCTTGCGCTTCCTCAATGGCGCCTCGATCAGCGTCGCAAGGAAGACCAGCACGCCGAATGCGGTGATCACATAGCCCCAGGACGAGACGGCGTTCCACAGCGCATAGGCATCCGGATAGTCGATATAGCGGCGCGGCATGCCGGCAAGGCCGAGGAAATGCTGCGGGAAGAACACGAGGTTGACGCCGATGAAGGTGATCCAGAAATGGGCGGCGCCGAGAAACTCGTTGTACATCAGCCCGAAAATCTTGGGGTACCAATAGTACCAGGCGGCAAAGATGGCGAAGACGGCGCCGAGCGACAGGACGTAGTGGAAATGGGCCACGACGTAATAGGTGTCGTGCAGGGCGCGGTCGGCGCCGGCATTGGCCAGAACCACGCCGGTGACGCCGCCGACGGTGAACAGGAAAATGAAGCCCAAAGCCCAGAGCATCGGCGTCTTGAAGCTGATCGAGCCGCCCCACATGGTGGCGATCCAGGAAAAGATCTTCACGCCGGTCGGCACGGCGATGACCATGGTCGCGGCGACGAAATAGCGCTGGACGTTGAGGCTCAGACCGGTGGTGTACATGTGGTGGGCCCACACGATGAAGCCGACGAAGCCGATGGCCACCATGGCATAGACCATGCCGAGATAGCCAAAGATCGGCTTGCGCGAAAAGGTCGAAACGATGTGCGAGATGATGCCGAAGGCCGGCAGGATGAGGATGTAGACCTCGGGGTGGCCGAAGAACCAGAACAGGTGCTGGAACAGCACCGGGTCGCCGCCTTCGGACGGCACGAAGAAGGCGGTGCCGAAATTGCGGTCGGTCAGGAGCATGGTGATGCCGCCGGCGAGAACGGGCAGCGACAACAAAAGCAGGAAGGCCGTCACCAGCACCGACCACGGAAAGAGCGGCATCTTGTGCAGCGTCATGCCGGGCGCCCGCATGTTGAAGATGGTGGTGATGAAGTTGATGGCGCCAAGGATCGAACTGGCACCGGCGATGTGCAGCGAGAGGATGGCGAAGTCCATGGCCGGGCCGGTGGCGTCGGACGTCGAGAGCGGCGGATAGATGGTCCAGCCGCCGCCGACGCCGGGCAGGCCGGAGGTGCCGTCAAAGAACATCGACATCAAAAGAAGAAGGAAGGCCGGCGGCAACAGCCAGAACGAGATGTTGTTCATGCGCGGGAAGGCCATGTCGGGCGCGCCGATCATCAGCGGCACGAACCAGTTGCCGAAACCGCCGATCAGCGCCGGCATGACCATGAAGAAGATCATGATCAGGCCATGCGCCGTGGTGAAGACGTTGTACATCTGCTTGCCGGCGTCGAGGGCCGAAGCCTCCGGGGCGCCGTAGACCATCTGCGCAAGACCGTGGAAGATCTGGATGCCCGGTTCCGCCAGTTCCCAGCGCATGAAGCCCGACAGGGCGCCGCCGATGATCCCCGCCGTGATGGCAAAGATCAGGTACATCGTGCCGATGTCCTTGTGGTTGGTGGAATAGACGTAGCGCTTCCAGCCCGTCGGATGGTCGGCATGAGCGTCGTGATGGGCAGCTTTCGCGTCAGCCATGGTCAAGTCCCTCTCGGATTCGGTCGCGCGCGCCGCAAGGGGCGCAGCGCATGTGTCGTCAGTCTATGGAAGCCAGGGTCAGCGTCGCCTCGTCGAGGCCGGTCTGCTGCAGCGTCTTCATCCAGGTGTCGAACGCCTGCTTTTCGACCACGCGCACGGCGATGGGCATGAAGGCATGATCCTTGCCGCACAGTTCCGAACACTGGCCGTAATAGATGCCGGTCTTGCGGGCATAGAACCAGGTCTCGTTGAGACGGCCGGGCACGGCGTCGGTCTTGATGCCGAAGCTCGGCACGGCAAAGGAATGGATGACGCCGCCGGGATCGCCGGTCACCTGCAGGCGCACCGTGGTGTCGACCGGCACGATCAACTCGTTGTCGACCGCGAGCAGGCGCGGCTCGCCCGGCTTGAGGGCGGCGAGCTGGGCATCATCGAGCATATAGGAGTCAAAGCCGACCGCCTGGTCGACATATTCGTAGCCCCAGTACCACTGGAAGCCGGTGGCCTTGACGGTCAGCGCCGGGGCCGGAACCTCGACCTCGCCCCAGGAGAAGATGTCGGAGCCGAGATATTTGCGCTCGCCGTCGGGCACCGTCATCTGGTCGGAAAGGACGGCAAAGCTCGGCGCCGCGATGACGAGGAGAATGAGGATGGGCACGACCACCCAGACCACTTCGACAAGGGTATTGTGGGAAAACCGGTTGGGCGTGGGGTTGGCGCGCCGATTGAAGCGCACCATCACGTAGATCATCAGCGCCAGCACGAAGAGCGTGATCGCCGAGATGATCCAGATCAACAGCCCATTGTGAAAAGCTGTTATGGAATCCATGATTGGCGTAACACCGGCCTGAAGGCCGATTTCCCCCGGAGCGGCATAGCCGGACTGGGCAAATGTTGTTGTCGGCAGCAACCCGGTTGCCGCCAGACCAATGACAAGGGTGTTGCGCAAGAGCGTTCCGACCACCTGAATTCCCCCTGACGTCCAAAAAGCCTGATGCACCGGCCCCGTCCGGCATAAGCGGCTGAGCCGTTCCCGCAGCGATTCCGAGCATCACGCATAAACGAAGGGTGAGCTAAACCATATTGTCGCACCCTTGGCAATGACGCATCATTTTGTCGCAGGTGCGACAAAATGTATCATTGAACCGGCTGATATTCCTTACAGATACAGTCCGGATTACCGAGGTTTGTGGCGTTCCGGCCGCGCCGGCCTGTCATCGATTCGGCGGCCGGTGACGACATCAGGCGCGTTGGTCGTTGCCCCCGCTTCCGGCGTGCGGCTGGAATGGCGCGGCCCCGCTTTCGGTCCTGCCTCACCATTGCCGCATTGGCACACAACCCATAGGCGCTGCCGCGACATCGGGCGTTGCGGCCCGGGCGGCGATTGTTGACAAGACCGACCGCGCGCCCAATGACTGCCCCTAAGCCGAAGGGGCGCCGATTCGAATGGAGCCAAGGCTCCGGGGAGCAGGATATTGCGCAAGAGCCAGGCCATCTTGGTAGCGGCGGCGGCAATCGTGGTGCTTGTCGCCATAGCCGCCTTCGTCTATTTCACCCAGCAGCCTGCCGCGCCCGCCATTGCCGTGACCCAGACCAGCACCTCCGCCGGCGGTACGGACGCGCCCGCGCGTACCGTTTCATCCACACCGGTCGTCGCCGCGACGCCCGCCGGCACGGCTGCGAGCAGCGACGCGACCACTGAGGCGCAGCGCGCCAACGCGGTTCCCGGCATCGTCAGGCAGCAATATGGCGACTGGCAGCTGAGCTGCGACACGCCGCCAGGCGCCAGCTTCGAGCAATGCGCCATCATCCAGAACGTCACCGCCGAGGACCAGCCCAATGTCGGACTGAGCGTCATCGTGCTGAAGACGGCCGACGCCAAGGCGCGCCTGCTGCGCGTGCTGGCGCCGCTCGGCGTCCTCTTGCCCAACGGGCTCGGACTCAATATCGACGGCACCGACATGGGCCGGGTAGCTTTCGTCAGGTGCCTGCCGAACGGTTGCATCGCCGAGGTGGTCATGGACGATGCGCTGATCGGAACGCTGTCGAACGGCACCACCGCCATCTTCATCGTCTTCAAGACGCCGGAAGAAGGCATCGGCATACCCGTCTCTCTCAGCGGCTTCGCGACAGGCTACGGCGCACTGCCCTAAGCATTTCACGTTGTGACGAAAGCTGGTGCTTCCTTCACCTCTCCCTTTGGGGGAGAGGTCGACGCGAAGCGGTGGGTGAGGGGGCCTTGCTGCGAACGCGACGTAGGCCCCCTCACCCGGACCTTCGCCTTGCTACGGTCCGACCTCTCCCCCAAGGGAGAGGTGAAAGGTGCGAGCAAGGCGTTTCCATCAAAAATCAAAACATGAAACTCCCTAGAACCTGTCGCCGCCGCCCGTGGCGGCATGAGCGAGAATATCCTTTGCACCGGGGACGCCAGCGCTGATAGAAGCCGCCGGCGTCCGATCCGGGCGTCGCGGAGTGCCAAGATGCCGTCGCCCATCGCATCCCTTGCGGCAAGCTTCGCCGCCATGCTCGTCCTGTCCGGCCTGCTGTCTGCGACCATGCCGGTCCGGGCCGAGGACATCGTCGTTACCGGCGTTCATGGCCATTGGCAGGTGACCTGCTCGGACGGCGCGCAATGCGCCGTCGTCCAGAGCGTCGCCCATGAGGATCCGGACAATGGCGGCATCGTCGTCATCGCCCTCAAAGGGCTCGCAAACGGTTCGCGCCTGCTGCGCGTCCTCGCCCCTTCCGGCGTGCTGGTCGAGCCCGGCCTCGGCCTGACCATCAACGGCGTTTCCATTGGCCGCGCGGCATTCGTGCGGTGCAGTCCCGAGGGCTGCGTGACCGAGGTGACGCTGGACGATTCCCTGTTCACGCGCCTTGCGACGGGAGAAGCCGCCTTTTTCGACGTTTTCAAGACTGGGGACGAAGGCGTGGGCTATCTGGTGCCGCTCGCCGGATTCGCGGCGGCGTTCGCCGCCCTGCCCCAATCCAAATGACCGGGCGGCTCAGTCGGCGCGGAGCCTCGGCCTCGGCGGTTCGGCGCTGAACCGCGCCACCGAGTTCCTGAGGATCAATTCGCTGCGCAACAGCACTTGGCTATGGACGACCGGCCGGTCCTCGACCACCGACAGCAATAGTTCCATCGCCGTTTCGCCGATCTTGGAGCGCGGCTGCTTCATCGTCGTCAGCGACGGGGTCAGGAAGCTGGCGATGGAAATGTCGTCGAACCCCATGACGGAAAACTGGCGCGGCAGGTCGTAGCCGCGGGCGTTGAGGGCAATCATCACACCCAGCGCCGTCGCGTCGTTGACGCACAGGAAAGCCGAGGGCAAGAGGTCGCGCACGAAGAGCTGTTCGGCCGCCTGCCGCCCGCTTTCGGTGGTGCCGTCGCTGTCAAGGATCAGCGACGGATCGACGGCAATGCCGGCGCCGTCGAGCGCGGCGCGGTAGCCGCTTTCGCGCAGCCGGGCAATCTCGCGGTTCGAGCGCCCGATAAAGGCGACGCGCCGGTGGCGCTGCGAAATCAGGTGTTCGGCGGCGATGCGCGCCGCCTCGAAATTGTCGATGCCGACAAAGGGCACCATGTCGCCGGGCACCGGCTCGTTGACCGCGACGGTGGGCGGCAGCCGGTCCTCGGGACCGCCCTGGCCGAAACCGAAGGGCAGATGGCCGGTCAGAAGGATGAGCCCGTCGGCCTGGTTGGAGCTGATGAACCTCAGGTAATGGGTTTCGCGGGTCGGGTCGTTCTGGGTGTTGCCGATCAGGACGCCGTAGCCACGCTTGGACGCCTCGGTCTCGAGGCCGACCAGGATGTTGGAGAAGTTCGGGTCGCCCACGTCGGGGGCGAGGATGAGGATCATCTTCGACCGCCGCATCCTCAGAGAACGGGCCATGGCATTGGTGGTGTAGCCGGTGCGGGCAATGGCCTCGTTGACGCGGCGCCGGGTCGCTTCGGCGACTTTTTGCGGCTCGTTGATGACGCGGGAGACCGTGGCGATGGAAACGCCGGCCATGGCCGCGACATCTTCAATCGTAGCGAGCTTTTGTAGCTGCACCCGGAGCTCCGCCAGCGGCAATTCCGCTTTGTTTCCCGCCTTTTGCCGGATGCTTGTCCACAGCGCCAGCGGTTTGGCGAAAATATACCAATACCGCCTTGTGTAAACCTTTACACCCAGAATGAAAACCTTTACATAGTCACCAAAGACGAAGAAAAATGCGATAGGCACCGCGTCTCGGGAGGAAGGACCGCATGTCCAGCGACACGGACAATGCTGCGGCGCCGATTCTGGCGGCAGGCAGGGTTTCGAAGTCTTTCGGCGAAGTTCCGGTGCTGTTCAGCATCGATTTCGACGTCCGGCCCGGCGAGGTCCATGCCGTGATCGGCGAGAACGGCGCCGGCAAATCCACCCTCATCAAGATCCTTTCCGGTTTCGAGCAGCCGACCTCGGGCATTGTGTCCTTCGAAGGCCGACAGATCGTTTTGCCGCCGAACGGCCAGGCCGAGGCGCTCGGCATCGTGCTCATCCACCAGGAGTTCAACCTCGCCGAACATCTGACGGTGATGGATTCCATCTTTCTTGGGCGCGAGATCACCCGCTACGGCTTTGTTGACGTCGCCGCGACACGGGCGCGGGCGCAGGAGCTTCTCGATACGCTGCACGTCGCCGTCGATCCGACCATGCGCATCCGCGAACTGACGATCGCCGAAAAGCAGATGATCGAGATCGCCAAGGCGGTGAGCCGCGACGCGCGCGTCTTGATCATGGATGAGCCGACCGCGGTCTTGTCGGCGGCCGAGACCGAGACGCTGTTCGAGCAGATCCGGCGCCTGACCGCCAAGGGCGTCGCCGTCATCTTCATTTCGCACAAGCTCGACGAGGTGCTGGCGCTTTCCGACCGGGTGACGGTGTTGCGCGACGGCCAGCTCATCGCCACGGTCGAATCGAGCGCGCTGACATCGGAATCGGCGGCGCAGATGATGGTCGGGCGCGAGCTCTCCAACCTTTATCCGCCCAAGAACGAACCCGATGTCGACGCGCCGATCGTGCTCGACGTCAGGAACCTGACGACCGAAGAGGTGACCGACGTCTCCTTCCACCTGCGCAAGGGCGAAATCCTCGGATTTGCCGGGCTGATCGGCTCGGGACGCACGGGCGTTGCCGAGGCGGTCGCGGCGCTAACGCATCGCCAGTCCGGCACGATCGAGGTCAATGGCAGGCCGACGCATTTCTCGAGCGTGGCGCAATCGGTCAAGGCGGGCATCGCCTATATGACCAAGGACCGCAAGGGCAAGGGACTGCTGACCAATATGGGCCTTAAGCCCAACCTCACCCTGTTGACGCTCGACCAGCACCTCAAATGGCTGCTGGTCGATCCGGCCAGCGAGGCCAGGGCGCTCGACAGGGCGGTCAGGCGCTTCGACATCCGCGCCCGCGACGCCTCGGTCAGGGCCGAGCAGCTTTCGGGCGGCAACCAGCAGAAGCTTATGCTGGGCAAGACGATGGAAAGCGAGCCGGACATCATCCTCATGGACGAGCCGACGCGCGGCATCGATGTCGGCACCAAGCAGCAGATCTACCACATCGTCGCGGCTCTGGCGGCGCAGGGCAAATCCATCCTGCTGGTCTCGTCGGAACTGCAGGAGATCATCGGGTTGAGCCACCGGGTGATGGTGATGCGCGGCGGGCGAATTGCCGGCGAATTGAGTGGCGACGACATCAACGAAGAACAGATCGTCCGATATCAGATGGGCATTACGAACAGGAACGCGGCATGACGACGGTTGCGAGCGACAGCGCACCCAAGGTGCAAAAGAGACGGTTTCGGCTGGGGGTGCTCGGTCCGCTCATCGCGCTCGCCCTGCTGCTGATCCTTGGAACAGCGCTCAACGGCAATTTTCTGACCTTTGCCAACATGGCCAATATCGTGGCGCGCGCCTCGTTCATCGGCATCATCGCCATCGGCGCGACCTTTGTGATCACCTCCGGCGGGCTCGACCTGTCGGTCGGCTCGATGGCGGCCTTCACCGCCGGCATGATCATCATCATCATCAACGCCCTGGCGCCGACACTCGGTACCGGCATCGAGGTGATCGCGGTCGGCATTCTCGCCGGCCTTCTGATCGGCTCGGCCTCGGGCGCCTGCAACGGCATCCTGGTGACGGCGGGCCGGATCGAGCCGTTCATCGTCACGCTCGGCGCCCTCGGCATTTTCCGCGCCCTTATCACCTTCCTTGCCAATGGCGGCACGCTCAACCTCAATTTCGAGGTCGGCTGGGCCTACGAGCCGGTCTATACCGGCGACATCCTCGGCATTCCGGTGCCGATCATCGTGTTCTTCGCCATCGCCATCGTCGCGGAAGTCGTCCTGAGGCGCACGACCTTCGGCCGCCATGTCGCGGCCATTGGCTCGAACGAGCAGGTGGCGCGCTATTCGGCCATCAATGTCGACCGGGTACGGCTTCTGACCTACATCCTGCAGGGCCTGATGGTCGGCGTCGCCGCGGCGCTCTATGTGCCGAAATTCGGTTCGGCCAATTCCTCGACGGCGGTGTTGTGGGAACTGCAGGCCATCGCCGCCGTGATCATCGGCGGCACCATGCTCAAGGGCGGTTTCGGCCGCATCTGGGGCACTGTCGTCGGCGTCGTCATCCTCGAGCTGATCGGCAACATTCTCAACCTGCAAAGTCTGATCAGCCCCTATCTCAACCAGGCGTTCCAGGGCGCCATCATCATTCTTGCCGTGCTGCTGCAACGCACTCGGACCAACCAGCGCTAGGCGGCGGGCAAGTTTTCAACGCCCGAAAAGGGCAAAACCGGGAGGATAATTCCATGAAGTTCGTCAAATACTCAGCAGTGGCCGTCGCCATTGCCGGCAGCCTGGGCCTTGCTGCCCCGGCTCTTGCCCAGACGGTGATCGGCGTTTCGGTTCCGACCGCCGACCATGGCTGGACGGGCGGCATCAACTTCTTCGCCCAGCAGGCGGTCGAACGCCTCGAAGCGACCTATCCGGAACTCGACTTCGTGTTCCAGTCGGCCCCCGATTCCACCAAGCAGGCCGCCGACCTCGAAGACATGGTGACGACCCGCGGCATCGACGCCCTGGTCATTCTGCCGGGCGATCCGGACGCCATGACCGCCTCGATCAAGAAGGTCAAGGACGCGGGCAAGTGGGTGACGGTGGTCGACCGCGAGCTTTCGCAGTCCGGCATCGAGGACCTCTATGTGGCCGGCGACAATCCGGGCCTCGGCGCGGTGACCGCCGAGTACTTCAAGTCCCGTCTGCCCGACGGTGGCAAGATCGTCGTCCTGCGCGGCATGCCGATCCCGATCGACGCCCAGCGCGTCGACGCCTTCAAGGCCGGCATCGAGGGCTCGGGCATCGAGATCCTCGACGAGCAGTTCGCCAACTGGAACCGCGACGACGGCTACAAGGTCATGCAGGACTTCCTGACCAAGCATGCCGAGATCGACGCCGTGTGGTGCCAGGACGACGATATCCTCATCGGCGTCATGAAGGCTTTGAAGGAAGCCGGGCGTGAAAACGAGATGTGGGTCGTCGGCGGCGCCGGCATGAACCAGATCATCAAGATGGTCGGCGCCGGCTCCGAGCAGGTTCCGGTCGATGTGACCTACAACCCGAACATGATCGCGGTCGCCATCGATGTCACCGCCCTGCACTTCGTCGCCGGGCTGCAGACCAATGGCCGCTACATCATCGACTCGACCCTGGTGACGCCTGAAAACGCCGCCGAGTTCGACTACGAGGGCACCCCGTTCTAGAAGAGGCAAACCGCCTCTTGCGTTCCTCCTGAACGTAGCGCCAGCGGCCGCCCCACGGGGCGGCCGTTTTGCCTTTGCGGGTCCAGAGCGGCGCGCGTTCAAATTGAATCGCTTTGCCGCTCCATTTCTTGTTGTCGCATCGCTTGATGCGCAAAACCGGTTCCTGACTTTGCGCACGATGCTCCATTTCTTGTTGTCGCATCGTTTCCGCGCAAAACCGGTTCCTGACTTTGCCCACGATGCTCCGGCGCGATCATCCGCCCGCTTGCGTCACAAGGCCGCGCCGGCCCCCGGCTTTGCCGGATATGGCAAACGGCGATAAAGCCACAGGCCCTGGTCAAGTCTTTGCGACCTGCCGAAAACGATGCTGCCGCCGGGTGATCGCGGCGGCCTGCCGGAGACCAAGTCAAAGGACGGATGATGATTTCAAAAGCACTCTGCCTGATTTTTGTCGCCGTGGTCGGACTCCTCGCTTCGGGTCCGGCCCTTGCGGCGAAATTCACGCTGCACAAGAACCTCGCTTACGCCGCCCATTCCGAACGCAACGTACTCGATCTGTATCTGCCCGAGGGCGTCGATACGCCGCCGATGCTGATGTGGATTCACGGTGGCGGCTGGTCCGAGGGCAGCAAGGACGGGCCGGTCGGCCTGATGAGCTTTCTCGACGCCGGCATCGGCGTCGCCGCGATGAACTACCGGTTCTGCCCCGATGCCGTGTGGCCGGCCCAGCTCGAGGACATGCGGGACGCCTTCGCCTTCCTGCGCGGACATGCCGAGGAATACGGCTATGACGGCACGCGACTGGCCGTGATGGGGCATTCGGCCGGCGGCCAGCTTGCTTCTGTCGCCGGGCTGGCCTTCGCCGCCGATCCGGAAACCCGCCTCATGGCCGCCGTGGTCTATGCCGGACCAAGCGATTTTGCCGCCGACGAAGCGGACCGCGTGGCCTTTGCCGCGGCGACGGGGCTGTCGCGTCCGCCACCCGCCATGGCAAGCCGGTCGGAGGCCTGCCTGATTGGCGGGCCGGTCGCGGACAATTCCGACCAGGCCTGGCGCGCGAGTCCGCTCTCCTATCTTGCAGAGCTTCCGGTCGATGCCGAACTTCCGGCCTTCCTTATCCTGCAGGGCGCGCGCGACACCGTGGTCGTGCCTGGACAGGCGGGTCGGCTGTTCGACGCCCTTCTGGCCAGGGCGCCGAAGGCCGAGCTCGAATTCATGCTGGTGCCCAATGCCGGGCACGAAGGGATCAGGCTGGAAAACGCGGCACGAATGGATCTTGTGGCCGCGTTCCTCCGGCGCAATTTCGACCAATAGGCCGCATGGCCGTGGTCACGAAAAAAAGGCGCCGCACGCCCATCGGGGCTGCGGCGCAGTCGGGTCTGGAAACACGTCAATTCGGGCGAACCGACGCGAGGTACCGGCGGCGCGAGCCGCCGGATGGGATCAACGCATCCAGGATGCGGCGCGCTCGGCGGCGCGGGCGTGCAGGAAACTGGCACTGCGGCGGGAATGACGTGCTTCATAAAGGTCGTCGCGCGAAAGCCCGAGATCGCACAGGAGGTGGTCGTCCAGCGAGGACAGCTCCTTGACGGTATTGGACGCGAACAAACGCATGAAGAAAGACATTTTTCCCTCCGTTCGGGGCGGCGCCCCAGGCTGCGAATCAGCGTGGACCCGCCATCAGATCGTTGTGTTGGACTTGAAATAGGGACTTGCGCTTCATCATTCAAACAAATAGATATCATTGACTCCATAAAATTTGGTTATTCGACTGCGTAAAAAAACAGCGAACTGATCATGACAGCGCCACTTGACCTCGACCAACTGCAGAGTTTTTGCGTGATTGCCGATTGCGGCAGCTTCACGGAGGCGGCACGCCGCGTACACAAGACGCAGTCGGCGGTGTCGATGCAGATCAAGCGGCTCGAGGAACGCCTCGGCAAGACGCTGCTCAGCCGCGAGGGGCGGACGGTGTCGCTGACGGCCGAGGGCGAGGCCGTCTACACGCGGGCGCGGCGCATGCTCAGGCTCAATGCCGAGATCATCGATTTCTTCAACGACGAGGATCTGGCCGGCAATATCCGCTTCGGCGTGCCCGACGACTACGCCGTCAAGCTGTTGCCGATCATCCTGTCGAGCTTCCAGAAGACCCATCCGCGCATCACCGTCGACGTGCGGTGCCTGGCCTCGGAAGACCTGCTCGACGGCATGAGCTCGGGCCGGTTCGACCTCATCGTCTTCACGCAAGGCACGAGCCACGAATTCGGCGAGCTGTTCCGCACCGAGCGCATGTTCTGGGTCACCGCGCCGGAAGGCACGGCGCTGCACCAGGACCCGCTGCCGCTGGCCTGCGGCACCAAGCGCTGCTTCTGGCGGGCCGGCGCGGTCGACGCGCTGGCGCGGGTCGGGATCGACTACCGCATCGCCTATACCTCGTCCAACGCCACGGCCATCATCGGCGCCGTGATGTCGGATCTCGCCGTCGGCTATCTGCCGGAAAGCGCCTTGCAGCCGGGCATGAAGGTGATCACGCAGGCGGACAAGTTCCCCCTGCCCCACCTCAACGACGCCCAGATCGCCCTGATGCGCGGTTCGCATGCCTATGGCGGCATCTACGACGCGCTGGCCAACCACATCATTTCCGAGATGGGCAATCTCGACAGCCACGAGTCGCTGTCGAGCTTTGCGGCGGAATAGGCGGCCCTCGCCAAAGCCTGTCATCTATTGACGGAAGCAGCGCCCTTGCTTGCCTCCCCCTTGCGGGGAGGGCAATCGCACATGGCTGCGCAGCCCCCCTCATCCGGCGCTTCGCGCCACCTTCTCCCGCAAGGGGAGAAGGAAAGAATGCGGCAAGGTCTGCCGTAGTCCCCCTCTCCCTTGACGGGAGAGGGTGCCCGAAGGGCGGGTGAGGGTGGAGCCACACGGCACACCGTTGCCATATGCGATTGCCCTCCCCGTCAAAGGGGAGGGAAGCGTGTGGCGATTCCATGAGAAAATAACCGGCTCTAGCGCCTGCCCGAGGGAATGTCCGGCGGCGGTTCGTTCCAGGCGGCGGCCATCTCGGCCATGATCGCGCCGCGTTCGCGGCCGACGCGGGCGGCGAAGTTCTTGGCCGCGCGCAGCCGTTCGACGGGATCACGAGCCTGGGGGTCAACATAGTCGCGCAAGAAGTCCGCCAGCACGGCGTTGAGACGGGCGCCGGTGTGCAGGAACCTGGCGATCAGTTCCAGCTGCTCGATGGCGAGCGCACCCATGCCGGCGTCGCTGATTTCGTCAATCCGGCGATAAACTGCGTCGGTGATCGCCTCGGCCAGTTCGGTCAGCTCGACAAAGACCTTGCGGCGGTCCGCCGCATCGCGGATGCGACGGAGATAGCCGGCCATCTCCAGCCGGTCGATCACGGCGGTGACGGCACCGGTCGTCAGCCCTGATTGCCGCGCCAGTTCTCCTGCCGTTATCTGACCGAGCCTTTGGACAATATCCAGACACCGCCCGTCGGTGCGGTTGATGCCGAGCAGGTCGGCAAAGGCCTCGTCCATCCTGTCGTTGGCCGTCTGCGATTGCCGGATCGCCGCGACCAGCCGATCAAGGGCTTCCCGTTTTTCTCTTGACATGTGAATATCTTGACTCATAAGATATCAGCATACTGAAATAATGGCGCAACGCAAGATGATTGAGACGCTTTCTCAGAACATGATCGAGGCGCATGGCCTCAAGCGCACATTCCGGGCCCGTGGCAAGAACATCGAGGCCGTTCGCGGCATCGACCTGACGGTTGCAGCCGGCGAGATCGTCGGCTTCCTCGGCCCGAATGGCGCTGGCAAGACGACGACGCTCAAGATGCTGACGACGCTTCTGGAACCGAGCGATGGCGAAGCAATTGTCGCCGGCTGCGATCTGCGGCGCGACCCGCGCGGCGTGCGGCGGCGCATCGGCTATGTCGCCCAGGGCGGCACCACCGCCGGCATCGCCAGGGCCGGCCTTGAAATCACTTCGCAGGCCGAGCTGTTCGGCCTTACCCCGAAACAGGCGCGCCAACGCGGCGAGGAGCTCCTGTCGGCGCTCGATCTCGAAGACGTATGGGACCGCAAATGCGAATCGCTGTCGGGTGGACAGCGCCGGCGGCTCGACATCGTCATGGGCCTGATCCACCGGCCGCAGCTTGTCTTTCTCGACGAGCCCTCGACCGGTCTCGACCCGCAGTCGCGCGCCAATCTGTGGCACCACATCAGAAAACTCAGGGACCAGTTCGGCACGACGGTGTTCCTGACGACCCACTACATGGATGAGGCGGATTCGCTTTCCGACCGGCTGCTGATCATCGACCACGGCGTCATCGTCGGCGAAGGCACCTCCGCCGCGCTCAAAGCGCGCGTTTCGGGCGATTCGCTGACCTTCACCCTGCGCGACGGCGAGCAGGCCGCCAGGGCCGCCGACATCGCCAACACGCTCGCCGGCGTCGCCAATATCGTCACCGAAGCCAATGTGCTGCACTATCAGATCCCGAAGGGGGCAATCGTGCTGCCCGTCTATCTCAGGCAGCTGACCCAGGCCGGGATCGAGCCCATCGGCGCCGAGATCGCCCGCCCGACCCTCGATGACGTCTTTTTGACCCTGACCGGCAGAACCCTGAGAGACTGACGCATGCCGAATGAAGCGAAACCAGCCGCCGTCATTGCGAGCGCCCAAGGGGCGCGCGGCAATCCAGAATGCCTCGAACCCAGGCGCTTGCTGCATTCTGGATTGCTTCGTCGCTTCGCTCCTCACAATGACGTATGCGTCGCACCATCGCCCCTCAGGGAGTGCCAATGATGACCTTTTTCCGCGACTCCTGGATCGTTTTCAAACGCGCCATCATCATCTCCTCGCAAAACCCGCTCTGGATCGTCATCGGGCTGTTGCAGCCGATCCTTTATCTCGCCCTGTTCGGGCCGCTGCTGACGCAGATGGCCGGCATGCCGGGCTTTCCGCCGGGTAATGCCTGGCTGGTCTTCGTGCCCGGCCTTCTCGTCCAGCTCGGCATTTTCGGCGGCGCCTTTGTCGGCTTCGCCATCATCTACGAATGGCGTTCGGGCGTCATCGACCGGCAGATGGTGTCGCCGGCCAGCCGGGCGGCGCTGATTGTCGGGCGGGTGATGCGCGACATCGTCGTCTTGTTCATCCAGGGCTGCCTGTTGAGCGGCGCGGCCTTCCTGTTCGGGCTCGCGGTGCCACTGCATGCCCTGGCGCTCGGCCTGTTGCTCATGGTGCTGCTCGGCGCCTCGTTTTCGGCCCTGAGCTATGCCGCCGGGCTGGCGCTCAAGTCCGAGGACAGCTTCGCCCCGATCGTCAACACCTTCGCCCTGCCGATCCTTTTGCTCTCCGGCATCCTGTTGCCGATGAGCCTGGCGCCGGGCTGGCTGCAGGTGCTTTCGGACCTCAATCCGTTCAAGCACATGGTGACGGCGCTGCGCTTCGTCTTCCGCGACGAGATCTGGAACGGGACGGTGCTCTTGGGCTTCGGGCTGGCGGTGGCGCTGCTGGTGCTGTCGGCCTGGGTCGGCACGCGGGTCTTTGAGCGGCAGACGAAGTAGGCGTCAGCGCCCGCCGACGGGCTAAACGAGTGCCTTGCCGACCACCTTGTCGAAACGGGTGTCGATGCAGGCGCTCAGATCGGTGGTGACGAACCTGCCATCGAGGAACAGGCTGAACACCGTGGCCGGACTGGGTGCCGCCTGAGCATCGCTCAGGGACTCGAGCTTGTGGACGGTCAGTTCGAGACCGCGATTGCGGCAGGCCTCGGGCAACATTTGCCCGACATAATAGTCGGTGAACGGACAGCGCGCCGAGTAGTAGACCGTCACGCCCTTTGCCATGTTACCGGGCGGATTGCGGGCGCTGTCGGCAAAGCGTGCCGGCATGGCGCCTGCACCGGCGTCGAGTTCGCGCGCGAGCAGGACGAAACCGCTGTCGATGGCGTCGACTTCGCGAAAACCCTGACGGCGCAGCCAGGCACCGTCGCTCATGAAATGCATCTTCTTGCGGCCGACCACCGAAACGACACCGGCTCGCCCCTGGGCATGAGCCTCGTCAAGGACATGGGCGAGCAGAGCCTTTCCGTTCCCCTCTCCCTTGAAGCGCCCGGAAACCCAGAAACAGCCCAAAACAAGCCAGTCCGGCGCGCGCACCGGCATGAAGGCGAACTCACCCGGCCCGTATTCGACAAAGACCTTGCCGCGCTCGTCGAGCCGATGGAAGCGAAAGCCGAGAGCGTGTTGATCGGTGAGCCAGGCCTTCTTGGCCGCGTAGCCGGCAGTGCATTTCGTGTCGGAGATGGCGCAACAGATGTGAGAACCGGCAATGCTTTGCGGATCGAGCGTGATGAATCCCATGACAGGGCCCCCTTTTGCCTCGGCATGCGTGACACAGCCTGGCCACGTCGCGTTATGACGGAATCACACTTCACAGCCCAGACGGTCGAGTGTCGCGCGTTGTCTCATCGGCGAATCGAGAGACAGGACTTCAGCGTGTCCGAAACCGCCTAGAGATGTCGGACCTCGTCGGGCGCGTTCCACCAGTTGTCGTGCAGCCCGTCGTAATAAACTGTCGGTGCGGCGAGCAGGGTCTCGACGTCGAGATCGTCAAGGCTCGATACGCTGATGCTGACGCGCGGACCGTCGTTCCAGTCCTGCTTGTCCATCGTGCTGAAGACCAGCACGCCGCAGCTCGGGCAGAGGTGAAGCAGCGAACCGCCGCCGGTTTTGATCTTCAGCACATGATCTTCGCCGGCCTCGAGATGAAAATCCTCGGGCACGATCTGGGCGCTCCACCAGCGCCGCTTGCGGCAGGATGTGCAATTGCAGCGTCCGGTCGGCGTCGTCTCGAAATCGATCTCCGCCGAATAGCGCACCGCCTTGCAATAGCAGGAGCCGTGATAGGTCGTCTTGGCCATGGGGCACTCCCGTGTTGAGTGCCTGAAGGCTATTTCTTCACCCTGCCAGTATCTGGCAGTACATGACTAGTATGCCGCGTCGGTGAACACGCGTGAAATGTCGCCGCCCCAGGCGGTGTGGTAGAGGTCGAGCAGGCGGTCGGCGCGGGTCTTGCCGAGGCTCAATGTGTTTTCGAGCGGGCGCAGGAACACCGACTCGTCGGCGCCTTCCCAATTGGTGTTGTGGCGGGCGACAAGGCCGATGCGCGAGATGTTGACGACTTCGCGGGCGATGTCGGCGACGGTGCGGTCGCGGAAGGGCGTCTTGAGCGCCATCCTCGGAACCGCGTCCCTGAGGGTCTGGCGCTCCTCTTCGGTCCAGTCCTTGACGAGGTCCCAGGCGGCGTCGAGCGCCGTCGTGTCGTAGAAGATGCCGGTCCACAAGGCCGGCAGGGCGCAGATTTCCTGCCAGGGGCTGCCATCGGCGCCGCGCATTTCGAGGAAGGATTTGAGCCTCACTTCGGGGAAGATGGTCGACAAATGATCTTCCCAGTCGGCCCTTGTCGGCTTCTCGCCGGGAAGCTGCGGCAGTCTGCCATCGAGGAAGGCGCGGAAGCTCTCGCCGGCCACGTCGATATAGCGGCCCTCGCGCCGGACGAAATACATCGGCACGTCGAGGGCATAGTCGACATAGCGCTCAAAGCTCATGCCGTCTTCGAAGGCGAAGGGCAGCATGCCGGTGCGATCCGGATCGGTGTCGCGCCAGATTTCCGAGCGGAACGAGCGGTAACCGCTAGGCTTGCCATCGAGGAACGGCGAGTTGGCGAACAGCGCCGTCACGATCGGCTGCAGGGCGAGGCCGACGCGCAGCTTCTTGACCATGTCCGCCTCGTCGCCGAAATCGAGATTGGCCTGCACCGTGCAGGAGCGGAACATCATCGAGGTGCCAAGACGCCCCTTTTTCTCCATATAGGGCTTCATGATCGCATAGCGCGACTTCGGCATCATCGGCATGTCGGCAACGCTCCAGGTCGGGGCGACGCCGAGGCCGAGAAAGGCGATGCGCATCGGGTCGGCGATGCGCCGCAATATCTTCAGGTGGTCGTTGGTCTCGCGGCAGATGCGATGGATGGTCTCGAGTGGTGCGCCGCTGAGTTCGAGCTGGCCACCCGGTTCGAGCGAGACCGCGGCCTTGGTTTCCGAACACCTGAGGCCGATGACATTGTCGCCGTCGAGCACCGGTATCCAGTCCTCCTCGGCGACGATAGCCTCAAGGATCGCCCTTATGCCGCGCTCGCCCTCATAGGGCACCGGCTTGTTCTCGATGCGGTAGAAGACGAATTTTTCGTGCTCAGTGCCGATGCGCCAGTCGGATTTCGCCTTGGCGCCGTGCGACAGCGCCTCGATGAGGTCGGCGCGTGACTCGATCAACGGCGAGTCGCCGTCGTCAGTGGCCATGGACATGGAAACGCTCCTTGAGACGCGGGGGGACGATAAAAATGTGCGGGCCGGGGCGGCGACCATAGCGCCGGCCGGACGGAATGCAATGGCCTTATCGCCAATCGCCGATGATCGACTGCATGACGGCCAGGGCGGCGACGGCAGCCGTATCGGCGCGCAGGATGCGCGGCCCGAGCGAGACCGGCAAGACGAAGCTTTGCCGCATGAGAAGCGCCCGTTCCTCGTCGTCGAAACCGCCTTCCGGACCGACAAGGAGACCGACCCGACGGTCGGCGAGGGCGCGCAGCGCCTCGACCGGCGAACCGGAAGGCGCCGCCTCGTCGGCCACGACCAGCACGCGGTCGCCCTCGGTTTCGGCCCAAAGGGCGATGAGCCTGTCGAGACCGATCTCGTCGCGGATTTCGGGCAGGGTCAGGACCTCGCATTGTTCCGCCGCTTCGAGCGCGTTGGCGCGCATACGTTCGCGCTTGATGCGGGAAACCTGGGTGCGGCGGGTGATGACCGGCTGGATGATGCCGACCCCCATTTCGGTCGCCTTCTGCACGACATAGTCGAGGCGGGCGGTCTTCAATGGCGCAAAGCCGTACCAGAGGTCGGATTGCGATGTCTGTGCCGCGATGCATGCGACCGGCGCGAGGCGGACGAGCTTGCGGCTGGCTTCGACGATCTCGCAAAGCCAGGCGCCGTCGCGCCCGTTGAACAGGACCACCCGGTCCCCGGTGCCGCGCCGCAGCACCGAGACCAGATAGGTCACCTGATCGTGGCCGAGCGCCAGTTCCGCCCCCGCGCGGAGCGGATCGTCGACGAAAAGGCGCGGCAGGGTGGCGTGGGTGCGCGGCATGGTTTGTTGACCTGGCAAAACGCGGGACTAGCGTTTTCGGGATAAGTGGTTATCGCTTTTCCGGTTCGAGTGAGAAGGATCGGTGATCGTTCCCCGCGAATCGATCACCCGACGAACGCGACAACTGAACAACCTAGAGCATCCGATCTGGTTCAATCGGAGCGGATACGGCTCTAGTGTCCCCGGCATAGCGCAGAGGCACGACAGCATGCAATCGCAACAGGACGGAACGGACCGCATCGCCGACGCCGGCACGGGCAATTGGGTGGACAGGTTCGCGCCCGAATTCGCAAAACCCTATGCGCGGCTGGCGCGCTGGGACCGGCCGATCGGCTTCTGGCTGTTGTTCTGGCCCTGTGCCATGTCGCTCGGGCTCGTCGCCGTGGCGCAACCGATGGTCGCCTACGACTTTGTGTCCTTCGCCCTGTTCCTGATCGGCGCCGTGGCCATGCGCGGCGCCGGATGCACGTTCAACGACATCGTTGACCGCGACATCGACAGCAAGGTCGCCCGCACCCGCGAGCGCCCGCTCGCCAGCGGTCGGGTCAGCCTGGTTCAGGCGATCGCCTGGCTGGTTCTGCAATCGCTGGTTGGCCTTGTCGTTCTCGTCCAGTTCAACGGGTTCACCATCTGGCTCGGCATTGCCTCGCTGGCGCTCGTCGCCATCTACCCCTTCATGAAGCGCATCACCTGGTGGCCGCAGCTTTTCCTCGGCCTCGCCTTTTCCTGGGGGGCGCTGGTCGGCTGGTCGTCCGAATTCGGCGCACTGCACCTGCCGGCCTATCTCATGTATTTCGGCGCCATCCTGTGGACCATCGGCTACGACACGATCTATGCCCTGCAGGACGTCGAGGACGATGCGTTGATCGGGGTCAGGTCGACGGCACGCCTGTTCGGCACACAGGCGCGGGTGATGGTGGCGCTGTTCTATGCCAGCGCGCTGGCACTATGGATCTGGGCCGGCATGGCGGCTGAGGGCTGGACGATTTTCCTCCTCGCCAGCATCCCGACGGCGTTGATCCTTTTCTGGCAGGTCGTGACCCTTGATCCCGACGACCCGAAAAACTGCCTCGTCCGCTTCAAGGCCAACCACTATGTCGGCCTCACCTTCACGCTGGCGCTCTGGATTCAGGCGCAGTTTTAGTGCGAAAATAGGAGTGCTATTAGGGACGTTGTTTTTGGGGGGATATTGAAGTGACGTTCAAGGAAGAAGTTGACGATCTCGCGAAACGCGCAATAGCGGCGCAATCGGTCGCTCAAACCGAAGAGGCAACAAAAAATGCTGTGATCCTGCCGTTCTTGCGCTGCCTTGGATTCGATGTCTTCGACCCGTCGCAAGTGATCCCCGAATACATCGCGGACATTGGGCTGAAAAAGGGAGAGAAGATCGACTACGCCGTGAAGATCGGCGACAAAATCGAGTATCTGGTTGAGTGCAAGGCGATCTCGACAAGCCTCCGAAACGCACAATTCAGTCAGCTTTTCAGATACTTCCACACGCTCGACGCGAAAATCGCTATCCTCACGAACGGACTGGAATTCTGGTTCTTTTCAGATATCGATGCGCCAAACCGCATGGATGAAAACCCATTCTTCAGGTTCGATCTGCTGGCCTATGACGAGAGCGACCTTCACGAGCTTGAGCGGTTCCACAAGAAGCATTTCAACATTGCAGGTATCCGGCAGGCGGCTTCGTCGCTCAAGTATCTCAAATCGGCAATGGCTTTTATCAAGAGCCAATGGGACAGTCCCGACGAAGCATTCGTTCGCATGGTCGCCAAGAGCTTCTATGAATCGCACGTGACGGCGTCCGTCGTCGAAAACCTCACACCGATAGTGAAACGCGCTTTCGACGACCTGTTCCGGCAACGGGTGCGTGCGCGAATAAACGTCGCACTTAACGAGGAAACCTCTTCCACTGATGCCGGCGACAGCGAGCAAACCGCCCAAGAGATCGAAACCACCGAGGAGGAGCTGCAGGGTTTCCTGATCGTTCGCGCTATCGCTGCGGAGGCTGCGCCAGTAGATCGAATCGCCGCTCGCGATGCGCGATCCTATTTTGCCGTCCTGTTCGACGACAACAATCGCAAGCCAGTAGCTCGCCTTCACTTCAACGGGCGCACCAAGTTCGTCACGCTGTTCGACGCGGAAAAGAATGAAACAAGGCACGACATCGCTCGGCTTGAGGACATCTACAAGTGCGCGCCGCAAATCCGTGCCGTCGTGCGCCACTACGTGGACGCCGGCACATAGGCATCAGAAATAGTGGCTCGGATGCGGCGCAGTCTCAACACACTTTGGAATCAGGCGCCGTGCTAGCCCTCGCCCGGCAGCGTGATCGGTTCCACCGGCGTGCGTGAGCCGCCGAAGATGGCGATGCGCGTGTCGAGTTCGATGTGGAACTCCAGGCCGCGCGGATCGGAGAGCGGGCTCGAGACCAGAATGGGCGTTTCCTGCCGCGTCGAGGCGATGTCGAGCAGGTCGTCCGGGCCGGCCCAGCGCGGGGTGACGTATTTTTCGGCGGTGATCCAGTAGGTGCCGCCGGGCAGATCGTCGATCTCGAGAATGTAGACGCCATCCCGACCCGAGGTCACTTCACGCTTGACGCCGGTGCTGCCGACCTGGCGGGCGATGACCGTCACGCCCTCGATGCCCTTGTCGCGGTAATGGACGCGGCCGTAGATCGCGCCCTCGGTCTTGGGCGGCAGACGCACCTTGGCCGAAACGGAAATGTGCTGGCGGTCCCAGACCACCTGCATCGCGTCGGCCGCTTCCACCCAGACCTCGTCGGGTATGGAGACGGTCATCGAGCGCCAGGGTGCCGAACCGGTATCGAGCACGTAGCCGGGCGGGAAATCGGGCGGAACCAGTTTGCGCACGCCGATGACGTAATAGCCCTCGGGCAGGTTCTCGAAGCGGTAACTGCCATCCGCGTTTGCCATGATCACGGCGATCGGTGCCCCGAGCGTGGTGCCGCGATGCAGCTCGACCTCGGCGCTTTTCGGATCGAGCGCCGGATAGGGGTAGATCCCCGGCGAGTAGTCGAAGGTGACAAAGCCCGAAATCGAGCCGAGCGGCTGCTTGCCATAGACGCGAACCTTGCCGGCAAGGGTCCATTGACGCTCGCCGAGGGTCACGAGCACCTCGAAGGGGATTTCCTCGCCGTCCTTGGCCGACTCCCTCAGGAAGAACTTGCCGTCGCGCATTTCGAGCGAACCGGCAGGCAGGCTGCCCCATCTGAGGCTGGAATCGGGAACATAGACCCGCTGGGCCTCGTCGCCGACCACGGCCTGCACGAAGGGCAATTCGGCGAATTCGCCGGGAGACATGGCCAGAAGGCTCGGCAGCAAGATGACGTCGGTGACGCTGTCGGGATCGATCTCGTCCGGCGGCGGGTCTTTGCCGTCGTCCTTGTCGTCGTCGGTCTTGCCGTCCTTGCCCGGATCGGCATCATCCGAGGGCGTGGCACCCGGATCGGCGGCACCGCCGTCGATATAGACCTTGTTCGTGGGCGGGAAATTCCAGCCATAGCGGCCGTTCTCGCCTTCGATGCGCATATGCAGGACCGGGTCGAAATAGCCGTCGTCCTTGAGGAAGAACTTGAACGTGCCGTGATTGGGGGCGTCGGTGCCGCAGAAATGCTCCGTGCCTTCCCAGGTGCCGTCGATCGAGCCCTCCTTGCTTTCCCAGACGCCGCTGAGGGTTGCTCGCAAGTTCAGGTCGGCGCCGCCGAGATGGATGTTCTGCTCGCAGACCGACTGGATCCACATCGTGCCGGTCACGACGTTGCCGTCGAAGGAGAGATCGAGCCTGGCCCGGCGTCCGTCCCCGGCGGCCTCGCCGTCATAGCGGAGCTCGAGGGAGGTGTCGTCGAGGGAGGTGCCGTCGAGGGTCGTAACGTCGGTCTCGAACGTCTGTTGCGGCTGTGGCGTCGATAAAGCCGGCTGCGACGGCTCGAAGCCGGGAAGCGTCGTGGCGGGAAAGGTCGTGACGGGTGGCGCCGGATTGTCGAAGGCGGGCAGGCCGGGCGAACCGGACCCGCCCTTGAGGATGTCGGTCAGGGCATCGGCGTTCTGCGCGATGGCGGCCGGCAGGCCAAAAAGAAAAATGGCGGCAAAGGCAAGGAGCAGGCCGGACAGCACACGACGGCCAACCGGACTTCCATCAAACGCCGCAATACGCCTGCCGAAATGCATTTCCGCCTCGCGCGGGTCGGCTGGCTCGGGCTTTGGCCCGAGCCTTGACGGACTATACAGAGCAGAGCGGCTGCAAGCATTTGATGCAAATCAAGTGATCAGCCATCAATCCCGCCAGGCAAAACGGCCCGGGACGCAGCCGGGCCGTTCGCTGGAGGTCGAGAATTTGATCTCCTCGACGGGTGGATTCATGCGGAGGGCGCTCAGGCGCTTTCGGTTTCACCGACCTTGCGGCGATTGAGAAAGCGCGGACGGCGGCTGGCGTCAGTGCCAAGACGCCGGCGATTGGTATCGTCGCCGACGATGACGCCGGAGACGCGCTGCGAATAGGGCATGAGCGTGCCGTCGCCGGCACGGATATAGAGGGGCAGGCGCAGCTTGCGGCCCCAGTTCTGCCACTCGGCGACGACATTGGCGTTGCCGGTCTCCTCGAACACCTTGTAGGTGAGGGTTTCGTCGTGGTGCACGAGCTCGATGGCGCTCGACAGAACCCCTTCCTCGGAAATGGCGGTCGACACGGAAACGCCATAGAACTCGGTCACCGGCACCTTGATCTTGACCATGACGCCGCTCTCCGGAAGACGCTTGCGCACGGTCACGGTGCACACGGACTTGCGGGTGCCGTTGTCGTTGTCCGCTTCCGAGCAGCGATCCGCGAGGCGTCCGCCTCCGAACAGCGGAACGACGTTCGATCCTTCGATCTTTGCGCCGTATTTCATGTTGCCAACCTTCCTGCTAACTTCGAGAGCCATTGCTTTTTTGCCCCCGTTTAGCGTGAAGATACCCGCCGCCCTTTCCTCCCCGCTTAAGAAAGTCGGTTAAGTTTTTGTGATTTCCAAAAGGGTTAGCGGGAGGTGACTCGCCTTTCGCGCGCCACGGGAGTTGCGCGGACCTCCGCGCTCGCATAACAAGGCGGCGACGTTCCAAAAAAGGCGAAACCGGACTTGGCGCCCATCCAGGACCTGTCGGACGATCTTGAACTGCTCCGCTCCAACGCTGTGGCGGCGGGCATCCTGGCGCTCAGCCGCTTCCGCCAGCCGATCAAGACCTGGACAAAGGCGAATGAATCGCCGGTCACCGAGGCCGACATCATCGTCGACCAGTTCCTCAGGGCGTCGCTGTGCGGCGCCCGGCCCGATTACGGCTGGCTGAGCGAGGAAAGCGTCGACGACGAGAGCCGGCTCGACAGGCGTCGGACGTTCATTGTCGATCCGATCGACGGCACCCGCGCCTATATCCGCGGCGAGGACTGCTGGACCGTGTCGCTGGCGATCGTCGAGGACGGCATTGCCGTCGCCGGAGTGATCTTTGCGCCGGCGCGCGACGAACTGTTCGACGCCCGTGCCGGCTTCGGTGCCCGGATCAACGGCGTCCCGTTGCGGCGACAGCCGCACAAAGGCGGCAAGCTGGTGATCCCGGCGCCGGGCGCCATCCATCGCGAACTCGCCGAAGCCGGCGTCGACTACGAACACGGACCGGCCCTGCCCTCGATCGCCTATCGTCTGGTCCAGGTGGCCACCGGCCGGTTCGATGCCGTGGCCGGCCGGCGCGGCGCCCAGGACTGGGACATTGCCGGCGCGGCGGCGATCCTGGCCGAATGCGGCGTCGGTTTCGAGGATGTGTGCGCCGGGCCGCTGGTGTTCAACAAGCGGGAAACCCGCCATGCCGGACTTGCGGCCTTTGCCGAGCCGGGGCTAAAAGCGCCGCTGCACGACGCCTTGCGCCGGGTTTACGGCTGCCCGGCGGAGGCAACGGACGCACAGCAAGCAATGAGGCAGGGTCTATGAGCGCAGCGCGGGCAAAGCAGCTTCTGCACCTGGTCTTCGGCGGCGAGATGGAATCGCTTAGCGAGGTGACCTTCAAGGATCTCGACGCTCTCGACATCGTCGGCATCTATCCCGATTACGCCAGCGCCTATGCCGCCTGGAAGGCCAAGGCGCAGATGACGGTGGACAATGCGCACCAGCGCTATTTCATCGTCCACATGCACAAGCTGCTCGATCCCGAGAACGACTGAGGAGCGCTGCTTGACCTCTCCCTTGGGGGAGAGGTGAAGACTGCAGACACCCTACTTCCGCAATTCCGCGATCACCGCCGGTATCGTGCCCGGTCCGCCGAGGCGCTGCTTGCCGATTTCGCCCAATCGCGCCCGCAAGACCGGGTCGCGCAACAGCCTTGCCATTTCGGCTGCCACGGCGTCGGCATCCTCGGGCATCAGGCGGCGGGCTTCGCCCATCAATGCCTGTTCGTCGCGCATGCGCTTTCGCCTGTTGCCGGCACGATCGAAGGTGATGACCGGCTTGCCGAGGCCAAGGGCCTGCTGGGTGCCGGTGCCGGCCTGCGACAGAACGAGATCGGACCCCTCGATCAGGTTGCCGGCGACACCGCGCGCCAGATGGAGCACCAGGCCGGTGCCTGAAAGCGTGCCGGCATCGCCGGGCGCACCGGTTTCGGGCGGCGCGAAGGCAAGGCCGGTTTCTTTCGCCAGCCTTGCCGGGTCGAGGCCGCCGGCCAGCGCCAGAAAGACATCGGGGACCAGGTCCTTGGGCAGGCGTTCGAGAGCCGCGACCTGCAACCCAAGGCTGTCGCCGGTCCATTCGCGGCTGCCCGGCATCAGTGTCACGGCAAACGGGTGGGCGCGGCGGGAGGCCATGTCGTAGGAACCGCGCGGAACGGTATCGAGCATGACGTTTCCGGCGCTGACAGCGTCCATGCCGACCCTGCGCAACGAGGCGGCAAGCATGTCGTCGCGGTTGAAGGTTTTTCGCGCCACCCGCCCGAGCACCCATTTCTCGGCAGCCGAATAGCGGTGCGAATGGCCGGACTTGAACACGTCGAGATAGATGTCGATCTTGAGCCCGGCGAGAAGGCAGAGCACGGGCACGACCATGTCGCCGACGGCGACGACTTTGTCCTGGGCGCCGCGCCGGCGCTTGAGAAAGCGAACAGCGGGCGGAACGCCCATCAGCATGCCGCCTCGCAAGTCGCGGGCGACCGAGCCCTTGGCGTGGCGCCAGCCCTCGGACGGCACATTGGCGCGCGGACCGACGATCGGGCAAAGCCCGTCATAGGCACGGCCATCGCCGACGACCGGGTAGGCCTCGGGCGCAAAGCCTTCGGGCAGGCGCCGGACGATCTCGGCGGCCATCGAGTCCTCGCCATTGCCGTTGGCGACGAACAGGACCCGCTTCGGGGCGGCGGCAGGCGGATCGAGCCTCATCCAAGCTGGCGCAGATAGGCCTCGAACGCCGCTTCGGCATCGGCATAGGCCTCCTGCCTGTCGACGCTCCAGTATTTGAGATCGTCGACCTGGATCGGCTTGCCGGTGATGGCGCAGCGCACGAAACTGCCCGGCTTGGTGATGACGAAGTCGGCGTCGAGATAGCGGATCTTGGCTTCCTGGGCGGAAAAGCCGGGGTCGAAAATATTCATCAGCGTCGTACCTCTTGCCGCCAATATAGAGTCTTGGGCAAAGGATCAAAAGAGTGAAGACTGATCGTCGGCTTCGGGCTTGGAACGGGCCGGGCGCGGCTTCGGCGAAGGCGGCACCGGGCCGTCGCCGCCGATGATCGCGGGCCGGGCGCCGTCGGAAAAGCCGATCGAGACGCTGTCGCCGTCGGCGAGCGCGGCGGCGGAGCGGACGAGCTGGCCGTCGGGGCCGGTGACAAGGGCAAAGCCGCGCCTCAGGACATTCCGGTAGCTCAGCGAGTCGACGAGCTTGCCGAGACCGGTCAGGCGGTCGCGACGCTGGCCGAGGACGCGCCCGAAGGCCGGGGTCAACCGGAGGGCAAAGCCGGACAGCCGGTCGCGGCGGATGGCGGTCTGCTGGCTGAGAAGCCGCGGCGCCAGGCGCGAATCGAGCCTTGCCAGCATGACGGCCTTTTGCGCGGCGGCACCGGCAAGACCGGCCGTCAGCCGGCTGGCGGCGAGATCGAGACGCTGGCGGGCCGTCGCCAGAAGGTCGAGCGGCCGCGGCAATCCGCGTTCGGCGGCGCGCAGGCGATCCTTGAGGCCGGCGGTGGCGCGCCGCAGCGCCTGGCGCTGGCGGATGCCCAGGTCCTCGACAGAAGCGATGAGTTCGCCCCGGACCGGCACCGCCATTTCCGCCGCGCCGGTCGGGGTCGGGGCGCGCCTGTCGGCGGCGTAGTCGATGAGCGTCACATCGGTTTCGTGGCCGACGGCGGATATGAGCGGTATCAGCGATTCGGCGGCGGCGCGGACCACCACTTCCTCATTGAAGCTCCACAGATCCTCGACCGAGCCGCCGCCGCGTCCGACGATCAGAAGCTCCGGCCTTTTGATCGGTCCGTCGTCAGGCAGGGCGTTGAAGCCCCTGATGGCGGCGGCGATCTCGGCGGCGGCGCTTTCGCCCTGTACCCGCACCGGCCAGACCAGCACATGGGTCGGAAAGCGGTCGGCGAGGCGATGCAGGATGTCGCGGATGACGGCGCCGGTCGGCGAGGTGACGACGCCGATGACGCGCGGCAGATAGGGCAGTTCCTTTTTGCGCGCCGCGTCGAACAGGCCCTCGGCGGCGAGCTTCTTGCGGCGCTCCTCCAGAAGCGCCATCAGGGCGCCGATGCCGGCCGGTTCGACGGTTTCGACGATGATCTGGTATTTCGACTGGCCGGGAAAAGTCGTCAGCCGCCCGGTGACGATGACTTCGAGCCCCTGCTCCGGCTGGAAGCGCCAGCGCGCGGCGACGCCCTTCCAGGCGACGGCCGAAATGACGGCGTTCTCGTCCTTCAAATCGAAATAGAGGTGCCCCGAGCCGGGCCGGCTCAGCCGCCCGACCTCGCCGCGCACGCGCACATGGTCGAAACCCTCTTCGAGCGCCCGCTTGACGGCGTTCGAGAGGTCGGAAACCGAGTATTCGGGCACGTTGGAAAGCGCTTCAGCCATTGCCAACAGGTGCCCGCATCCGCCGCAGGCGTCAAGACTGGCGAGAAGCCGACACAGGTGCTAGAGGCTCGACCGTCATTGCGAGCGACCGCAGGGAGCGCGGCAATCCAGGAGCCGCAAACCACAGCGCTTGGAGCCTTCTGGATTGCTTCGTCGCTTTGCTCCTCGCAATGACGGCGATGGTTGAGCAGGGCGGGAGCAGGCATGAAGGTTCTTCTCATCGGTTCGGGCGGACGCGAGCACGCGCTCGGGTGGAAGCTCACCCAGTCGCCGAAACTGACAAAACTCTTCGTCGCGCCGGGAAATGGCGGCACGGCGCAAGTAGGCGAGAACGTCGCGCTCGATGTCACCGATCACGAGATGGTCGCTACGTTCTGCGCCGAACAGGGGATCGATCTCGTTATCGTCGGGCCGGAAGCGCCGCTCGTCAACGGCCTCGCGGACGATTTACGCGCCGCCGGTCTCGTCGTTTTCGGTCCGAGCGCCAGGGCGGCGCAGCTCGAAGGCTCGAAGGCCTTCACCAAGGCGCTGTGCGACCGCATGAACATCCCGACGGCCGCCTATCAACGCTTTGCCAACGAGGACGACGCCCTGGCCCATGTGCGCGCAAAAGGCGCCCCTATCGTCGTCAAGGCCGACGGGCTCGCCGCCGGCAAGGGCGTGACCGTCGCCGAGACGGTCGCCGAGGCCGAGCACGCCATAAGGGAATGCTTTGCGGGTGCCTTCGGTGCGGCGGGGGCGGAAGTGGTCATCGAGGAATGCCTTGTCGGCGAGGAGGCGAGCATTTTCGCCATTTGCGACGGTAAAAGCTTCGTCACCCTCGCCAGCGCCCAGGACCACAAGCGCGTCGGGGACGGCGACACCGGGCCCAATACCGGCGGCATGGGCGCCTATTCGCCGGCGCCGGCGGTCAGCGACGCCCTTCTGGGGCAAATCGAGCGCGAGATCATCGCGCCGACTTTTATCGGCATGGCCGAGGCCGGCATGCCGTTCCAGGGCGTGCTCTTTGCCGGGCTGATGCTGACAAAGACCGGGCCGAAGCTCATCGAGCACAATGTCCGCTTCGGCGATCCGGAATGCCAGGTCCTGATGATGCGCCTCAGGTCCGACCTGCTGGAGCTGCTTGTCGCCGCCGCCAGCGGCGATCTTGCCGGCGTGAAACCGGAATGGCGCGACGAGGCGGCGCTGACCGTGGTCATGGCGGCAAGGGGCTATCCGGGCAGCTACGACACGGGCAGCGTGATCGGCGGGCTCGAGGCCCTCGGCGACGAGACGCTGCAGGTCTTTCACGCCGGCACCAAGGCGGAAGGCGGCAAGGTGCTGGCCAGCGGCGGGCGCGTGCTCAGCATCACCGCCCTCGGCGCAACGGTCGCCGAGGCGCAGGCACGCGCCTACAGGGCCGTCGATGCCATTGACTGGCCCGAAGGCTTCTGCCGGCGCGACATCGGCTGGCGGGCCGTCGGGCGGGAACTGGCAAAACCGTAACGAAATCACCACTTCGCCCTGCTAGAAACGACAGCATGTTTCGGCATTCGCAAAGGCGGCCATGACCCTGGCAGGCGGTCCCAGAATCGGCGTGGCGCTTGGCGGCGGCTCGGCCCGCGGTTTGGCGCATATTCCGTGCATCGAGGCGATGGACGAACTCGGCCTCAGGCCGGCACTGATCGCCGGCACCTCGATCGGCGCGCTGATCGGCGCCGGCTGGGCCGCCGGCATGACGGGTGCCGCCCTGCGTGCCCACGCCCTGCATGTGCTTGGCGACATGCAGACCATTTCCGGCCGCATCTGGTCCTCGCACACCCGCGACCTCAGAAAATTCTTCAAGACCGGGCTGCATATGCAACTCGATCCGCAGGACGTGGTCGAGGCTTTCCTGCCGGATGGATTCGTTGAGGACTTCGCCGATCTGCGTACCCCGTTATTTGCCGTCGCCACCGATTTCGAGGCCTGGAACCAGGTCGTGTTCGGCGAAGGTCCGCTGCGTCCGGCTATCGCCGCCTCCATCGCCGTGCCGAGCCTGTTCCTGCCCATGCGGATCGATGGACGCATGCTTGTCGACGGCGGCGTCGCCAATCCGCTGCCGCTCGATGTGGCCTCGGCTGGGGCGGACATCCTGATCGGGATCGACGTCAACGGCGAGCCGAACATGAAGGCGCTGCAGCGCGCGCCTTCGCCGCTCGATGTCATCGCCGGCGCGGCGCAGATCATGGACCACCACCTGACGGCGCACATGATGGCGGCCTATCCGCCCGATGTCTATGTCCGGCCGCACCTGCAGACCTTTTCGGCCCACGAATTCTGGCGGGTCAGGGACATCCTGAAAGCCGGCGACCGCGTCAAGCTCCAGTTCAAGCGCCAGGTCGACGCGGCGGTCGAGGACTTCATCGCCGGGCGGAAAAGAACTCCCTCAACAGAGCGGCCGCGGCGCTCTCGCTGACCCCGGCGATCACCTCCGGCCGGTGGTGGCAGGTGGGCGCGGAAAAGAAACGCACGCCATTGTCCACGGCGCCGCCCTTGGGGTCGGGCGCGCCATAATAAAGGCGCCGCAAGCGGGCATGGGCGATGGCGCCGGCGCACATGGTGCAGGGTTCGAGCGTCACGTAGAGATCGCAGTCCGTCAGCCGTTCGGCGCTCAGAATGCCGAGCGCTTCGCGGATGACGCGCATTTCGGCATGGGCCGTCGGATCGTTGAGCGAACGCATGGCGTTCATCGCCTCGGCAATGATCTCGCCGTTGCGCACGATGACGGCGCCGACCGGCACCTCGCCATGGCGCGCGGCGGCTTCGGCCAGTTCGAGCGCGCGGGCCATCGGACCGTCAGCCGCCATCGCGTGTTCTTTTCCGATTCATGTTCTAGTCTCCAGCCAAAGGAGAATCGCCCATGCCCGTGCGGCAATTGCCAGACGACCTCATCAACAGGATCGCCGCCGGCGAAGTGGTGGAGCGTCCGGCCAGCGTCGTCAAGGAGCTTGTCGAGAACGCCATCGACGCCGGGGCGCGGCGGATCGCCATCGCCACGGCGGGCGGCGGCAAGGGCCTGATCCGCGTCGAGGACGACGGCGACGGCATGGACGAAGCCGATCTCGTCCTGTCGGTCGAGCGGCATGCGACCTCGAAGCTTGCGCTCGACACCCTCGACGACATCAGAACGCTCGGCTTTCGCGGCGAGGCGCTCGCCTCGATCGCCGCCGTGTCCGGGCTCTTCATCGCCTCGCGGCCGCAGGGAGCCGGATCGGGCCTCGGGCTCGGGGTCGCGCGCGGCAGGCGGGCGCCGGTCGAGCCGCAGGCGATGAACCAGGGCACAATCGTTGAGGTCCGCGACCTCTTCGCCGCCGTACCGGCGCGCCTCAAATTCCTCAAGTCCGACCGGGCCGAAGCCGGGGCGATCACCGAAATCGTCAAGCGGCTGGCCATGGCCAATCCGGAAGTGGCGTTCACGCTTTCGGGCAGCGACCGCTCTCCGCTCAAGTATGGCGCCCATTCCGGACCGGGCGCGCTGAGAAACCGCGTCGCCGAAATCATGGGCCCCGATTTCACCGACAACGCCATGACGCTGGCACTGAGCCGCGACGGGCTGGTCGTCGCGGGTCTCGCCGGCTTGCCGACCTATACGCGCGCCAATACGCTTTCCCAGTTCTATTTCGTCAACGGGCGGGCGGTGCGCGACAAGGTGCTGCTCGGCGCCGTCCGGGCCGCCTATGCCGATTTCGTCTTTCGCGACCGGTTTCCGGCGCTGGCGCTGTTCGTCTCGGTCGATCCCGGCGATGTCGATGTCAACGTCCATCCGGCCAAGACCGAATTGCGCTTCCGCGATGCCGGCGCCGTGCGCGGCGCGGCGATCAGGGCGATGCTGAACGCGCTGGCCGAAGCCGGCTACAAGGCGAGTTCGAGCCTCGCCGACCGGGCGCTCATGAGCTTTTCGGCCCCGGAGCCCGCCGGGTCGCCGCAGCCGACGGCACCGGTCCAGGGTTCGGTCTGGCGGAACCCGTCCGGCGAGGCAATGCCGGCTTTTTCCAGGATGCCGAACGGCGTCGAACCGGGTTTTGCCGAGCCGGCGGCACGATTTAACGCTTCGGCAACGGCGGATGACGGCGGTTTCCCGCTCGGCGCGGCGCGGGCGCAGTTTTTCGATACCTATATCGTCGCCGAGGCCGGCGAGACGCTGGTGCTGATCGACCAGCACGCGGCGCATGAGCGGCTGGTCTACGAGCGCTTCAAGGCGGAACTGGCGTCGGGGCTGGTGGCGAGCCAGGCCCATCTCATCCCGGTCGTCGTCGATCTGCCCGAGGAGGACTGCAACCGCATCGAGGCGGCCGCCCAGGAATTCGAACGGCTGGGCCTCGTGCTCGAACGGTTCGGCACCGCGGCCATCGCCGTTTCGGCCACCCCGTCCCTGCTCGGTACGACCGACGTGGCGCCGCTCGTCCGCGACATCGCCGACGGCCTTGCCGAATGGGAAGCCGCGCCGGCTCTTTCGGACCGGATGGACGCCCTGATCGGCCGCATGGCCTGCCACGGCTCGGTGCGCGCCGGCCGGCGCCTCAGGCCCGAGGAGATGAACGCCCTCTTGCGCGAGATGGAAAGAACCCCGCATTCCGGCCAGTGCATCCACGGCCGCCCGACCTATGTCGCACTGAAGAAAAAAGACCTCGAACGCCTGTTCGGGCGCTAGCCCGAACGGTCTCCGGTTCAGGCCGCGCTTTCCATTTGCGGCGCCCCGGCGAGGGCGAAAGCCACCGCCGCGTCGGCATGGATGCGGGTCGAATCGAAGCCCTTGACCGGCAAAGCGTCAGGATCGATCAGCAGCGAAATCTCGGTGCAGCCGAGAATGACGCCGTCCGCCCCTCCGCGGACGGCGTCGTCGACGAGCCCGAGGACGTCGCTGCGCGATTGTGCGTCTATCCTGCCCTGGCAGAGCTCGTCGAAAATCACGTCGTGAATGCGCTGGCGGCCCTTTTCGTCCGGCGTCGACACGGTGATGCCGTGCCTTTTCATGCGCTCGGCGTAAAAGCCGTGTTCCATGGTGTAGCGCGTCGCCAGAAGCAGCGGCCGGACGATGCCGGCGCGCTTCAGCGCCTCGGCGGTTTCGTCGATGATGTCAATGAGCGGCACGCCGGCCCGCTCGGCCACCGGGGCGCTGACCAGGTGCATGGTGTTGGTGCAAATGAGCACGCATTCGGCGCCGGCCTTGACCAGGCCCTCGCCGGCCGAGGCGAGCATGTCGGCCGCCGCGTCCCAGCGCCCCTCGGTCTGCAGACGGACGACGGCGTCGAAATCGAGCGAGCGCAGCACGATCTCGCCCGAATGCAGGCCGCCGAGCCGTTCGCGCATCGCCTCGTTGATCAGCTGGTAATAGACCGCCGTCGATTCCCACGACATGCCGCCGATCAATCCGATTGTCTTCATGATGCCCATCTCCGCTTTGACCCGACCAGCATGCGCCCGCCGCCGCGCAACCAGCACGCGTTCCTGCGCGCCACTCTTCGCATCTCTGCACGTTTGCAGCGCCATTCGGCGCTCACGCGATGACGAGTTGCAACCTGCACGCGGTTCATGCATCAATGCGGCATGCTGGATGAACGCGACCGCAAGCTGTTGGGCCTGTTGCAGCGCAACGCCGAGACGCCGGTCGGCGAACTGGCCGAGGCGGTGGCGCTGTCGCCGTCGGCCTGTTCGCGCCGCATCGCGCGGCTGAAAGAGGACGGCTACGTCACCTTCTGCGCCGCCCATCTCGACCGGGCGCTGATGGGGCTGCCGACCACGGTCTTTGTCATCGTGCGCACCGGCCAGCATTCGCGCGACTGGCTGGCGAAATTCCACGACGCCGTCGCCGGCATCCCCGAGATCGTCGAGGTCCACCGGCTGACCGGCAATTTCGACTATATCCTCAAGCTCGTCCTGCCCAATGTCGAGCACTACGATTTCATCTACAAGCAGCTCGTCGGCCGCATCGAGCTCTTTGACATGTCGGCCTATATCTCGATGGAAACGGTCAAGCAGGAAACGGCGCTGCCGACCAACTACGCCAGGGGCGCGATGGACTGACGGAAAGGGTGGCGGACGCCGGCGCGGCGCGGGGAGGCAGGGGCAGGGAGACTGGTTTTTCGCCTGTTCTCCACCAGCGGGTCTTCCCGGGGCTTGACCCCGGGACCCAATGGCGGCGCAATCCGGCACCTGGCCTTTTTTGTCTACATCCTCGCCAGTCGCCTGCACGGCACGCTCTATATCGGCGTTACCAACGACATGGCGCGCCGCGTCTGGGAGCATCGGCAGGGCAAGGGTTCGCTGTTTGCCAAACGGTACAAGGTTCACCGCCTTGTCCACATGGAAGCCTTCGATGATCCGCGGGACGCCATCCAGCGCGAGAAGACGCTCAAGGACTGGCAGCGCGCCTGGAAGATCGCCCTCATTGAAAAGGACAACCCGGACTGGCGGGATCTCTACGAGGAACTCAACCAGCAAGCTCCCCAGTCGCACCCCCCTCGCCCCGGTCGTCCCGGATTTGATCCACTGCTGTCCGGTTTAGCCCGGGACCAGTTGCAGCGTCATTTGCCTTGGGTCCTTGGGGGGCGGATTTGGTGGTGATTTGAGTTCGTCGAGTGCGCGCCGATGCATGAGGTTGAGGCGGATGAGGCGGGCGAAGGC
>JAHJQZ010000043.1 GCA_018818925.1 Alphaproteobacteria bacterium
GAACCGCTTTTCCGGTTCGAGCGCGCGACCACTCTATATAGCAGCGTGCTCAGGAAAAGTGGGAACCGCTTTTCCGGTTCGAGCGCGCGACCACTCATTCTGGCGCGGCCACGGCGTGAAGCCGTGAAACCGCGGTGTTACTGCCATAGCGCGAATCTGGACGCAAGGCGAAAAAACTGGCAGGTCAGGCCCAAGCGATACCGAAGGGATGGCGATCATGCCGCGCGGCGCCCAAACCGATGCCCGCCAACAAAGATTGGCCGCAAAACTCAGGGAAAATCTCCGGCGTCGGAAAAAACAGGCCGAGGCCCGCAAGCCGGACGACCCGGTTCGGCCAAAGCTCCGACCCGACCCGGAGCCGGATCGCTAGCGTCCCGGTTGCGTTCGGACATATTCCGTTGCGGGCCGGTTCGGACTATGGTGCCGGCCCGTTTGCGGGATGGGCGAATCTGCCGCGCCGGCGGCAGGAGTGGTGTGCGAGAAGTGGATGCCGGTTTTGCGCGGCAAACACCGCGACCATAAACGATCGGTCACAAGGAGCGAAGATGGACAGGATCAGGTTGCGGGGCGAAAACGCGCTCAACGGGTCGATTCCGATTTCCGGCGCCAAGAATGCGGCACTGCCCCTGATGATCGCTTCGCTTTTGACGCCCGAAGCGCTGGTGCTCAACAACGTGCCGCGCCTCGCCGATGTCAAGCAACTCGAGCGCATTCTGGAAAACCACGGCGTCGACATCGGCGTGCATGCCCGCCGCCCGGTCGACATCGACGACCGCGGCCAGCAGATGACGCTGACCGCCGCCGAGATCATCGACACCTGCGCGCCCTATGAGCTGGTCTCGGCCATGCGCGCCAGCTTCTGGGTCATCGGTCCGCTGCTCGCCCGCATGCACGAGGCGCGCGTGTCGCTGCCCGGCGGCTGCGCCATCGGCACCCGACCGGTCGATTTCTTCCTTTACGGCCTGAGGCAGCTCGGCGCCGAGATCGCTATCGACGAAGGCTATGTCGTCGCAAAAGCGCCAAAGGGCGGTCTCGTCGGCGGAAGGGTCGAGCTGCCGCGCGTTTCGGTCGGCGCCACCCACACCATCATGATGGCCGCGACGCTGGCGCGTGGCACGACCGTGATCGAAAACGCCGCGATCGAACCCGAAATCACCAATGTCGCCGAATGCCTCGTTGCCATGGGCGCCCATATTTCCGGCATCGGCAGTCGCACGCTCGTCATCGAGGGTGTTGCCGACCTGCACGGCACCAGCTTCGAGGTCATTCCCGACCGCATCGAGACCGGCACCTTCGCCATGGCGGCGGCCATGACCGGCGGCGATGTCCTGCTCTCCGGCGCCCGGACCGACCACCTGCAGACGGCGCTCGACGCCATTTCGAGGGCTGGCGCCGAGGTCTCCGTGGAACCCAACGGCATCAGAATCGTGCGCAATGGCAACGGGTTGACGGCGGTCGATGTCGAAATCGACCCGTTTCCCGGGTTCCCGACCGATCTTCAGGCCCAGTTCATGGCGCTCATGACCCGCGCCAATGGCGTCAGCGCCATCCGCGAGACGATTTTCGAGAACCGCTTCATGCATGTCGCCGAGCTCATGCGTTTCGGCGCCGACATCAAGATCGAGGGCCAGACCGCGCATGTCACCGGCGTGCCGGAGCTCAAGGGCGCCAAGGTCATGGCCACCGATTTGCGGGCCTCGGTCTCGCTCGTGATCGCCGGCCTTGCGGCGCGCGGCGAGACGGTGGTCAACCGCATCTATCACCTCGATCGCGGCTTCGAGCGCCTCGAGGAAAAGCTCAGGGCCTGCGGCGCCGACATCGAGCGCATCGAGGGGTAAGACAGGTTTCGACGAGTGCCAGGTCATGTCACGTTTTGATGGACTCAAAACGCATGACCTAGCGCCGGTCATTTTCTCATGGAATCGCCACACGCTTCCCTCCCCTTTGACGGGGAGGGATGCCGGCAGGCAGGGTGGGGTGGGGCCACAAGCGCCGGCGCATGACCCCCACCCTCAATCCCTCCCCGCAAGGGGGAGGGAAGCGGAGGCGCTGCTTCCGTCAATAGATGACAAGCTCTAGGTTCTTGAGTGGTCGCATGTTCGAACGGCAAAACCGGTATCCACTTTTGCTGAACATGCTCTAATTCTGTCCGCCGTCATAGCCGCGCTTGTTTACCTCGGCCCGAGACTTGGCTTGCATTCCGCGCGGCAGATGCCCAAATGTGCCGCGAACGCGAATAAGAGGCCGAGGACATGACCGAACTCAAGCTGATCGCTCTTGACGCCGAGGATCTCGGTATCGTTTCCGCCCAGGTGCAGGACGCGGTGCTTCGGGTCGGGGATATGGGCTTCGCCCGCGCCGAAAAGCGTTTCGCCCTCATGCTCAACCGTTTCGACTGGACCAGTGTCAGGGGCCAGGGAAAGGCCGTGCGCAAGCGCGCCGCCCTGAGGTTCGACCATGTCGCCGCCGCGCGCACCGCCGGCTTCGATCCGGATGCCCGCGAGGGCGTGCTCGAACTGCTCGCCGTCACCTTTGGCGAAACCGATGCTCCGGCCGGAACCGTCACCCTCGAATTCGCCGGGGGCGGCAGCGTGGCACTTGACGTCGAGTGCATCGAAGCGCGATTGCATGACCTCGGCGCGGCCTGGGCGGCCAAGGCGGTTCCTGCCCACGACCTCAGCGACTAGGCTTCGCCGCACGCGACTGACCCCGGAACGGAATTGACAATGCCCCTGATGCTCTCCAGCCGCGAGGACGGCTTTGCCGCGTCCTTCGATGCCTTCATGGCGCAAAAGCGCGAAACGACCGTAGAAGTGGGGGAGACGGTCGCAAGGATCATCGCCGATGTCCGCGCCCGCGGCGACGCCGCCCTCATCGAATTGACGGAAAAATTCGACCATCTCACCCTGACGCCGGAAACGCTCGCCTTCACCAGGGACGAGATCGATGCCGCCCATGACGGCATTTCCAGCGAGCTGCGCGACGCCCTCAACCTGGCGCGCGACCGCATCCACGCCCACCATGTCCGGCAAAAGCCCGAGGACGAACTCTACACCGATCACCTCGGCGTCACCCTCGGCACCAAATGGGTGCCGGTCACCGCCGCCGGGCTCTACGTGCCGGGAGGCCTTGCCTCCTATCCGTCCTCGGTGCTGATGAATGCCGTGCCGGCGCTCGTCGCCGGCGTGGATCGGCTGGTCATGGTCGTGCCGACGCCGAATGGCGAGGTCAATCCCGCCGTGCTGGCGGCGGCGAAAATCGTCGGCGTCACCGAAATCTACAGGATTGGCGGCGCCCAGGCCATCGCCGCGCTCGCCTTTGGAACCAGAACCATCGCACCGGTCGACAAGATCGTCGGGCCGGGCAACGCCTATGTCGCCGCCGCCAAGCGCCAGGTCTTCGGCACGGTCGGCATCGACATGATCGCCGGACCGTCCGAAGTGCTGGTCATCGCCGACGAGAGCGCCAACCCCGCTCATGTCGCCGCCGACCTGCTGGCCCAGACCGAGCACGGCGCCGGCGCCCAGGGCGTTGCCGTCGTCACCTCTCAAAGGCTCGCCGACGCGGTCGCCGCCGAGGTCGAACGGCAGGTGGCGCTGTTGCCGCGTGCCGAACTGACCCGCGAGGGCTGGGAGACATACGGCGCCATCATCACCGTCGCAACGCTCGAGGAGGCGCTCGCCATCGCCAACCGCATGGCGCCCGAGCATCTCGAACTGTCGGTCACCGACCCGATGGCGCTCCTTGGTGGCGTCAGGAATGCCGGCGCCGTCTTTCTCGGCCACCACACGCCCGAAGCCATCGGCGACTATCTCGCGGGCACCAATCATGTGCTGCCGACGGCGCGTTCGGCGCGTTTCGCCTCGGGCCTCGGCGTTCTCGATTTCGTCAAGCGCATTTCCGTGCTCCAATGCACGCCCGATGCGCTGGCGGAACTGGGTCCGGCTTGCGTGCGATTGGCCGAATCGGAGGATCTGAGCGCCCATGGACGATCCGTCTCGATCCGCCTCAACCGCTAGGTCGGAACCAGCGCCCTTCGGCGACGCGGACCGCATCGCGACGGTCACGCTCGATCCCTATACGATCACCTCGATCAATCCCGAAGCCGAGCACGAATGGCGCGTGGCGATCGACGAACTGGTCGAACAGAACCGCTTCCGCCCCGACAAGGTCGGGGTGGAAGGACCATTCGCACTGCATTTGTCGATCATGGGCAATTACATCATGCTCGACATCCGCGCCGCCGACACGTTCGAGCCGGTGGCGGCGCATTATCTGTCGCTATCGCCCTTTTCCGGCCTGATCCGTGACTATTTCCGCATCCGCGACGCCTATTTCGCCGCCGTCCGCTCGAATTCCACCTTCCAGATCGAGGCGGTCGACATGGGACGGCGGGGCCTGCACAACGATGCCGCCGACCTTTTGATCACCCGGCTCAACGGCAAGGTTGCGATGGACCACGAGACGGCCCGGCGGCTGTTCACGCTGATCTGTGCCGTCCAGCCCTATGCCGCCCGCATCGACCCGCGCGACGCCACCCTGCCGCTCGTTTTGTTCGTGTGCTCGATGAACGCGGTGCGCTCGCCCATGGCTGCGGCGCTGGCCCGCCGCGCCTTTCCGGCCGAGATCATCGCCCGCTCCGCCGGCGTCCGCTCCGGCATGGCCGACGGCTTCGTGCACCAGGTGATGGACGAATTGAGCATCGATATGTCGGTGCATACCCCCCATACGCTCGACGAACTGGCGACGCTCAAGTTCGATCTCGTCGTGCCCATGTCCGAAGAAGCCGCCGACGCCGTCGCCGCCCGCAGGATCGCTTCCTCGTCCATCGAGCGCTGGGACGTGCCCGATCCGAGCCGCGAGGACGGTTCGCGCGACCAGCGCCTCGCCGCCTACCGCACTGTCAGGAACCTGCTCGATCAAAGGGTTCGCGACCGACTCGCCGCGCTGGTCTCGGGTAGTTCACAAAGCGTTTGATTTCCTATAGCTTGCGCGCAAATTCGGCCCCGGACGAGTCTTTCCGGGGTTTTTCGGCTTGCCGAAGTGGCAGGCCATTCCAGGAGAAGTAATGGCAAAGGAAGAAGTGCTCGAATTTCCGGGCGTGGTCACGGAACTGCTGCCCAATGCGACGTTCCGTGTCAAACTCGAGAACGAACACGAGATCATCGCCCATACGGCTGGTCGCATGCGCAAGAACCGCATCCGCGTTCTGGTCGGCGACAAGGTTCTCGTCGAAATGACGCCCTACGATCTGA
>JAHJQZ010000044.1 GCA_018818925.1 Alphaproteobacteria bacterium
GTTGAAGGCGGCTGCACCAAGCTGCGCACCGATGGCGTTTCCGTCGACATCGACGGCGACTACACCGAGACCCTGGCTCGTCTCGCGGCCAATCCGACCGCTCTCGGCGTGTTCGGCCTGTCGTTCTATGAAAACAACACCGACAAGCTGCAGGTCGCGACCATGGGCGGCGTCTTGCCCTCGACCGAGACCATCGCCTCCGGCGAATATCCCGTGTCGCGCCCGCTCTACTTCTACGTCAAGATGGCTCATCTCGGCGTGATCCCCGGCCTGCAGGAATACGTCGATTTCTTCGTGTCCGACGAGATGGCCGGCCCGGATGGCCCGCTCGCTGCCTATGGTCTGGTTTCCGATCCGGAACTGGCCGCGACCCAAGCCATGGTCGCCAATGGCGGCACCGCGATGGGTCCGCTCTAGTCATCGACCGAATGGTTTCGGGCGGCGCCCTAAAGGTGCCGCCCGAACGCCAATTTGCTGACAAGGTGCTTTTCCCATGAATGCTGGTCTGCTCGCTTTATTGGTCGTGGTCATCGCGGCGGCTGGATTCATTCTGGGACGCCGCCGTTCCCTGGCGATCGTCGACGGAGAAATCATCCGGCTGCATTCGCTTCCGGGATATTACGGGCAGTCCGTCTTCCTGTTCGCTGCCGCGCCGGCCCTGCTGGTGATGCTTGTATGGATGCTGGCGCAACCGGCGATCATCGACAGCCGCGTCTCCGCCCTCATCCCGATAGAGAGCATCGAGGAAGGCAGCTCGCTCGGCCTGATCATGTCCGACGTCAGGCGCATCGCTGACGGGCTGGATATCGTCGTGGCGCAGGGCCGCCTGAGCGAGGACCAGGTCCAGAACATGCGCGCCGACCTGACGGATGTGCGCGACCGGCTTGCCGATGTCGGCGTTGCCCTGGGTTCGAACGTCAAGCAGGCCGTCTTCGTCGCGGCTAAGGAGTATCGCCAGCTGACCGGCTTCGCCCGCCTGGCCATGTCCGTCGTTGTGCTCGTGCTGGCGCTGGCCGGCGCAGTCTTCGCCTATGCCAAGATTTCTCCCGATTACCGCGCGCGGAACGTGTCGGAAACGGCGATCAAGTCGCTCCTCATCCTGTCCTCCACGGTGGCCATTCTGACCACCGTCGGCATCGTTCTTTCACTGGTCTTCGAAACCGTCGAATTCTTCAGGCTGTATCCGGCCCAGGACTTCTTCTTAAGTGCGGTGTGGAATCCGCAATTCCGCGGTGGCTCGGATCTCGGCATCCTGCCGCTGCTCTGGGGCACGCTTTTCGTCTCCTTCATCGCTCTGGCCTTTGCCGTGCCGATCGGCATGATGGCCGCGATCTACCTCGCCGAGTACGCTACGCCGGCCGTGCGATCGGTGGTCAAGCCGGCCATCGAGGTGCTCGCCGGCATTCCGACCATCGTTTACGGCCTTTTCGCCCTGATCACGGTCGGCCCGTTGCTGCGCGATTACCTAGCCCAGCCGCTTGGCCTTGGGTCGTCCTCGTCCTCGGTGCTGACCGCCGGCCTCGTGATGGGCATCATGCTCATCCCCTTCGTCTCCTCGCTCAGCGATGACGTGATCAACGCGGTGCCGCAGGCGATGCGCGACGGCTCCTACGGACTTGGCGCGACCCGGTCCGAAACCGTACGCCAGGTGATTTTGCCGGCGGCGCTGCCTGGGATCGTCGGCGCGATCCTTCTGGCTGCCTCGCGCGCCATCGGAGAAACGATGATCGTGGTGATGGGCGCGGGCGCCGCCGCCAAGCTCAGCCTCAACCCGTTCGAGGCGATGACGACGATCACGGTGAAGATCGTTAGCCAGCTGACGGGTGACACGGAATTCGCCTCGCCCGAGACCCTTGTTGCCTTCGCTCTCGGCCTCTCTCTGTTCATCGTTACCCTAGGCCTCAACATCATCGCGCTCTATGTCGTGCGCAAATACAGGGAGCAATACGAATGAGTGCCGATGCTGCCACGACGATTTCCCTGCTGAAGCCGGACAGTCGCACGCGCCGCCGCAACGCCGCCGAAGCGAGGTTTCGCAGCTACGGAATCGCTGCAATCGTGATTTCGGTGTTCGCACTCGTGTTCCTGCTGAGTTCGGTCCTGACCAACGGGCTCAGTGCCTTTACCCAGACCTTCCTCGTCATGGATGTGACGCTCGATGCCGCCGTGCTGGACAAGTCGGGCAATCGCGACATCGAAGAGATGAAGAAGGTTACCACGATCGGCTACGGGACCTTCCTGCAGAAAGCCGTGATCGCCGAGCTTGAAGCCAAGGGAATCTCGACCGAAGGCGTTTCGGCCGCCGAAGTCGGCGGGCTGTTGTCCAAGGAAGCGTCCGGTCAACTGAGGGATAAGGTTCTGGCCGATCCCGGCCTGCTCGGCAAGACCATCCGTTTCGAGACCTATGCGACCGGTCGCGTCGACGGCTATTTCAAGGGCCGCGTGACCATGGAAAGCGCGGCGCTCGACAAGAACACCAGCCCCGAACAGCTCGAACTCGCAGACCGGATGCGTGCGGCGGGCCTGTTGACGGTCAGCTTCAACCCCGGCTTCCTTTTCGGTCCGGACGCTTCGGAACTCAGGCCGGAATCCGCAGGTCTCGGCATCGCGATCCTGGGGTCGGCCTATATGATGATCCTGGTCCTGGTCATGGCGCTGCCGATCGGCGTTGCCGCATCGATCTATCTCGAGGAATTCGCGGCACGGAACCGCTTCACCGACATTATCGAGGTCAACATCGCTAATCTTGCCGCGGTGCCTTCGATCGTGTTCGGCATTCTGGGTCTGGCGCTGTTCATCAATTTCGTGGGCCTGCCGCAGTCGACGCCGGTCGTAGGCGCGCTTGTCCTCACCCTGATGACATTGCCCACGATCATCATTGCCACCCGCGCCAGCCTCAAGTCTGTACCGCCCTCGATCCGGGAAGCTGCCCTCGGCGTCGGCGCCTCCAAGATGCAGACCGTGTTCCACCACGTCCTGCCCCTGGCAATGCCCGGCATCCTGACGGGAACGATCATCGGAATGGCGCAGGCGCTCGGCGAGACCGCGCCGCTCTTGCTGATCGGCATGGTCGCGTTCGTTCGCGATTACCCGGCGGCCCCGCCGGAAGGCTTCTTCGACCCGGCCGCGGCGCTTCCGGTCCAGGTCTACAACTGGACGCAGCGCGCCGACCCGGCTTTTGTCGAGCGCGCCTCGGGCGCAATTATCGTGCTGCTGGTGTTCCTTTTGATCATGAACATCATCGCTATCGTTCTGCGCCGCCGGTTCGAGCGTCGCTGGTAAGGAGAAAGACATGGAAGCCGTGGCGAAAGACATCTCGGTCGCAACCGACGCGTTCGGCGGCAACAAGATCGAGGCCACCAACGTTCAGGTCTATTATGGCGACGCGCATGCCATCAAGGACGTCAGCGTCAAGATTTCCGAGCGGTCCGTCACCTCGTTCATCGGTCCATCCGGTTGTGGCAAGTCGACTTTCCTGCGGTGCATCAACCGCATGAACGACACGATCGACGGCTGCCGCGTCGACGGCACCATCACGCTCGACAACGAGGACATCTACGACAAGCGCGTCGATCCCGTGCAACTGCGCGCCCGCGTCGGCATGGTCTTCCAAAAGCCCAATCCGTTCCCGAAATCGATCTACGACAATGTCGCTTACGGCCCGCGCATCCACGGCATGGTGCGTGGCAAGGACGAGACCGACGAACTGGTGCAGTCCTCGCTGAAGCGGGCCGGCCTGTGGGAAGAGGTCAAGGATCGCCTGCTCGAACCCGGTACCGGCCTTTCCGGCGGCCAGCAGCAGCGCCTGTGCATCGCCCGCGCCATCGCAACCAGGCCCGAAGTGCTTTTGATGGACGAGCCCTGCTCGGCTCTCGACCCCATCGCGACCGCCATCATCGAGGAACTCATCGATGAGTTGCGCGAGAACTTCACCATTTGTATCGTCACCCATTCGATGCAGCAGGCGGCGCGCGTCTCGCAAAAAACCGCCTTCTTCCACCTCGGCAAGCTGATCGAGGAAGGTCCGACCGAGGAAATCTTCACCAATCCGCGTGACAAGAAAACGCAGGACTACATCACCGGCCGCATTGGCTAGCGTATTTTCGAGCGACCCGGACATGGGTCGCCGAACGGGAATGCGACAAAAGACAGCGACACTTGCCAAAGGAATCAAGCGGCATGTCCAATACCCCGAGTGACCACATCGTTTCGTCCTACGACGACGAGATCATGCAACTGGCGGCCTCTATCGCCGAGATGGGCGGCGCCGTGGAAACGGCCATTTCCGACGCCGTGGACGCGCTTTTGAAGGTCGATCATGCGACGGCGCGCGAAATCCTCGCCGCCGATGCGAAAATCGACGACATGCAGCGCGACGTCGATGACATGGCAGTGTCGATGATCGCCCGGCGCCAGCCGATGGCGGCGGACCTGCGCATGATCATCGCCTCGATCCATGTGGCCAATGATCTCGAACGCGTCGGCGACATGGCCAAGACGATCTGCCGCCGCACCCTGCAGCTCGACGGCGCCCGCCTGTCGCCCAAGTTCTACAATGGGCTTCGTCACATGACCGATCTGACGCTTCGCCAGCTCAAGGACGCGATCGACGTCTACACCTCGCGCGACATCACCAATGCCATCGCCGTGTGCGAACGCGATGCCGAGATCGACGCGCTCTATGTTTCGCTGTTCCGCGAACTCCTGACCTATATGATGGAAGATCCGCGCAACATTACCCAGTGCACCCATCTGCTTCTGGCCGGCAAGAGCCTGGAGCGGGCCGGCGATCACGCCACCAACATCGTGGAAGCCGCTTACTATCTCAAGACGGGCAAGAATCTTGCGGTGTTGCTCGACGAGCAGCGCAGCAAGGGCTGACCCCCGGAACATCCGCCATGACAGCGACCATCATGATTGTTGAGGATGAGGCCGACCTCAGCCTCATGTTGCGCTACAATCTCGAGGCGGAAGGTTTCAGGGTCGCAGCGGCGGCAACCGGAGACGACGCCGCCGAAATGGTGCGCGACGCCCAGCCGGACCTGATCCTTTTGGACTGGATGCTGCCGGGCCTTTCCGGCATCGAGCTGTGCCGGCGCTGGCGGGCCAGGCAGGAAACGGCCAGTATCCCGATCATCATGCTCACCGCACGCGGCGAGGAGGAAGAGCGGGTGCGCGGCCTCGAGACCGGTGCCGACGACTATGTCGTCAAGCCGTTCTCCATTCCCGAGCTTTTGGCCCGTATCCATGCGCTGTTGCGGCGGTCGAGCCCGCAACTCGTCACCTCGATCCTCAAGGCCGGCGATCTCGAACTCGATCGCACCAGCCATCGCGTCCGCCGCTCCGGCCGCGACATCCATCTCGGTCCGACCGAGTATCGCCTGCTCGAATACCTCATGCGCTCGCCCGGCCGCGTCTATTCGCGCGAGCAATTGCTCGACGCCGTCTGGGGCACCGACGTCTATGTCGACGAACGCACCGTCGATGTCCATGTCGGCCGGCTCCGGAAGGCGATCAATCGCGGCCGCAATCCCGACCCGATCCGCACCGTCCGCGGCACCGGCTACGCCTTCGACGAGCGCTTCCAGGTGATGGGCTAGTACCAGATTGCGATGAGCATGACTCATCGCAATCTGGTCAAGCCCGTGCGGCGCTTGAGCTTTTTCAAGGCGTGATGCGTCAGCATCTCAGCGCCTTGGTATAAGGCCGGTTTCCACCGAAGCCTATTTTCCCCGGTTCAGCAGCACATCGCGCGCCTGGTTGATCTTCGTTGCGAAGTAGCTCGATCCGCCGTGGTCAGGGTGCATCGCTTTCATCAGCTCGCGGTGGGCCGTCCGGATCTCGTCATCGCTGGCGCCGGGCTTGAGGCCCAGCACCTCATAGGCCTCGGCGACCGAGTCGGCGGCGGGGGCGCTGCCGGCGCGCGTGCCGGCGTCCTGTTCGGCGAAATATTCCCGCCAGCCTTGGCGGTTGGCGTCGAGCCAGCTTTCCAGAAGGCTCACGCTGTCGGGGTCGTTCCGCACCTCTGCCAGCAGGAAACGGGTGTCCATCTCTCCGAGATCGATCAGATTCGCGCCGGCGTACCGGCCTCTGACCACGCGGCCGGAAACCGCGCCGGTGTCGTGATCGAGTTCCATCGCCAGAAAGCTGCTCCGGACCTTCGAGACGTTGCCGGATTCCACTGTCGGCGGCTCAAGGGAAAACGGCCCCAGCCTGCCGGTCCTGAGAACCGTCAGGGCGACGACGCCGACGAAAACGGCAACGTCGAAGCGCCGGGCGAAGGCCAGGCCCGCGGCTATGAGGATGCCAAGTCCGCCGACAAGCCAGCGCAGGCTACGCGTCACCAGCCGTTTGTCGAGCCTGCGCAGACTATTGTAGGTCAGGCCGATGGCCAGAAGCGCCACGCCGACAAGAAAGACATAGGTCATGGCGGCAATTGCGCCAGCAGCGCATGTGCCTCGCTACTCGCTTGCAGCTTCAAAAGGTTCCTGCCGCCGCTGGCATAGGCGGCCACGGCTTTAAGCAGCGCCGCCAGTTCCTGTGACGCCGAGGCATCGAAACGGGCATAGGCGCCCTTGCTGAGACGCGCGAAATCGCGGAATGCCGCTTCCACCCGGGCGTCATGGCCCTCCTGGAAGATGAACATGGGTAGGCCCAGCATGCCGAGCTGGCCGGCCTTGTCGGCCAGCTCGTCGACGTTTTCCTCGATGGCGTCGCCGACATAGACCATGGCATTGATCCGCCGCTTGCCATGTTCGGAACGCGCGTGCCCCAGCACTCTCGATATCTGCGTGCTCCCGCCGCTGCAGGCGATGCGCCCCATGAGCCTGGCCAGCGCATCGGCATCGAGCACCCATTTGCTCGCCCGGCACTCGCCGAAGCCGCGGAAATACAGGAGCTGAACCTGAAGGGCGCTCGATTTCGGAATGGCGCGAAACATCTCCGCCTGCAGCGAACAGGCAAGATCCCAGGTCGGCTGACGGCTCATCGTGGCGTCGAGCGCGAACAGCAGCCGCCCGTCCCGGGTGGCTTCGGGGCGCGCCATGGTGCTGGCCTTCTTAACGAAGGCCGCAACCTCGCCGCTGACCCTGCCCGTGTCGGGCAGTCTGGATGTTCTTTGTGTGACGGGGTCCTTTTTCGCCATGTCCTCAATATGTGGTTGCCAGCCGGCGCCCACAAGTGACGACCGCGCGATAACGGATATGTGGAACGTTCACGACCGGCAAAGCCGGGCGATCGGGCAGGTCGTTCGTGAACAGAGGAGGAAGTATTGGGTCCCAGTCGGCCCCCCTCAGAACCCGCCGCCGGTCTTGAAGCCGCCGCCGGTTCGGTTGCCGCGCGAACCGGTGCGGGGACGCGAAAAGCCGCCGCCGGAGCCGCCGCCGCCCCATGGGTTGCCGCCGCCGCTGCTCCAGGGACCGCCGGGCGGCGAAATCGAGCCGGGCCATGACGAGCCGCTGCTGTCGCGCGAGGGCGGATCTGAGCGCCCGGAGCGCGGCAGGCCAACGCCGCCGCCCCAGTCGGTCGTGCCCGGCCGCCAGCGCTGGCTCTTCTGCCAGGCCGCCCAGTAATTGCCGGCGGTGATGGCGCCGCGCAGGAATTCGTTCAACAGGTCGCCCGCAAGATTGTCCTCGCGGAAGGTCGAGCGCGGGTCGTCGTAGCGTGCCTTCTTGAACTCGAAGGCAATGTCCTCGAGCTCGCGCCGCCGCGCCGCCAGCACCTTGAGCCGCGCCTTGTGCTCGGCGCTTTCCCTGGTTTCCTCGTCGAGCTGGCTGCGCGAGTCGTCTATGCGCTTGACGATGGCGTCGTCGCCCGGCGTCGGCGTCCGCCGCGCCTCGGCCATCAGGCTCGCGATGTCCTTCTGTTCGAGGCTCGTCGCCAGCATGCGCTGCGCCTCCTCGAATTTCGGATCCCGGCCTTCGGCCATGTGGCGGAAACCGACCGCCTTTTCGTCGCGTTCGTCCTCGATCGCCAGAATGTCGGCGTCGAGCGCGGCGATCTTGGTCTGCGCCGCCTTGAGCGCCTGGCGCTGGTCCTTGCCGCCGGCCGCGTCGATGGCCTGCGCCTCGAGGGCGTCGAGCTCTTCCTCGGCCGTCTCGGCCGCCGCCTTTTGCCGTTCGGCATGCTCCCTCAGCCTGAGCGGGATGTCGTTGAGCATGGCGAAATTGGGTCGCGCCCGGTCGTAGCGGACCAGCCGCGCCACCAGCGAGTCAAGATAGCGGGTAAAATTGTTGGCCTTGTAGTTCTTGGTGCCGTAGCCGCGCTCCCACAGATACATGAACAGCGGATCGTCGCGATAGGGGCGACCCTTCTGCTCGCGGTCCGCCTCGGCCACTTCGGTCTTTTTGAGCGATTCCTCGGCAACCCGGTTGAGAGTCTCCATTTCCTCGCGCTTGGCCATGTAGGCCGGATCGGCGGCGACCGTCTTGGCGATCGTGGCCGACAGTGCCTTGAGTTCGCCCTGGGCGCGGTCGATCTCGCCCAAAAGCTCCTGGCGCTTCCTGACCTTGCCGGCAACGGTTTCGTCGAGATTCCTGAGCGCGTCTTCGGCCGCCGCCATGTCTGCAGCGCGCGTGTCGAGAATGGCGCGCGCCCGTTTTTCGGCGTCGCCGAGGCTGCCGGTCAGCGCCTCCGGCTCCTTGAGCCGCATCGCCGCCAGCTCGCGATAGAGCTCCGCCTCGGCCTCGCGCAGCTTGGCGACGCGTTCGGCGCTGCGTGCCAGCCGCTTTGCGATGTCGTCTTCCTCGCGGCGAATGTCGCGCACCGCGTCGTCGAGCGAGGAAAGGGCCTGCGGTCCGGTCAGCGCCATCGGTTCGGTTCCTTTCCGCCTACCACCGCGTCAGCGTCCCGCCCAGCACCGCGACGGTGTAGTCCGGGTCGAGAAAGCCGTATTGTTTCACGCCGACGACGTCCTTCTGGATGATGCCGTCATCGCCCTTGTCGGTTTCGATCATGCGATAGGTCTGCTCGGGCACGCGCAGGCCCCAGACGGAAACCGTTTCGCTGGCGCCGGTTTCCTCGTTCGGGATGTCGAGCGACAAAACCGCCCCGGTGGTCGAATCCACCGCCTCCACCACGAGGTAGAAATTGGTCGCGTCGACATTGATCTCGGGAAAGGTCCAAAAGCCCGAGCGTTCGCCGTCGCGGTTGATCACGCGAACGGTATAGTCGAGCCTCAGCCTGTCGATCAGCTTTTCGAGCGCCGTCACCGCCGCAACGGCTTCGGCGCGGTTGCCGAGCGCCGCCGCGCTTTTGCCGCGGTCGCGGAGCGTTTGCGCCTCGCCCACCGCCTGCGGCACCTTGCTTTCCGAGCCGACCGTCGCGACCAGCTCGTCCATGCGTTTGGGCAGCGCCTCGGCGAGTTCGATCCGTGCCGCCTCGACCTGCGCCGCCTGGTAGGGCAGGTAGCCGAAGGCATAGCCGCCGACGCCGAGCGCGACGACAAGGCAGATGCCGGCGACCCACGGCCCCCAGGACTTGCGGCTGACATAGGCCTTGGCCAGCGTCGTCCCAAGGCTCGGTCCGGGCGGTTCGTAAAGGAACCGGCTTTCCTTGAGCGCCGCCACGCCCTCTTTGAGGATCTGGTCGGAAACCGCGATGCCCTGCTGGCTATAGATGTCCCTCAGGCGCCCCAGAAGGTAGGTTTCGCGGTCGGCTTCGCTCAGCTCGCGCATGACCAGGTCCTGCCGGTGCCTGAGCGTGTCGACCACGTCCATCGCCAGCATGACGTCATCGAGCGGAATAGCCTTGTCTTCAGTCGGCGTGGCCATGGTCAGACGCCTGCCTCAGCCGTCATTGTCCGTCACGTCCGGCTCGTTTCGAGAATGAGCGCATTGCCCTGGACCGCCAGGTCGGCAAGCCGGCGCTTGCCATCCTCGACCGCTTCGCGGATCTCCGCCGAGTTCTCGGTCGAAAGCTTGCGCATCTCAGTGATGATGGTGCGCGACTTCTCCTGGAAGTTGACCACGGAGTCGACCAGTTTCTTGACGGCGTCGGCGCGGATGGTCGGCCCGTAGCCGGCCTTGACCGCCTCCTCGGTGACCTTGTCGCCGATCTCGGAAAGCGTTTCGAGCGATTTGGACATGCCTTCCTTCATGGCATTGAGCGTTTCGGTCGATTCGTGCAGCCCGAACATGCCGGTGAAGGAGGCCGAAAGGGCGGTGAACACCGTCTCGTTGGTTGAAAAGAACGAGATCGACTGCTGGTAGACCCGCTCCTTGGCGCTGGTCGACTGCATCAATCGCGCCATGATGACTTCGGAGGTGTTGTACGAGATCGTCAGATTGTCCGAGAGATCCTTGGCGATCTGGTAGCGCCGTTCCTCGTTCTGCATCTCCCTCAAGCGCTCGTCGCGGGCCATTTCCAGCCGCGCCCGATCGGCCGGCGTGCCTTCGGCAAAGCCAGCGAGCTGGGCCGAAGCGGCTTCGAGCGCGTCCTTGCGCTCGCCGAGCTTTTCCTCGGCCTTTTGCAGCACTTCGAGCGCCATGACCTCGGCCTGCTTCAGCGCGCCCCGGAAGTCGCGATAGGCCTCGAGAATGGTGTGCTCGCGGTCGACCTGGTCCTTGGTGTCCCGGGTGACGTCGAGATAGATGCCGCGGATCCTGTCGAAACGCGTGGCGATGTCACCGCGCGAAACCTTCATCCACACATTCGAGACGCGCTCGAAAACGTCGAGCTTGCCATCATCGAGCTGGTTGACCAGGCCCTTGGCGTCGTCGCGGATCGAGTCGAAGCCCTTGGTGATGTCCTCGTAGCGCTCGCCGATATTCATCGCCGCGATCTGGGTCCTGACCACCTCGTTGAAGCTCGAGGCCTGCGACAGCGTCCGCCCGATCAAGACGACCCGCGTCTCGTCGAGGCCGGTGATCTGCTGCAGGAGACCGGTGATCGGTTGTTCTTCGCTTTCCTCCGGCCACAGGCCGAGATCCCTGATGGCGGTGACCGCCTTGTCGAGATACTGGAGGGGTTTTTCCATGACGTCGGTGGCCATTGCCGCAATTCCTGAAGATCTGATCGACGGGACAAACCCGCACAGGGCGCCCTGGGGCTCCCGGTCGGATTTGCGGTTAAACGCGAAATACTGACCGCTTGCCATTTCCTGAAGAAACGGGCCGGCTGAGGCGATAGATTGCCCTTCCGTAGTCCGCTGACAATTGCATCCTGGCCTTGCCGTCACTATTTTCTCTGAGTTGGTGCCAAAAAGACGCATGTTCAAGAGCAAGTCGTTGCGCGGCGTGCGAAAACTGGTTGCCGACAGTTAAAAAACAACAGCGCGGCGACACCAACACCGGAAGAAACGAGACGATATGCAATTCGGAGGCCGATACAGGCTCGGCGCCCCCCGGCAGGCGGTGTGGCGGGCCCTCAATGACGCCGAAATCCTCAAGCGGACGATTCCGGGCTGCACCCGCATCGACTGGGTCGGCGAAAACGCCATGGAGGCGGTGATTGCCGTCGATTTCGGCGTCATCAAGCCAACCTTTACCGGCGGCTTCGAGATGACTGATGTCGTGCCGGCCGAATCCTGGACCCTGTCCGGCCAGGGCAAGGGCGGCCTGCTCGGTCTCGCCCATGGCAGCGCCGATGTCGCCCTTGCCGACGACGGCGAGGCCTCGATCCTCGCCTTCACCGCCACCGCCGGCGCCTCCAACGCCATCATGAAGCTCGGCAGGGCGCTGATCGGCAATGCCGCCCAGCGCGTCATCGATCACTTCCTCCTGCGTTTCGCCCAGGCCATGGGCGCGAGCTGCGAGGTTCTGCCGCGGGAGCCGACTTCCGGCTCACCTTAGCTTGATCCCGCTTGAGTTGACCGCGCCACTCCGGCCGGCCGATAACCGGGCCGGTTTCACATCCGGGTTTCGTCCATGCCTCGCATTCCTGTGCTCGCCGCCGTCCTCGCGCTCGGGCTCTCGGCCTCCGCCCCTTCCGCCGCCGATCCCGATCCGGCAAACTGGCCATCCGTGCTCGCCGCGGCACGCGGCGAGACCGTCTACTTCAACGCCTGGGGCGGCTCGGAGAACATCAACGACTACATCGCCTGGGCCGGCGGCGAAGTCGAAAGGCGCTACGGCGTCGCGCTCGAACACGTCCGGCTTTCGGAAACCGCCGACGCGGTCAATCGCGTCCTGTCCGAGAAACAGGCCGGCCGCATCGAGGGCGGCGCCGTCGATCTCATCTGGATCAATGGCGAGAATTTTGCCGCCATGAAGCGCGCCGGCCTGTTGTTACCCGAGGCCTGGGCCGACACGCTACCCAATTACGCATTGGCCGATACCGAAGGCAAACCGACGCTCCTCACCGATTTCACCACGCCGGTCTGCGGGCGCGAAAGTCCCTGGGGCACGGCGCAGCTGACGTTTTACTACGATAGCGCCGAACTGAGCGCACCGCCCGAAGACATCGCGGCGCTTGGTCGCTGGATCGCGGAAAATCCCGGCCGGTTCACCTATGCCGCGCCGCCCAATTTCATCGGCACGACCTTTCTCAAACAGCTCGCCTATGGCCTGTTCGACGACCCTTCGGTGCTGTCGAAGTCCGCCGATCCGGAAAAATTCGGTGCCATCACCGCGCCGCTCTGGGCCTTCCTCGACAAGGTCCATCCCGACCTCTGGCGTTCGGGTCGCGTCTTTGCCGCCGACACCACGCAATTGAAGACGCTCTTTGGCGATCGCGAGATCGACATCGCCATGACCTTCAATCCCGGCGAAGCCAGTTCGGCCATCCACGACGGCCTTGTGCCCGACACCGTCAGGAGCTTCGTGATGGACTACGGCACCATCGGCAACGCCCATTTCCTCGCCATTCCGTTCAACGCTAGCGCCAAGGCGGGCGCCATGGTCGTCGCCAATTTCCTGCTCTCGCCCGAGGCGCAGGTAAAGAAAGCCGACGAAGCCGTCTGGGGCGACCCGACCGTTCTCGCCTATGAAAAACTGGCGCCCGAAGACCAAGCCCTGTTCGACGCGCTCGACAACGGCCCGGCGACCCTCGGCCCCGACGCCCTCGGCAAGGCGCTTTCCGAGCCCGACCCGAGCTGGACGGAAATGCTCGAAGCCGAATGGCAAAGGCGCTATGTCGGAGGCTAGACTGCAATCGAGCAGGGCATCTTCTCCCTCCCCTTGACGGGGAGGGTGGCCCGGCAAAGCCGGGTCGGGTGGGGTGGAGCGGCAAACGCCGGCGCCGGCCTAGAACCCCCACCCAGGCTCACGACGGACTTAGTGGGACTAAGTCCTGTTCGCCAACCCTCCCGACAAGGGGAGGGAGACAGAGGGCTGTTCCAAGCGAACGATGGTCAACTCCCGCACAACAAACATCCCCCTCTGGGTCCGTATCGCGCCGGCCCTGACCATCGCCGTTCTCGTCGGTCCGGTGATCGCCGGCCTGGCCGGTATCGCCTTGCCGGCCGTCGGTTTCGCGCCGCTGGGCGGGTCCAGCGCCTTCACCCTTAGCGCCTTTGCCCGCGTCACCGCCGAGCCGGGCTTTTTCACCTCGCTCTGGCTCGCCTTCTGGATCGGGCCGGTGAGCGCCCTGATCTCCCTGACGCTGGTGACGGGTTTCGCCGCCGCCGCCGCCGGCACGCGGTCCTTTGCCTTCGTGGCTGGCCTATTGCGTCCGGTGCTGGCTCTGCCCCATGCCGCGGCGGCCTTCGGGCTCGTCTACCTCGTTTCGCCTTCGGGCTTTCTCCTGCGCCTCGTTTCGCCGGAACTGACCGGCTTTTCGCGCCCACCCGACTGGCTGATCGTCAACGATCCCATGGGGCTGGCCCTGCTCGCCGGGCTGGTTCTCAAGGAGGCGCCCTATCTGTTCCTCGCCCTGACCTCCGCGCTGCAGCAGGCCGACCCGCGCCGGGCCGACATCGCCCGCGCCCTCGGTCATTCCCGCATGGCCGCCTGGCTCCATGGCGTCTTTCCCGCCGTCTATGCCCAGATGCGCCTGCCCATCATGGCGGTGATCGTCTTTTCGTCCTCGGTCGTCGACATGGCGATGATCCTTGGCCCGGCGACGCCGCCGCTTTTATCGCTGCGCATTCTGGGCTGGATCAACGATCCCGATTTTTCCCAAAAGTCGCTGGCCGCCGCCGCCCTCGTCTTCCAGCTCGGCGCCAGCGGCGCCGGCCTTGTCGTCTGGCTCGCCGGCGAACGGCTGGTGTCCGGCATGGCGCGGCGCCTTGCCGTTTCGGGCATCCGTTTGCCCGGCCTGCCCGGCGTCTCCATGCTGGCTAGGTCGGGCCTTGTCGTCGTGGCACTTGTCGTGCTCGCCGGCATCGGCCTTGTCGCCGTCAATTCCGTCGCCGGCATCTGGCGCTTTCCCGACGCGCTGCCGCGCGGCCTCAACCTGACGGTCTGGGCCGAGCGGGCGCCGGAGCTCATGAACCTGACGGCGAACACCGTGCTGATCGGTGGTCTCGCCTCACTGACAGCCCTCATTGCCGTCATGCTGTGCCTTGAAAACGAGTACCGTTCCGGCATCACCCTGTCGCCGCGCGCAAAGCTCGTGCTCTATGCGCCGCTCTTGGTGCCGCAGATCGGCTTTCTGCCCGGCCTGACCGTTCTCTTGCTGCGGCTCGGCTGGGACGGATCGCTGCTGCCGGTCGCCTTCGCCCATCTCGTCTTCGTGCTGCCCTATACCTATCTCATGCTCGCCGATCCCTGGAACGCCTTCGACACCCGCTATCTCGACACCGCCCGCGCCCTCGGCCGATCGCCCGATGCCGCCCTGCTGACGATCCGGCTGCCGATGCTTGTCGGCCCGATCCTTGTTGCCTTCGCCCTCGGCTTCGCCGTTTCGGTGGCGCAGTATCTGCCGACATTGCTGATCGGCGGCGGCCGCGTGCCGACCATCACCACCGAGGCGGTGGCGCTGTCGAGCGGTGGCAACCGACGGCTGATCGGCGCCTATGCGCTGGTGCAGTCGCTTCTGCCCTTTTTAGGCTTCGCCCTTGCCGCCGCCGTGCCGGCGCTTCTGTGGCGCGACCGCAGGGCGCTCCGATCGGGGGGCGTCGTATGAATGAAGGCCTTCGCATCGACAGGTTGACGGTTTACCGCCAGGGCCGGACGCTCGTTTGCCTTGATGCCGATATCGCCCCCGGCGAGGTGCTGAGCGTCATGGGACCCTCGGGCGTCGGCAAGTCGAGTCTCGTGCGCGCCATCGGCGGCTTCCTGTCTCCGGGCTTTGCGACGAGCGGCGCGGTGCGTCTTGGCGGACGCGACATTTCGGCCCTGCCGCCCGAAAGGCGTCACATCGGCGTGCTGTTTCAGGACTCGCTCCTGTTCCCGCATTTCTCGGTCAGCGAAAACATCCTGTTCGCGCTGCCACCTGGCGGCTCGCGCCGCGACCGTTGCCGCCGGGTTGCCGAGCTTCTGGCGCCTGTCGGACTTAAGGACCTGCTCGACCGCGATCCGGCTACGCTTTCAGGCGGCCAGCAGGCTCGCGTCGCCCTGATGCGCGTCATCGCCGCCGCGCCGCGCGCCCTTCTGCTCGACGAGCCCTTCTCCAAGCTCGACGCCGACCTGCGCGCCTCGGTGAGGTCCTTCGTCTTCGACATCGTCAGGGAACGGCAATTGCCGACGCTTCTGGTCACCCACGACCGCGCCGATGCCGAGGCGGCGGGGGGCAGGGTGGTGGAGCTAGAAGCTCGGTAGAGGTGGAGGGGGCGCTACCCAAAAGCGCCGGACCTGCTTATTCCTTCACATAGGCCTTGCCGTCCGCCGCCGGGGCGCGGGCGCGGCCGACGATGCCGGCGACCACGACGATGGTCGCGATATAGGGCGCCATGGCAAGGAATTCGGACGGGATCGGCGTCTGCAACAGGGCCATCTTCTGTTGCAGCGAGTCGGCGAAGCCGAAGATCAGCGCCGCCATCAGCGCGCCGACCGGGTGCCAGCGTCCGAAGATCATGGCGGCGAGGCCGATGAAGCCGCGGCCGCTGGTCATGTTGTCGTCGA
>JAHJQZ010000045.1 GCA_018818925.1 Alphaproteobacteria bacterium
GCACAGCTCGAACGTCTGTCGAACCATTTCGAATCGAGCGCCAAGGTCCTGTTCGCCACCAAAGCGGCCATCGCCGAACAGGTCGCCGGAGCCGATCTCGTCGTTGGCGCCGTTCTGGTGCCGGGTGCCGCCGCCCCGAAGCTGGTCTCGCGCGACCAGCTCAGGACCATGCAGCCGGGTGCCGTGCTCGTCGACGTCTCCATCGACCAGGGCGGGTGCTTTGAGACCTCGCATGCCACGACCCATGCCGAACCGACCTATGTCGTGGACGACATCGTCCATTACTGCGTCGCCAACATGCCGGGCGCCGTAGCCCGCACCTCGACCTACGCCCTCAACAACGCCACCCTGCCCTTTGCTCTCAGGATCGCCGACTTGGGCTGGAAGGCAGCCCTCGGCGCCGACCCGCATCTGCGCGCCGGCCTCAATGTCTGCGGCGGCAAGATCACCTACAAGGCCGTCGCCGATGATCTCGGCTACGACTACGTGCCGGCCGAGACCCTGATCGCCGGCTAACCCCTTCGGCACCCCAAGGCGATCGGCGCATCAATCCGATCCTCCAGAACCAAACCCCTGCGCTCGCACGCGAGCGCAGGGGTTTGTCTTTGAGCCGGCGCGCCGGCAAAGGCATCGGAAACCGGCGACTATGCACGGCGTGGGCAGCCGGCCCACAAACGAATAGAACTGAGATTGTGGGCACTTAGTATTTATTTCAGAGTTTTTCTAGTTACGGGCACACTTCGTAGACATCACTTCGCATACGGATGCATATTTGAGGCTTTCTATCTAGTATTCAGACAGTTGTCGCATCAATGCGGCAGCAGATGAATCCATGCTTTCAGCCAATTTTCGACTCCGTTGTGGAGGAAACTTATGCTACTTTGCAGGCGAGGGAATTGTACTCATTGGTAACATGAAAAACGCCCGCTCCGCGAATGTGGCCGCGCCGGTGGATGCCGCTCCGTTCGAGAACATCGTCCGTCTCGAGAACGTGCAGAAGTTCTTCGGCGCGATTCAGGCGCTCCGCGACGTCAATCTGTCGATCGGACGCAATGAGATCGTCGGCCTGATCGGCGACAACGGCGCCGGCAAGTCGACGCTCATCAAGGTGATGACCGGAGTGTTCAAACCGACCTCAGGCGATGTCTACATCCGCGACCAAAAGCTCGATCTCGACAATTTCTCGGTCTCCATGGCGCACGACCTGTCGATCGAAACCGTCTACCAGGACAAATCACTCGGCGAGAAGCAGCCGCTCTGGCGCAATTTCTTCGTCGGTCGCCAGATCACCAATCGATTCGGCTTCATCGACATCAAGCGCGAAAAGGAAATCGCCAATCAGATCCTGATGGACGCCATCGGCTTCCGCGGCGCCGGCATCGGCGTCGATTCGACCGTCAGCGAGCTTTCGGGCGGCGAGCGCCAGGGCATCGCCATCGGCCGCGCCATGCATTTCAATGCCGATCTCATCGTGCTCGACGAACCGACGGCAGCGCTGGCGGTCAAGGAGGTCCGCAAGGTTCTCGATTTCGTCAAGCGCATCAAGAACTCGGGCCGCGCCTGCGTCTATATCGAGCACAATCTGGCGCATGTGCACGAAGTGGCCGACCGTCTTGTCATTCTCGAACGCGGGGCGGTGGTGGCGGAGATCACGCCTCAGGACATGACCGTCGCGGAACTGACGGACTATCTGATTTCCCTGCAGCACGAGCCCGGGGAGCGCTGAGAATGGCCAAGGGCTCCCGCATTCCGATCACAAGGCGTTTCGAAGGCCTGCCGATCATCATCGTGTTCATGTGCATCCTTGCTGCCTTCATGTACACGGCGCCGGGCGTGTTCACCCAGCCTTTCATCTACACCACCTTCCTCAGCACCCTGCCGCCGCTGGTGCTGCTGGCGATGGGCCTGACCTTCATCCTCGGCGCCGGCGAGATCGATCTGAGCTTTCCGGCCGTCATCGGTTTTTCCGGCTTCGTCTTCGCCGTGCTGTTCAAGGAATACGATCTTGGGTGGTGGGCCGTGCTGGCGGCTCTGGGCGCCGGCATTCTCGTCGGTTTCATCAATGGCGCGCTTGTCGCCTTTGTCGGTATTCCCGCCTTCATCACCACGCTCGGCACGCAGTTTTTCTGGTACGGCATGGCGACCGTGCTCAGCGGCGGCAAGTCCTACGCCCTGAGGGGCGCCGAGGAGTCCGCGGTCTGGCAGGTCATCGTCGGCCGGCCGCTCCGCGTGGAAGGCGATTTCGCCTGGGTCAGCCAGGTGCCGCTGCAATCATTGTGGACAATCATCATCGTGGTGTTCCTGTGGTTCGTGCTCAATCGCCACCGCTTCGGCGAGCACACCCTGTTCCTCGGCGATTCCAACGAGGTTTCCCGCGTGCTCGGCGTCCATGTCGAATGGGAGAAGATCAAGATCTTCACCATGATGGGCTTGCTCGCCGCCATCGCGGCGATCATGCTGACGCTCGAGAACAAGAATTATTTCGGCAATCAGGGCCAGGGCTATCTTCTGACCGCCATCGCGTCCGTGCTCATCGGCGGCACCTCGATCTTCGGCGGCCGCGCCACCATTGTCGGAACGGTCTTTGGCTGCCTCATCATCGGCATGATCGAGGCGGGCCTGGTCGCGACCGGCCTGACCGGTGCCTGGGTCCGCACCATCCAGGGGCTGGTCTTCCTGATTGCCATTATCTTTTACCTGTTCGTCGACGAACCGCAGAAGCGGGCCCTGTTCCTGTCCCGCTTCCGGCTGCGGTCGAGATTCGGCGGTCGAACCGGCCGCTGATTATGGGGATAGCCGCCGAGGACGCGGCAATCCCCGTTTAAAAGGGAGGGAATATGCCATGACTAAAACGTTACTTCTGACCTCTGTGGCCGCTCTGGCGCTTGCCGCCGGCACAATTTTGCCGGCCGATGCCCAGGACAAGATCGGCGACGGCCTTGTCATGTACATGCAGATGGGCGGCAATCCCGGCGATGGCGCCACCCTCGCCCGCCAGACGGGCGCGGCCGAAGCCGCCGCGGCCTTCGGCGTCGACCTCAAGGAGCAGTTCTCGGCCTGGGCGCCTGAAACCATGATCAACCAGTTCAAGGAAGCGGTCGCGGCTCGCCCCGACTGCATCGAGATCATGGGCCATCCCGGCGCGGTCGCCTTCCAGGACATCGTCAAGCAAGCCGTTGACGCCGGCATCGTCGTCACGGTCGGTAACTCGCCGATGACCTCCTTGCAGGACGAGTTCGGCACGGCGGGCATGGGTTATGCCGGCGTCGATCTTTATGCCGGCGGCGCCCTGACGGCCAATTACATGCTGGCGCAAGGGTTGGAATCCGGCGACCAGGCGATGGTCTATGGCGTCTTCAGCCAGGCCGAACGCGGCCAGTCCGAAAAGGGTCTCGCCGAGACGCTCGAAGCGGCCGGGCTTTCGGTCGACCGGCTCGAGATCACCCAGGAGATCAATTCCGACACATCGCTCGCGGTTCCGGTTCTGGTGTCCTATATCCAGAGCCACCCCGACCTCAAGGCCATCGGCACCCAGCATGGCGGCATCACCGGCGTTCTGGCTGAAATCCTCAAGAAGGCGGGCAAGCAGCCGGGCGATATCATCGTCGGCGGCATCGACCTTGCACCGGCCACCATCGACGGCCTGCAATCGGGCTACATCTCGGCGACACTCGACCAGCTGCTCTATCTGCAGGGCTTCATGCCGGTCGTGCAGTGCGTCATGTCGGCCAAGTACAAGATGCCGGGTCTGAGCCTGAATACCGGTGCCGGCGCCGTCACGCCCGACACCATTGGCGGCCTTGTCGAACTGATCGACGGCGGCATCCGCTAGCGCGCTCGGCGACTTGTCGGTTTGGAGACGCATGGCCGAGGTCGACGACGGGACGTAGTTTGGAGCCGGCGAGGCAGTCGTCACCTTGCCCGGGCAGGCTCGGCCGATCCGCGTCGGGCTTTGCCGCCGGCGGCGCAGCGGACCATATAGACCGAAACGTGGCGGCGCCATCGGCGCCGCCACGTCCCTTTGCACCGCCGTTTGAATGCCGGCCTCCCCTGCCGGGATGCAAAACCCCGCGCCTCTCGCGAGGCACGGGGTCGAGGACAGTGGTGCAAACAGCCTCTGCCGAAGCAGGCTTCGGTGACCGAAGTCTAGACCAGGGCGCCGGCTCGGTGAGAAGACATTTCGTCTCGGCTGAACGATTGCCGCCAATGCCGAGAATATAGGCAACAGCGAATATAGCACAATAATTGTGCATGCTGCGACGGCCATGCCCAGTGAAAGGGCAGGCGGCGGCGCGCTCAAGGCCGGATGGCGGCCAGACAGGCGTCAAACGGCCGGAATCCGTTTACTTCCCGGCATAAACGGGGCTGGCACGCCCCTTGCAAAATCTCCGGCGGTGCAAACAACCACTGTCGGAGGACAACATGACAGACGCCAAGATGACACTCGCAGGGATCGGCCTCGGGTTGCTGATGGGCACGACCGGTTTTGCCGGGCTGGCCCTGGCCCAGGACGACACCATCAAGGTAGGCATTCTTCACTCCCTGTCGGGAACCATGGCGATTTCCGAAACTACCCTCAAGGACACCATGCTGTTCTTGATCGACGAGCAGAACAAGAAGGGCGGCGTGCTCGGCAAGATGCTCGAACCGGTCGTCGTCGATCCGGCATCCGACTGGCCGCTCTTCGCCGAAAAGGCGCGCGAACTGATTTCCGTCAACGGCGTCGACGTCGTGTTCGGCTGCTGGACTTCGGTTTCCCGCAAGTCCGTGCTGCCGGTCTTCAAGGAACTCAATTCGATCCTGTTCTACCCCGTCCAGTACGAGGGCGAGGAATCCGAGCGCAACGTCTTTTACACCGGCGCCGCACCGAACCAGCAGGCCATTCCCGCCGTCGACTATCTGATGAATGAGGAAAGCGTCGAGCGCTGGGTGCTGGCCGGCACCGACTACGTCTATCCGCGCACGACCAACAAGATCCTCGAGCAGTATCTGCTCGACAAGGGTGTCCCGGCCGAAGACATCATGATCAACTACACGCCCTTCGGCCATTCCGACTGGCAGACCATTGTCTCCGACATCAAGGCCTTCGGCTCGGCCGGCAAGAAGACCGCCGTGGTCTCGACCATCAACGGCGACGCCAACGTGCCGTTCTACAAGGAACTGGGGAACCAGGGCATCTCGGCCGAGGACATCCCGGTCGTCGCCTTCTCGGTAGGTGAAGAAGAACTCGCCGGCCTCGACACCGCCCCGCTCGTCGGCCATCTCGCCGCCTGGAACTACTTCCAGTCGGTCGACGCCGACATCAACTACGACTTCATCGACGGCTGGCACGCCTTCATCGGCAGCGAAGTTCGCGTGACCAACGACCCGATGGAAGCCCATTACATCGGCTTCAACATGTGGGTCACGGCCGTCGAAGCCGCCGGCACCACCGATGCCGACGCCGTCATCGACGCCCTGCCGGGCACCGAAGCGCCGAACCTTTCGGGCGGCACCTCGATCATGCTGCCCAACCACCACATCACCAAGCCGGTGCTGATCGGCGAAATACAGGACGACGGTCAGTTCGACATCGTCTGGGAGACCGACGACCTGGTGCCGGGCGACGCCTGGACCGACTTCCTGCCGGAATCGAAAATGATCGAATCCGACTGGGTCGAGAAGAAGTGCGGCAACTTCAACACCGAAACCGGAGCCTGCGGCGGCTCGGAATAATCCGGCCGCACCGGTACGAGTCGCAGGGTGGAGGCGGCCTGCCGCCTCCACCCCTCTTTGCCCCGCACGAGGTGAGACCACGATGCCCCTGATGCGCATCCTTGCCGGATTTCTGATGGCGCTGACCATGGCCGTTGGCCTCGCCCCTGCCGCTAGCCCGGCGCAGGAGCTCGACGCCGACACGATGGCACTGATCTCGCGATTGCCGGACGGGTCCTACAACGACCGCGCCAGCGTGGTGAGCGCCCTCGCCGCCACCGGCAACGCGGCGCTGGTGCCGCTGCTCCAAGCGCTCGATGATGGCAATCTCTACGTACTCGACGCCGACGGCTCCATCGTCCTCGGCATCAAGAAGGGTCGCGACTATGAGATTTCCGATCCCGTAACCGGCGAAGATCGTGGCACGATCGGCACGCGCGACGCCGACAAGATCAAGGTCAACAACGGGCTGAGGCGCGTCATCGGCGCGGCGCTCGGCCAGATGACGCTGATGAGCCCGGACCGCCGCACCCGCTTTGCCGCCGCCGAGGCGGTGCTGAAATCGGCCGACGCGGACTCGCTCGAACTGATTGACACGGCCCTTGCGGCCGAAACCGACGCCGGCATCGCCGCCCTGCTCGAACAGGCGCGCTCGATCGTCGTCATCCGCAACGATTTTCCGCTCGCCGACAAGCAGGCGGCGATCGACACGCTCGCCGAAAAGGCCGATCGCAACGCCATGGCCATCCTGAAGGGCGCGCTGGCCGAAGCCGATGCCGAACTGGCGCCGCTCCTGCAGAAGGGCGTCACCGCCATCGAAGGCAAGATCGCCGCCTGGAGCGCCGTCCAGAACGTCTGGTACGGCGTCTCGCTCGGCTCGGTTCTGCTGCTCGCCGCCATCGGCCTCGCCATCACTTTCGGCGTCATGGGCGTCATCAATATGGCGCATGGCGAGATCGTCATGCTCGGCGCCTACACCACCTTCGTGGTGCAAGAAGTCATCCGCAACAACTATCCGGGCCTGTTCGACTACTCGCTCGCCATCGCCCTGCCGCTCGCCTTCCTCGTCGCCGGCCTTGCCGGCGTTGCCATCGAGCGCGGCATCATCCGCTTCCTCTACGGACGGCCGCTCGAAACGCTCCTGGCGACCTGGGGCCTGAGCCTCATCCTGCAACAGGCGGTGCGCACCATGTTCGGGCCGAACAATCGCGAGGTCGGCAACCCGAGCTGGATGTCGGGCACCGTGGATTTCCTCGGACTTGCCATCACCTGGAACCGGCTGTGGATCGTCGTCTTCGCGCTGGTCGTCTTCGCCATCCTGCTGCTGGTGTTCAACCGCACGCCGCTCGGCCTGCAGATGCGGGCGGTCACCCAGAATCGTCGCATGGCCTCGGCCATGGGCATCCGAACCCCTTATGTCGACGCACTGACCTTCGGGCTCGGTTCCGGCATCGCCGGCATTGCCGGGGTCGCGCTCAGTCAGATCGACAACGTCTCGCCCAATCTCGGCCAGTCCTACATCGTCGACAGTTTCATGGTCGTGGTCTTCGGCGGGGTGGGCAATCTCTGGGGCACGCTGGTCGGCGCCATGACCCTTGGCATCGCCAACAAGTTCCTCGAACCCTATGCCGGCGCCGTGCTCGGCAAGATCCTCATTCTCGTATTCATCATCCTGTTCATCCAGCGCCGGCCGCGCGGCCTGTTCGCGCTCAAGGGAAGGGCCGTGGAGCAATGAGGTTCTGTTTGCACCGATCGACGAAGGCCCCCTCACCCGCCGCTCCGCGGCGACCTCTCCCCCAAGGGAGAGGTAAGTTGGGGCAAGCCCCCACCACCTCAACACCTCTCCCTGGGGGGAGAGGTCGGGCCGAAGGCCCGGGTGAGGGGGCCTCGGCCACAGTCTCAACCATCCGCCGGAAGCGCCATCCATGATCACCGCCTGGCTCATCCGCGCCCTCGACAAAAAGGCGATCATCGTCCTGGCCATCCTCATCGCCATCGCGGTGCTGGTTCCGGTTTCGAACCTTTTCGTGCCGGCTGGGTCGCCCTTGCATCTGCCCGACCATTTCGTACCGCTGTTCGGCAAGTACCTGACCTATGCCATGCTGGCTCTCGCCCTCGACCTGATCTGGGGCTATGCCGGCATCCTGTCGCTCGGCCATGGTGCCTTTTTCGCTCTGGGCGGCTATGCCATGGGCATGTACCTGATGCGCCAGATTGGCGACCGCGGCGTTTATGCCAATCCGGTCCTGCCCGATTTCATGGTGTTTTTGAACTACAAGGAGCTGCCCTGGTTCTGGAGCGGGTTCGACATGTTCTGGTTCGCCATGCTCATGGTGGTTCTGGTGCCGGGCGTGCTCGCCTTCGTCTTCGGCTGGCTGGCCTTCCGCTCGCGCGTCACCGGCGTCTATTTGTCGATCATCACCCAGGCCATGACCTATGCGCTGCTGCTTGCCTTCTTCCGCAACGACATGGGGTTCGGCGGCAACAACGGATTGACCGACTTCAAGGACATTCTCGGTTTCAACATCCAGGCGCAAACGACTCGCGCCGCTTTGTTTTCCACCTCGGCGATCGCGCTCGCCCTCGCCTTTCTGATCTGCGCCGGCATCGTCAAATCCAAACTCGGCAAGGTCATGGTCGCCATCCGCGACGCCGAAAGCCGCACGCGCTTCCTCGGCTACCGCGCCGATAATTACAAGGTCTTCGCCTTCGTCGTCTCGGCTGTCATCGCCGGCATTGCCGGGGCGCTCTACGTGCCGCAGGTCGGCATCATCAATCCGGGCGAATTCGAGCCGGCCAATTCCATCGAAATCGTCATCTGGACCGCCGTCGGCGGCCGGGCCACCCTGGTCGGCCCGATCATCGGGGCGATCCTGGTCAATGCCGGCAAGTCCTGGTTCACCGGCCTGTTGCCCGAGTTCTGGCTCTTCGCGCTCGGCGGCCTGTTTGTCTTCGTCACCATCTTCTTGCCCAGGGGCATTGTCGGCACCGTCGTGGCCGGCTGGAACGCGCTCACCCTGAGCCGCGCCTCGGTGAAGGAGGAAGAAGGCCGCAATTCCAGGACCGGCGATCCCAAGGACCAGCCGCCTCCGGGCGAATTCGCGGAACCGGCGGAGTAGAATGATGACGACGGAACATCCCGGCACCCTGCTCTATCTCGACGGCGTCTCGGTCAGCTTCGACGGCTTCAAGGCGCTCAACAACCTGTCGCTTATCGTCCAGCCGCGCGAATTGCAGGCGATCATCGGCCCCAACGGCGCCGGCAAGACGACGATGATGGACATCATCACCGGCAAGACCAGGCCCGACGACGGCGAGGTGCTGTTCGAGGACCGGATCGATTTGACCAGGCACGACGAAAGCTACATCGCCGAACTCGGCATCGGCCGCAAATTCCAGAAACCGACCGTGTTCGAGAGCCACTCGGTCTGGGACAATCTCGCCCTGGCGCTCAAGAAGCCGCGCGGCGTCCTCGCCGGACTGTTCTACCAGCCCTCGGCGGCGGACATCGCCCGCATCGAGGAGATCCTCGAAACCATCCGGCTGACGGCGCGGCGCGACGAACTCGCCGCCAATCTCAGCCACGGCCAGAAGCAATGGCTCGAAATCGGCATGCTCCTGGCCCAGGACCCCAAGCTTCTGCTCGTCGACGAGCCGGTGGCCGGCATGACCGATGCCGAGACGATCGAGACGGCCAAGCTCTTGAAGGAGATTTCGAAGACCCGCTCGGTCATCGTGGTCGAGCACGACATGAGTTTCGTGCGCGACCTCGAGTGCTACGTCACCTGCCTCGCCGAAGGTTCGGTGCTCGCCGCCGGCTCGCTCGACCAGGTCAGCGCCGACCCCAAGGTCATCGAAAGCTATCTGGGGAGATGATTGTGATCGTTGCTCGGAATGGGGCACGCCTTCCCCTCTCCCTTGACGGGAGAGGGTGCCCCGAAGGGGCGGGTGAGGGTGGGGCCACAGCCGCCGGCTTCGCCGTTCCCCCTCATCCGGCGCTCCGCGCCACCTTCTTCGGCTTCATTCGCTCCACCGGAGCGAATGATGGCTTCGCCATCGCCTCGAAGTCCCGCAAGGGGAGAAGGAAAAAAGTAGGCAAATCATGAGCAGTGCCCTCAGTGTTTCGACCCTTGACCTGCATTACGGCGCCGCCCAGGCGCTGCGTTCGGTCTCCATCGAGGTAGCCCCCGGCAAGATCACCGCAGTGCTCGGCCGCAACGGCGTCGGCAAGTCGTCGATGTTGAGGGCCATTGTCGGCATCCATTCCGTCACATCCGGCGACATCCGTTTTGACGCGGCAACGCTCGGCAAGCTGCCGCCCTATGCCCGCGCCAAGCTCGGCATCGGCTACGTACCGCAGGGCCGCGAGATTTTCCCGCTCCTCACGGTCCGGGAAAACCTCGAAACCGGCTATGCCTGCCTGAAGCGGTCCGAGCGGCGCATCCCCGCCTACATCTTCGACCTGTTTCCCGTGCTCAGGCAGATGCTGTCGCGGCGCGGCGGCGACCTGTCGGGCGGCCAGCAGCAGCAACTGGCCATCGGGCGGGCGCTGGTCACCGGCCCGCAATTGCTGGTGCTCGACGAACCGACCGAGGGCATCCAGCCCTCGATCATCAAGGATATCGGAAGGGCGCTGCAATTCCTCCGGGACGAGAAGGGCATGACGATCCTTCTGGTCGAGCAGTATCTGGATTTCTGCCGCGAACTCGCCGACAACATTTACGTCATGGACCGCGGCGAGATTCTGCATTCCGGACCGGCCGCGGACCTCGACCGACCCGAGATCAGAAAGCACCTGACGGTTTAGGCCCATGACCGGCGGCAAAGGCAACAACGATGCGGCGGGCAGCCTGCCGACGCCGCGCGGCGAGGACGCCGCCCGGCCGCAACGGGCCGAGGGGTCCGGCCGCGTCGTCGCCAAGTTGCGCGGCGGCGCCACTCGCCTTACCGAGCTGTTCCAGGAGGGCTCGGCCAAGATCCGCCTGCCCCGCCCCACCTCGCAGGCCCTCGAAGCCGTTCTGATGAACACCGCCGGCGGCCTCACCGGCGGCGACCGGTTCGACTGGACGGTCGAGGCCGGTCCGGGCGCCGAGATCAGCGTCACGACGCCGGCCTGCGAACGCGTCTACAAGTCGGCCGGCGGCGCCGCCACAATCGCCAACCGGCTGGTGCTCGGCCCCGGAGCCCATATCGACTGGCTGCCGCAGGAAACCATCCTGTTCGAACAGTCGCGCCTTCAGCGCCATCTCGATGCCGAACTCGGCGAAGGCGCCACCCTCACGGCCCTCGAGGCGGTGCTGCTCGGGCGCGAGGCCATGGGCGAGGCGGCGCGCTCGGCCATGCTCGACGACCAGTGGCGCATATCGCGCGGCGGCAGGCTCATCCATGCCGAGGCCAACCGGCTGTCGGCCACCGATCTCGAACGCGACGCCCTGTCGCTTTTGGCCGGCAACAACGCCTTTGCCACGCTCGTCCACATCGCCGACAATGCCGAGGACCGGCTCGCCGCGGTGCGCGCCCTCATTCCCGCCGAAGCCAAGGCGGCGGCGAGCGCCGTTGGCGAGCGCCTGGTGGTGCGCATTCTCGCCCCGTCCGGTCTTGCGTTGAGGCGGCTTGTTACGCCACTACTTGTCGAACTGAGCGCCGGACGCGCCCTGCCCCGGCTCTGGTCCACCTGAGGAACGCCATGAATCTCACTCCCCGCGAAAAGGACAAGCTCCTGATCTCCATGGCCGCGATCGTTGCGCGGCGCCGGCTTGAGCGCGGCGTCAAGCTCAACCATCCCGAGGCCGTGGCCCTCATTTCCGATTTCGTCGTCGAAGGCGCCCGCGACGGCCGCCCGGTGTCCGAACTCATGGAGGCTGGCGCCCATGTGGTCAATCGCGACCAGGTCATGGAAGGCGTCGCCGAAATGATACCCGACGTCCAGGTCGAGGCCACTTTCCCCGATGGGACGAAACTCGTCACCGTCCACGAACCGATCCGGTAGGAACATCGGCCAAAAGGCGATGCGACCGCCAAGAACACCGCCCCGAAAGGCGGCAAGGAGGCTGAAATGATCCCCGGCGAAGTGATTACCGCCAAAGGCGACATCGAACTCAATTCCGGCGCGGCAACCGTCACCCTGATGGTGGCCAATTCCGGCGACCGGCCGATCCAGGTCGGCAGCCATTATCATTTCTACGAGACCAATTCGGCCCTGATCTTCGATCGCGAACGGGCGCGCGGCACGCGGCTCGACATCGCCGCCGGCACCGCCGTCCGCTTCGAACCGGGCCAGTCCCGCGAGGTGACGCTGGTGCCGCTTTCCGGCGCCCGCAAGGTCTTCGGGTTCAACCAGAAGGTCATGGGCGCGCTGTAGGCCGCAGGGACGCGCGGATTTCGCACTTGCATCGACCGCAGCGGAGATGCGAGGTGCTGGCAAACAACCGACCCGGGCTGGCCGGTCATTTGCGATCGAAGGAACCTGATGTGACCGAACCAGTCGTGTTCGACCAGAACGCCGCCGAGCTGTTTCTCGACGGCCTCACCAAGATCGTCGTCGATCTCGACAAGGCCAGAACCCGCGACGCCGAAGCCGTGGCACTGATCGGCTCGCTTGCCCACCGGATGGTCCAAGACACCGGCCAAAGCGACTGGATCGGCCTGAAAAGGAGCCTGTCGGCGGACACGCTCAATGGTGTTATCGGCAAGCTGTCGCGGGAAATCGACGCTTCGGCCGCCAAAGGCCAGATCAAGCTCGCCTATGCCATGCAGGCCATCGCCGCCTCGCTGGTCGGCGATCGCTTCGAGGACAGACGCATCGCCATGGGCATCAAACTGCTCGACGATTTCATCGCCGCCGCCAGCGACTATTACGTCCGCAACGCCCAAAAGCCCAATTAGCGACAACACCGGGCAAGCGCCTGCTGCCGATTTGGCGCGAGGGTCTCGGGCTCGGAGCGACAGCATCGCTCCTTTCGACACACCGCCGCGGTTCGGACCGGCGCTCCGGGAGAGGCAGGCGTCTACTCTTGCTTGTTTTTCAGGCAAAGCCACTGGACAGGTCACTTCGCAGGCGGTTCAATTGCGTTCCCGATCCATCAAGGTTTTTCCCGATGCCCGCAAAGATCACCCGCGCCGCCTATGCCGACATGTACGGCCCCACCACCGGCGACAAGGTCCGGCTGGCCGATACCGAGCTGTTCGTCGAGGTCGAGAACGATTTCACCATCTATGGCGAGGAAGTGAAGTTCGGCGGCGGCAAGGTCATCCGCGACGGCATGGGCCAGTCGCAGGCGACGCGGGAGGAGGGCGCCGTCGACACCGTCATCACCAACGCCCTCGTCATCGACCATACCGGCATCTACAAGGCCGATATCGGGCTGAAGGACGGCTTCATCTCGGGCATCGGCAAGGCCGGCAATCCCGATACCCAGCCCGGCGTCACCATCATCATCGGTCCTTCGACCGAGGCGATTGCGGGCGAAGGCAAGATCCTGACCGCCGGCGGCTTCGACAGCCACATCCACTTCATCTGCCCGCAACAGGTCGAGGAGGCGCTGATGAGCGGCCTCACCACCATGCTCGGCGGCGGCACCGGCCCGGCCCATGGCACGCTCGCCACCACCTGTACCGGCGCCTGGCACATAAGGCAGATGATGGGCGCCGCCGACGGGCTGCCGATGAACCTCGCCTTCGCCGGCAAGGGCAATGCCGCCCTGCCCGCGCCGCTCGAGGAAATGGTGCTGGCCGGCGCCGCCGCCCTCAAGCTGCACGAGGATTGGGGCACAACCCCCGCCGCCATCGACAATTGCCTCGACGTCGCCGACGACCACGACATTCAGGTGATGATCCACACCGACACGCTCAACGAATCCGGCTTTGTCGAGGACTCCATCGCGGCCTTCAAGGGCCGCACCATCCACGCCTTCCACACCGAGGGCGCCGGCGGCGGCCACGCCCCCGACATCATCAAGGTCTGCGGACAGCCCAACGTCATCCCCTCCTCGACCAACCCGACCCGACCCTACACGGTCAACACCATTGCCGAGCATCTCGACATGCTCATGGTCTGCCACCATCTCGACGCCAACATTCCCGAGGACGTGGCCTTCGCCGAAAGCCGCATCCGCAAGGAGACGATCGCCGCCGAGGACATCCTGCACGACATGGGCGCCTTCTCGATCATCGCCTCGGACAGCCAGGCCATGGGCCGCGTCGGCGAGGTGATCATCCGCACCTGGCAGACCGCCGACAAGATGAAGCGCCAGCGCGGGCGCCTCAGCGAGGAAACCGGCGACAACGACAATTTCCGCGTCAGGCGCTACATCGCCAAATACACCATCAATCCGGCCATCGCCCATGGCCTTTCCCGGCACATCGGTTCGATCGAGGTGGGCAAGCGCGCCGATCTGGTGTTGTGGAGCCCGGCCTTTTTCGGGGTGAAGCCGGACATGGTGCTTTTGGGCGGTACCATCGCCGCGGCGCCGATGGGCGACCCCAATGCCTCGATCCCGACGCCGCAGCCCATGCACTACCGCATGATGTTCGGCGCCTATGGCAAGACGCTCACGACCTCCTCGGTCACCTTCGCCTCGCGTGCCGCGATCGAGGCCGGCATCGGCGAGCGCTACGGCCTCGCCAAGACGCTGCTGCCGGTCGTCAACACCCGCCACGGCATCTCCAAGGCCGCCATGATCCACAATGCCATGACGCCCGAGATCGAGGTCGACCCGGAAACCTACGAAGTCCGGGCCAATGGCGAACTGCTTACCTGCGAGCCGGCGACGGTGCTGCCGATGGCGCAGAGGTACTTTTTGTTTTGACGACGCCCGACTTGACAACTACCTAAGTTTGCGCATATTTTGGCGCATAAATACGTCATCGGAGATGACAAATGCCGCAAAAGGGTTTCGCGGAAGCGCCGCAGTCGGGCTGGGAGGCGGAGGACACGATGGCTGACGACATCGCCGAACGCTTTGGCATCAACAAGCGCGAACTGGCCCTCACCGCCGGGCTTGCCCCCGCCACCCTGCAGCGCCGGTCGCGCGCCGATGCGCCGGCAACGCGCGCCCGGCTCGGCGAGATGGCGGAAATCGTCGCGCGCGTCTCGGCCTGGGCCGGCGGCGACCGCCAGGCCTTCGCCTGGTATCGCTCCGAACCGCTGCCCGAATTCGGCGATCGCACCGCCGAAAGCCTGGTCAAGTCGGGCAAGGCGGCGGCCCTGCGCGACTATCTCGATCATCTGGCGCTTGGCGGCTTTGCTTGAAATATTCCGGTCTGGCCTATCGCGGCCACAATCCGAAATGGGCCTTCGCGCCAGTCTCGGGAGACGGCGCCGCCGTTCACGGCGGCCGCTTCAATCCCAAAGGCGTCCCGACGCTCTATCTTTCGACCACGCCGGAAGGCGCCGTGAAGGAAGCGACGCGCGGCTTTGCCTACAAGTTCGATCCGCTGACACTTTGCACCTATGAAATCGATTGCGACGATATTGTCGACTTGACGACGGACGACAATCGCCGGCGCGCCGGCATCGACCTCGAAGCGATGGCTTGTCCGTGGTTCCTCGACCTCGCCGAAGGCCGGCGACCCGCGTCGTGGCGCCTCTACGACAGGTTGGGTGACGAGGCGGCCGGACTGCTTGTCCCCTGCTTTGCCGTCGGCGCGAGGGCCGGCTCGACCAATCTCGTCCTTTGGACCTGGGCGGATACGCCACCTCATGCGGTTTGTGTCCACGATCCGGACCACCGCCTGCCGAAAACCAGTCGTCCTGGGGTTAGCAAGGCGATTCGGCCAGATCAGGCAGGGCCGGATACCCGCCATGTCTCGCGCAAGGTTGGCAGGGACCGCAAGAGGCCTGTACCGCATATCCGCTCCACACCGCTTCCCCGGCCGACAGCCCGGCTTGCTATCGCCCGCCCCCTCGGCCACACTTGGCACAAAAAGGAGTCCCCCCGCAATTCCCGATCCTGTCGATCTCGGCGAAGAGCTCGAAGCCTATGTCGCCCGCCTGGTCGAGACGGGCCGCTTCGCCTCGCGCCAGGATGTGCTGCGCGACGGCATCAGGCTCGTCCAGCAACGCGAGGCGGCGATCGGGGAACTGCGGCTGCGCTACCTGCAGGGGCTGGCGCTCGCCGAGCGCGGCAATGTGCAGGAAGCCGAAAGGGTGCTGAGCGAGCTGCGTGCCGAGATCGCGGCGCTGAAGCCGCAAACCAAGGCCGGCAACTGACGCAGCCCCGTCAGCCGCCGCAAAAAACCACCTACCAGCGGCTGAATACCATGGCCTCGAAAATGGCAAACAGGTGCAATGAGGCGCCGATAACCACGAATCCGTGCCAGATGGCGGTGTAAAACTTGAGTTTGTCCCAGAGGAAAAAGACGATGCCGAACGAATAGCAGAGGCCTCCGGCCAGCAGCAGGATCATCGCCTGTTGCGGCAACGAATGCGCAAGGTCCTGGAACACCAGAACGCCGCTCCAGCCGATGGCGAGATAGAGCGGAATGGCGAGCTTGCCGTATTTGAGCGGCAGGGTCAACTTCAGCGCCACCCCGATCAGCGACGCGCTCCACACGAAGATCGTCAGACCAAGCCCCTGCGAGGTGTTCCAGATGCCGGTGAGGAACGGGGTGTAGCTTGCCGCAATGAAAAGGAAAATCGTCGCCTGGTCGAAGCGCTCCAGCACACGTTTCGCTGCCGTGCGCGGCCACAGGTTGAAAGCCATCGACACGCCGAGAAGCATGACGAATGCCCCGACATAGACGGCAATCGCCGGCACTTCCTCCGGCGCGGTGCGCAGCACGGCGAGAGTGATGAGGACCGTTCCGGCGACAAGAGCCAGCACCAGGCCGATGCCGTGAACCACGCCGTCGGCGACCTGCTCGGCCACGCTGAGCATGCGCTGCCCGTACCAGTTGGCACGCGATTTCAGTTCTGCGCCCGTCATGATGAGTGCCCCTGTTCCAGTCCGGTCGGTACGACCGCCAATGCGAGTCCAGCAGGTATTTAGTACGATTTTGTGACTTCTCCGGGCGCCGCGCAAGATCTCCTCCCGCAACCCGGCGTCGCGGCCCGCGCAACCCGATCCGTCGCTCCGCGCCCCCTGTTCCCGCACCGCTTTTGCCGCTAGCATTAGGGCGCAACAGCCGTTCCGACGGTCACGGCCGCCCGGTACGAGAAAGACGCGTCATGAAACGCCTGATCGCCAGTTTCGCCCTTGTTTTCGCCGCCGCTCTGCCGGCAGAGGGCGCCGGCATCGGCCTCACCCTCATGCTCGACACGCCGGGCGAATGGCGGCACACCGCCTATACCTGCGACGGCCGGGAGGCGCAGCTCAGTGTCGCCTATGTCAACGCGGCGCCGAACTTCCTTGCCCTGGTGCCGATCGACGGCGAGACCCTGGTTTTCGCCAGCATCGTGGCCGGTTCCGGCGCGCGCTACGCCGCCGGCCGCTACGAGTGGCGGACCGATGGCGTCGAGGCCATGCTGATCGACACGATCGCTGAACCGGACGCGCCGCCGCTGCTCACCTGCCTTGAAGCCAACGAAATTCCCTAGAGACCGGACCCGGATGACGCGAGCCACCTCCTTTCTGCGTGCGGGCATGACCGGCGCACCACCGTCCGGTCATGTCGTTCTGGCCCATGCCGAGCGCCACCTGCGCCGGCGCCTGCTGGCCCTGCCCGACGGCGGAGAGGTCTTGGTCGACCTGCCGGTCGCCACTGCCTTCGAACAGGGCGATTGCCTCGTTCTCGAGGACGGGCGGCTGGTCGAGATCCGCGCCGCCGACGAAGACCTGTACGAGATCCGCGCCGTCTCGACCGACGCCCTGACCGAGATCGCCTGGCATCTGGGCAACCGCCACCTGTCGGTGGAAGTCCGGCCCGACAGCATTCGCATCGCCCGCGATCACGTCATCCGCGACATGCTCGCGCGGCTCGGCGCCGACATCGCCGAAATCCGCGCGCCTTTCTCGCCGATGCGCGGCGCCTATCACAGCCACGGGAACTCCCCTGCCGACGACCATGACCGCTGACGCTCTGGCACTGCAGCGCCTCGTCGCCTGGTTCTCGCCGGCCTTCCCGATCGGCGCCTTCGCCTATTCGGCCGGTCTCGAGACCGCCATCGCCGAGGGCATTGTGACAACACGCGGGACGCTGGCGAATTGGCTCGCCGCCGGCCTCGGTCACGGGTCGCCCCGCGCCGACGCGCTGCTTTTGGCGGAATCCTTTCGCGCCGGCACCGATGCCGCCCGCCTCAAACACCTCAGCGAACTGGCCGTCGCCCTCATCCCGGCGCCGGAACGCCGCGCCGAGACGCTGGCGCTCGGCTCGGCCTTTCGTATCGCCGCCGCCGCCTGGCCGGACAGCGCAGCGGCACCATTGCCGGAGGACTGCGCCTATCCGGTAGCGCTCGGCGCCATCGCCGCCGCGGGTGGACTGCCGCTCCCCTTCGTGCTCATTGCCTTCCTGACCGCGCTGGCGCAAACCCAGATATCGGTGGCGGTGCGGCTGGTGCCGCTCGGCCAGACCGACGGTCTCAATGTCCTGAGCCGGCTCGAACCCGACATCGCCGCGGCGGCAGAGCTGGCCGAAACCGGCACGCTCGCCGATCTCGGCACCATCGGCTTTGCCGCCGACATCGCCGCCATGGGCCACGAAACACTGGAAACGAGGATTTTCCGCTCGTGATCGCCGGCATCGCCTCCTTCGTCTTCATCCCGCTGCTCGCGGTGTTCTTCGCCCATCTGATCTGGGCCTTCGGCGCCAAATGGCCGATGCAGGACCGCGACATGCTGGCCAGGACCGTCATCGGTCTCGACGGCGCCCCGCGCATGCCGCCCCGCCTTGTGACCCTGGTCTTCGCCCTGCTCACGCTTTACGCCGGCGTGGTCGCGCTCGCCCTGTCCGATCCCACGCCGTCTGCCACGGACATCGCCGTGGGTTCGGCGCTCGCCGTGCTGCTGCTCGTGCGCGGCGGCGCCGGCTATACCGCGCAATGGCGCAAATGGCGGCCGGCCCAGCCCTTCGCCGCCATGGACCGCAAGTACTATTCGCCGCTCGCCCTCTATCTCGGGGCGGGTTTCGCTTTCCTCGTCATCTGGAGATTCGTGTGAGTTCACCCAACGGTCCCCTGCGCATCGGCATCGGCGGCCCCGTCGGCTCCGGCAAGACCACCTTGTGCGAAAAGCTGCTCAAGTCCCTGAGCGGGAGCTATTCCATGGCGGTCGTCACCAACGACATCTATACCCGCGAGGATGCGCTCATTCTTGCCCGTGCCCAGGCCATTTCCGAGGATCGCATCGTCGGCGTCGAGACCGGCGGCTGCCCGCACACCGCCATCCGCGAGGACGCCTCGCTCAACCTTTCCGCCATTGCCGATCTCATGAAGCGCTTCCCCGATCTCGACATCGTCCTGATCGAATCGGGCGGCGACAACCTCGCCGCCACCTTCTCGCCCGATCTCGCCGACCTGACGCTCTATGTCATTTCGGTGGCCCAGGGCGAAAAGATCCCGCGCAAGGGCGGGCCCGCCATCACCCGCTCAGACCTCTTGATCATCAACAAGACCGACCTCGCCCCCTATGTCGGCGCCGATCTCGCGGTGATGGAAGCCGACACGATCAGTGTGCGCCAAGGCCGGCCCTTCGTTTTTTCCGACCTCAGCCGCAACCTGGGGCTCGACGAGATCGTCGGCTTCATCGAACGCTTCGGCGGACTGACCGAACGCGAGCGCGCCAGCGCGTGACCGGCGCCGTCCTGACCTATTGGCGCGAGCTTGCGACGCCGGTGCCGGTGCCACGCTTTCCCGTCGGCATCACCCGCCGGCGCTTCGACGCCGCCGCTGCGTCCGCCGCGCATGCACTGCTCGCCGACGCCTATGCCAACGGTTTCGGCGCCGTTCCCGGTTTCGGCCGATGGCACACATCCCTGGTGGCCGATGCGGAATACGATCCGGAGCTTTGCTTCTATTTTGCCGACGGCGCCAATCCGGTGGCCTTTGCCCTCATATGGACGAGCGGCTTCATCAAGGATTTCGCCGTCGCCGCCGCCTATCGCCGTCAGGGCATCGGGCGGACAATGCTGTCGACCGTCTTTAGCGGCCTGCGCGCCCGTGGCATCACCGAGGTCGGCCTCAAGGTCCATGCCGAAAACCACGCCGCCATCGCCCTCTACGAGGCCTGCGGCATGAGGCGGTCGGGCTAGAGCATCGTGCGCAAAAGTGGCAACCGGTTTTGCGCGTCAAACGATGCGACCACAAAGAAGTAGAGCGGTGAAGCGGCTCAATCTGAACGCGCACCGCTCTAGCCTTCCGGCACCAGCACCACCACGCTGCGCGCCGGCAGCGTCACATGCCCCGGCTCGGCCCCGAAGCCGGAAGCCTGCGTCGAGGCGATGCCCAATGTCCAGCTCCCGCCCGTGCGCGGCAGCGGCGAAAAGGCCTGTACCACCCGGCTGGCACGATTGAACCAGACGAGCAGTTCGTCGCCGCCGATATCGAGCTTCATGCCGAGCGTCTGGACCGAGGCGTCCTGCCAGTCCTTTTCGGCGAATTCGCGCTGCTTGGGGTGCAGCCAGACGACGTCGCGCACCCCGTCGACGTTTTCCCCGGTCAAAAAGTCGAGCCCGGCGAGGGCCGGATGGGCGGCGCGGAAGGCCGACAGGCGCGCGACATAGTCGATGAGCCGGGTGTCGGCGCGATCCCAGTCGATCCAGGTGACGGAATTGTCCTGGGCATAGGCGTTATTATTGCCTCCCTGGGTCCGCCAGAACTCGTCGCCCTGCTGGATCATCGGCGTGCCGCGCGACACGAACAGCGTCGCCAGCAGCGCCGATGCGTCGCGCAGCCGGCGGCGCTCGACATGCGGATCGTCGGTCTCGCCCTCGGCGCCACAATTCCACGAGATATTGTGACCATGCCCGTCGCGATTGTTCTCGCCATTGGCGAAATTGTGCTTTTGCGCGTAGGAGACGAGATCCCTCAGCGCAAAGCCGTCATGCGCGGCGAGGAAATTGATGCTGGCGGACTGCCGCCAACCGTTGCGCTGGAACACGTCCGACGAGCCGGCCAAACGCGACGCCAGCACGTCCACGCCGGCATCGCCGCGCCAGAAGGCGCGAATGTCGTCGCGATAGCGGTCGTTCCACTCGAAAAAGGGCGGTCCGAACCTGCCGAGCTGGTAGCCGCCCGGCCCGACATCCCAGGGCTCGACGATGAGAATGCAGCTGCTGAGCAGCGGGTCGGCGCGAATCGCCGCGATGAGGGGGGCGTCGGCGGAAAACCCGTTCGGCCCGCGCCCGAGCGCCGTCGCGAGGTCGAAGCGGAAGCCGCTCGCCCCACCCTGTTCCACAAAGAAGCGCATGGCGTCGAGCAGCAGCCTTTGCACCTCGGGATGGGCGCAGTCGAGCGCGTTGCCCGTGCCCATGTCGTTGATCAGGTGCAGCCGCCCGAATTCGTCGCGCGAATGCCGGTAATAGCTGACCGCGTCGAGGCCGCGGAACGACAGCACCGGCCCATGGGCGTCGCCCTCCCCGGTGTGGTTGAACACCACGTCCAGCACCACGGCAACGCCGCGGGCGCGATAGAAATCGGTCAGGCCGCGCAAATCGGCGATGCCGCCCGGCATCAGACGCGGGTCGGGCGCCAGCAGCGTCACTGGGTTGTAGCCCCAGGCATTGCTGAGCTTGCGCGCCGGCAGGTGCAAATCGTCGATCCAGGCCGCCACCGGCATCAGTTCGATGGCATCGACGCCGAGGGCGTCGAAATGGGTCGGAATGGATTTGAGCGTCAGCGCCGTCACCCTGCCGCGCACCCGCGCCGGCAGGGTGCGGCTGAGCTTGGTGAAGCCGCGCGCATTGAGTTCGTAGATGAGGCCCGGCACCTTGCCAAGCGGCCGGGCTGGCGCATGTTCCGGCCTCGAGACCAGGGCTTTGGGCACGAGCGCCGCCGTGTCGCCACCGGCGCCGCGCGGTGCCGCAAGCGCCGGGTCGAGCGCGAAGCCCTTATCGAGGCGCCGCGCATAGGGATCGACCAGAAGCTTGTCCGGATCGAACCACAGCCCGAGCGAGGGATCGTAGGGGCCGTCGGCCCTCAGACCGTAGCGGGCGCCGACGCCGATCCCCGCGATGAAGCCGAAAAACACTGGCCCGTCGCGCCCGTCGAGCTCGAAACGCCCGGTTTCCGTGCCATCCTTGTCGAACAGCGACACCCAAATCCTGCTGGCGGCCTCCGAATAGACCGAAAAATTGACCCCGTTTTCGGAGAGAGTCGCGCCGCGCGGGTCGGCCCGCCCAGCGCCGGTGAGCAGGCGTGGTTTCATCTGAGGTATACTAGTTTATCTTCGAAGACGGCGGAACCGGCATATCCGATAGCGCCTGGTGACAAAAGGAATAAGTCGCGGTGGTGCCGCGGCCTCAGGTGATGACGGTCGGCGCGTCGCGGCCGGTGCGTTCGGCAATTCCGGTCAGCGTGGCGGCGATGGCGATGAGTGGCGCCAACGCCTTTTGCGTTTCCTCGAAATGGTTGCCGCCCGCCGGTTCGTAGCGCTCGACATAGAACCTCAGCGTCGCGCCGACGGTGCCGGTGCCCGACAAGCGGACGACGATTCGCGAACCGTCGGCAAAGCCGATCCTCAGCCCCTGGTTGGTCGCCACCGACCCGTCCACCGGGTCGTGATAGGTGAAATCGTCGGCGTAAGCCACTGTATAGCCGCCAAATTCCTGCCCGATCAGGTTCGGAAGGCGGGCGTGCAGGTCTTCGACCAGCTTGTTGGCGGCGCCTGTTTCGACCTCCTCATAATCATGGCGCGTGTAGTAGCTACGGCCATAAGTTCGCCAATGCTCGGCGACGATGTCCCTGACGCTCTGCTTTCTGACCGCGAGGATGTTGAGCCACAAAAGCACGGCCCACAGCCCGTCCTTTTCGCGCACATGGTTCGAGCCGGTTCCGGCGCTCTCCTCGCCGCAGATGGTGACGCGGCCGGCGTCGAGCAGGTTGCCGAAGAATTTCCAGCCGGTCGGCGTTTCGTAGATGGCAAGGCCCATTTTCTCGGCCACCCTGTCCGCCGCCGCCGAGGTCGGCATCGAGCGGGCGATGCCGCTGAGGCCGCCGGCATAGCCGGGCGCCAGATGGGCGTTGGCGGCAAGAAGCGCCAGCGAGTCGGAGGGCGTGACGAACTGGCCGCGGCCAATGATGAGGTTGCGGTCGCCGTCCCCGTCCGAAGCCGCGCCGAAATCGGGCGCGTCGTCCGACATCAGCAGGTCGTAGAGGCCCTTGGCGTGAACCAGATTCGGGTCCGGATGCCCGCCACCGAAATCGGGCAAGGGCACGCCGTTGACCACCGTGCCCTCCGGCGCGCCGAGCATGCCCTCGAGAATGCGCCTGGCATAGGGTCCGGTCACGGCATGCATGGCATCGAAGCGCATGCGGAAGCCGGATTTGAACATCGCCCGGATCGCGTCGAAATCGAACAGCGACTGCATCAGGTCGGCATAATCGGCAACCGCATCGATCACCGTCACCGTCATGCCCTCGACCATGGTCTCGCCGCGCGCGCCGAGATCGATATCGGGCGTGTCGGTGATCTTGTACCGCGCGATCGTCCTGGTGCGGGCAAAGACCGCGTCGGTAATCTTTTCCGTCGCCGGCCCGCCATTGGAGGCGTTGTACTTGAGGCCGAAATCGCCGTCCGGGCCGCCCGGATTGTGGCTGGCGCTGAGCACCAGCCCGCCGAAAGCCTTGTTGTGGCGGATGACATGGCTCGCCGCCGGTGTCGACAAGATTCCGCCCTGACCCACCAGCACATGGCCGAACCCGTTGGCCGAAGCCATGCGGATCGCCGTCTGGATCACCGCATCGTTGTGATAGCGCCCGTCGCCGCCGATCACCAGCGTCTTGCCGGCAAAGCCCTCGAGCGCGTCGAAGATCGACTGGATATAGTTCTCGGCATAGCGGGGCTGCCGGAACACAGGCACCTGTTTCCTCAGGCCCGAGGTTCCCGGCTTTTGACCCTCAAACGGGGTCGTTTCAACTGTCAGAATCGTCATCTTCGGTCGCCTGTCCCAACAATTCCCTGAAAAGCTTAACGTATTTGGCGGCACTCGCATGCCAGCCGACGTCGAACTTCATGCCGTTGCGGCGCATGCGGCTCCAGACGCGCTCGTCGCGGTAAAGCGCGATGGTGCGGTTGATCGCCCCCAGCAAGGCGTGCTGGGAAACCGGCGAGAACTGCACACCCGTCGCGACTCCGGCCTCGACCGCAGCGAGATTGGCATCGATCACCGTGTCGGCGAGACCGCCGACGCGCGATACGACCGGCACCGCGCCGTATCTCAGGCCGAACAATTGCGTCAGCCCGCACGGCTCGAAGCGCGACGGCACCAGGATAGCGTCGACGCCGCCCTGGATGAGATGGCTGAGCGGCTCGTCATAGGAGCGCTCGAACCCGACCCGGCCGGGATGGCGCCAGGCGGCGCTCGCCATTGCCGATTCGAGCGTGTCGTCGCCCGAGCCGAGCACCACCAGTCGCCCGCCGGCATTGACCAGCGGATCGATGCAGCTCGAAAGGATGTCGATGCCCTTTTGCCAGGTCAACCGGCTGACAAGGCCGAACAACGGCCCGTCGTCGCGGTTGAGCCCGAAGCGAGTTTCCAGCGCCAGCTTGTTCTCCTCGCGCTGCTTGATGGTCGACAGACGGTAATTGGCGTGAAGAAACGGATCGGTGCCGGGATCCCAGGCATCGGTATCGATGCCGTTGAGAATCCCGTGCAGCCGGTCGGACCTGACGTTCAGGAGGCCGTCCAGCCCCATGCCGAATTCGCGCGTGCGGATTTCGGCGGCATAGGTCGGGCTGACCGTCGTCACGGCGTCGGCCGTCTGGATGCCGGCCTTGAGGAAGCCCACGCCCCCGTAATACTCGACGCCCGACATCGAGAACGCCTCGGGCGGCAGCTGCAGTTTCCAGAAGATATCGCGGCCGAATTGACCCTGGAAGGCGAGGTTGTGGATGGTCATGACCGTCTTGGCCTTGCGCCGTCCGCCGCCATAGGCGACATAGGCCGGCGCTAGGGCCGACTGCCAGTCATGCGCCTGCATCACGTCCGGCTCGTAGCCTTGGGCCTTGCCGCGCGACAGCTCCGCCGCGACAAAGCTCAGCCCCGCGTAGCGCTTCCAGTTGTCGGCATAGTCGCCGCTGGCGCCGCCATAGGGTCCGCCCTCGCGATTGTAGAGATGCGGCGCATCGATGACGAAAAGATCGAGCCCGGCCGCCCTGCCCGCGAGGATGCGGGCCGAGCCGTCGAACAGATCCTCGTACTCGATGACCACCTGGGTGTCGCGCAGCTGCGACATGACCTGGGGATAGCCCGGCACGAGCGTTTTGACCGCGACATGATGGGCGCCAAGCGCCGCAGGCAGCGCGCCGGCGACGTCCGCCAGGCCGCCGGTCTTGATCAGCGGATAGATTTCCGAGGTGACCGAAAGCAGGTCCATTATTTGTTCATGAGGTAATTGTCGATCATCGGTTGCGTGATCAGCACCACGCCCTCGGAGGTGCGCCGGAACCATTTGGCGTCGAAGGCGGGATCCTCGCCGACCACCAGCCCTTCGGGAATGGTGACGCTCCGGTCGACCACCACCTTCGAAAGCCGCGAGCCGCGACCGATATTGCAGCGCGGCAGGATCACCGCCTGGTCGAGCTCGGAGTAGGAATGCACCCGCGTGCCGGTGAAGATCAGGCTGTGATAGACCGAGCCGCCCGAAACGATGCAATCCCCGGAAACCAGCGACGAGACAGCCTGGCCGCGCCGCCCGTCGAGATCGTGGACGAATTTGGCCGGCGGCGTAATCTCGGCATAGGTCCAGATCGGCCAGTCGCGATCGTAGAGGTCGAGCTGGGGCACCACGTCCGTCAGGTCGATATTGGCCTTCCAATAGGCGTCGATCGTGCCGACATCGCGCCAATAGGCGACGCTCTCGAACGAGGAACGGACGCAGGACCGCGTGAACCTGTGGGCCCAGGCCACGCCGTTCTTGACGATGTGAGGGATGATGTCATGGCCGAAATCGCGCTTCGAGCCTTCCGTCGCGGCGTCGCGGCGGAGCTGGTCCATCAAAAAGGCCGTGTCGAATACGTAGATGCCCATCGAGGCGAGCGCATAGTCCGGCTTGTCGGGAATGCCCGGCGGATCCTTGGGCTTTTCGATGAAATCGATGATGCGGTCGCGGCCGTCCACATGCATGACGCCGAAGGCGGATGCCTCCTGGCGCGGCACTTCGAGACACCCTATGGTCACGTCGGCATCGGTGTCGACATGCTGGCGCAGCATAATCTCGTAGTCCATCTTGTAAATGTGGTCGCCAGCCAGGATGACGATGTAGCGCGGCCCAAGGTCCTCGATGATGTCCATGTTCTGATAGACGGCGTCGGCGGTACCCGCATACCACAGATCATCGCCGATCCGCTGGCTGGCCGGCAGGATGTCGAAGCTTTCGTTTCGCTCCGGCCGCAGGAACGTCCAGCCGCGCTGCAGGTGCCGGATCAGGGAATGCGCCTGGTACTGAGTGGCCACCCCGATGCGCCTTATGCCCGAATTGATGGCATTGGAAAGGGCGAAATCGATGATGCGCGTCTTGCCGCCGAAAAAGACGGCCGGCTTGGCACGCCGGTCGGTCAGTTCCATCAGCCGGGTGCCGCGCCCCCCGGCAAGCACGTAGGCCATCGCGTCACGCGCCAGCGGCGACGGCGTTCTGTAGTCCGACATATCATCCTCCCTTGCGTCCGGTTGAGTCCGGATCGTGCACTAAGATCAGTGTCGACAATGGCGGCAGCGTCAGATCGGCATAGGCCGGCCATCCTCCGATGGTCGATGGCTTGGTCTTGATCATGCCCTGATTGCCCGTGTTCGAGCCGCCATAAGCCTCCGCGTCGGTATTGATGCATTCACGCCAGGTTCCTCCGGCCGGCAGCGGCACGGAATAACCGGAACGCGGCACCGGCGTCATGTTCGAAATCACGGCGATCGACGGCGCGCCCGGCGCGTGGCGGGCGAAGGCGAACACGGAATTGCTGTGGTCGTTGGCGATCAGCCATTCGAAGCCTTCCGGCTCGCAGTCGCGCGCATGCAGCGCCGAATAGCGCCGATAGGCTTTGTTGAGATCGGCGATCAGGCGCCTGACGCCTTCGTGCATGCCCGCGTCGAGCAGGGCCCAGTCGAGGGCGCGCGCGTCGTTCCACTCCTCGCGCTGGGCGAATTCCTGGCCCATGAACAGAAGCTTCTTGCCCGGATGTCCCCACATATAGCCGTAATAGGCCCTGAGATTGGCGAATTGCTGCCAGTCGTCGCCCGGCATCTTGGAGAGCATCGACCCCTTGCCGTGCACGACCTCGTCATGGCTGATGGGCAGCACGAAATTCTCCGAGAACGCATAGAGCATGCCGAAGGTCAGGTCGTTGTGGTGATAGCGGCGGTGGATCGGCTCGCGGCTCATGTATCGGAGCGTGTCGTTCATGAAGCCCATGTTCCACTTGAAGCCGAACCCGAGCCCGCCGGTATAGGTCGGCTGGCTGACCCCCGGCCAGGCCGTCGACTCCTCGGCGATGGTGAGCGTGCCGGGGAAATTGCGATAGGTTTCGGCGTTGACGCGCTGGATGAACGCCACGGCCTCGGTGTTCTCGTGGCCGCCCCGCTCGTTCGGCACCCATTCGCCCGCCCGCCGCGAATAGTCGAGATAGAGCATCGAGGCGACGGCATCGACGCGCAGCGCGTCGAGATGATAGCGCTCGAGCCAGTAAAGGGCGTTGTTGACGAGGAAGGACGAGACCTCGCGACGGCCGAAATTGTAGATGGCCGTGTTCCAGTCCGGATGATAGCCGCGTCGCGGGTCGAGATGCTCGTAAAGCGCCGTACCGTCGAAGCGGGCGAGCCCGTGTTCGTCGGTGGGGAAATGCGCCGGCACCCAGTCGACGATGATGCCGAGACCCGCCTTGTGCGCCTCGTCGACGAAATGGGCCAAGCCCGCGGGCGGACCGAACCGCGCCGTCGGGGCATAGAGCCCGGTCGGCTGGTAGCCCCAGGACGCATCGAAGGGATGCTCGGCGACCGGCAGCAGCTCGAGATGGGTAAATCCCATGTCGGCCGCATAGGGCACCAGCTGGTCCGCCAGCTGCCAATAATCGAGGAAGCCTCCGTCGGGCCGGCGGCGCCACGAGCCCAGATGCACCTCGTAGATCGACATCGGCTGGCGCCGCCAGTCGACCTTGCCGCGCATGTCGAGATAGTCCGCGTCGTTCCACTCGTAGGGCGCGGGATCGGCGACGATCGAGGCGGTGCGCGGACGCAATTCGCTGCGCTGCGCGAAGGGGTCGGCCTTCAATGGCAAGAGCGCGCCGTCGACGCCGACGATCTCGTATTTGTAGATCGTTCCCGGCCCGACCGTCGGGATGAACACTTCCCAGATGCCGGCGTCGACGCGGCAGCGCATCGGGTTGCGGCGGCCGTCCCAGTCGTTGAACGGACCGACGACGCTGACCCGCCTGGCATTGGGGGCCCAGACGGCGAAATGGGTGCCCTCAACGCCCTCGAACCGCATGGCGTGGGCACCGAGCTTGTCGAACAGCCTCAGATGCGAGCCCTCGGCTATGTAATAGTCGTCCATCGGACCGAGAACCGGCCCGAAACTATAAGGGTCCCAGATGTCCCATTCGCCGCCGGCATTTCTGGCGTGGAACCGGATGGGGCAGCGTTCCGACAGGTCGACCGCCCCTTCGAAGAACCCCACTTCGTTGACCCGTTGGAGCGCCCCGAGCAGCGTGCCGTCCTGGGCGAAGGCACTGAGCGTCTCGGCGTGCGGCACGAAGGCCCTGACGATCCAGCCGGCGCCTTGCCGATGCAGGCCGAGCACGGAAAACGGGTCGGCGTGACGGCCGGACACGATGGCATTTATGGTGCTCGCTTCGAGCTTGCTGATCGGTGTTGTCACGATTTCGGCCTGCCTTCTTTGTGATTTTGGGCCGGCCAAGCGGCATGCCGCCCGATCCGGCCGTCGGCGCCATTCATGGTCGTGCCAGCCGGACGGGCTCGCCCGCCGGAAACGGCCGGACAACGGGATTTCAATGGTGATCGCCGCCAGATCGTTCCGCCCGCCCGGGCGAAAGCGCGCCCCGGCCGAATTCGGCGAGCCCATTCAATTTGCATGGCCTCACGCGAAACTGAACTCCTGTCGGTCATGCCGCACTCCTGCAACCGGTCCCCCGCCCGATCTTACGCCTCACTGGTGCCTACGTGCCAGATGTCCTCGGCATATTCGCGTATCGTGCGGTCCGAGGAGAACCAGGCCATGTGGGCCGTGTTCCTGATGGTCTTGGAATACCAGTCCCTGGTATTGGTCCACAGCGTGTCGATGCCGCGCTGGGCCTCGTAGTAGGAAGCAAAATCGCGCGCGACCACGAACCAGTCGTGATCGTAAAGACCCCCGATCAGGTCCTTGTAGCGGTTGTGGTCGTCCGGAGAGAACACACCACCGGCGATGGCGTCGAGCGCCTGCTTGAGTTCGGAATCGGCTTCGATGATCTCCCGGGGCGATTTGCCCTTGCCGGCCCGCGCCGCGTCGACCTCATCCGAAGTCTTGCCGAAGATGACGATGTTGTCGTCCCCGACATGGTCCTTGATCTCGATATTGGCGCCATCGAGCGTGCCGATGGTCAGGGCGCCGTTGAGGGCGAATTTCATGTTGCCGGTGCCCGAGGCCTCCATGCCCGCCGTCGAAATCTGTTCGGAGAGGTCGGCTGCCGGGATGATGATCTCGGCCAGCGACACGTTGTAGTTGGGCATGAACACCACCTTGATCAGGTCCGAGGCGGTCGGATCGTTGTTGATGATCCGGGCCACGTCGTTGATCAGCTTGATGATGAGCTTGGCGTTCCAATAGCTCGATGCCGCCTTGCCGCCGAACACCTTGACGCGTGGCACCCAGTCCTTTTCCGGATGGGCGCGGATGGCGTCGTAATAGGCGACCGTCTCGACGATATTGAGCAATTGCCGCTTGTATTCGTGGATGCGCTTGACCTGGACGTCGAACATGGCGTCGGGCGACACCCTGATCCCCATCCGCTCGCGTATGGTCGCGGCCAGGCGATCCTTGTTGGACCGCTTGATCGCGGCGAACCTGTCCTGGAAGCCGGCATCGTCGGCAAAGGCATCGAGCTTTTCGAGTTCCGCCATGTGATCGAGGAAGCCATCCCCGATCGATTCCCGGATCAGCCCGGTCAGCCCGGCATTGCACTGCATCAGCCAGCGTCGCGGCGTAATGCCGTTGGTCTTGTTGTTGATGCGGTCGGGATAGAGCGCGTGCAGGTCGGCGAATACCGTCTTTTTCAACAGATCGGTATGCAGCGCCGACACGCCGTTGATCGAATGCGACCCGACAAAGGCGAGATGGCCCATGCGCAGCCGCCGCCCGCCGGCCTCGTTGATCAGCGACACGTTGGCGATCCGGCCGTCGTCGAGCTTGGCGCGTTCGCGCGCCTCCTTGAGGATAATGGCGTTGATGCCGTAAATAATCTGCACATGGCGCGGCAGCAGCCGTTCCATCAGCCCGATCGGCCAGCTTTCGAGCGCCTCGGGCAAAAGCGTGTGGTTGGTGTAGGAAAACACCGCCTTGGCCATGCGCCAGGCCTCGGCCCAGGGAATGCCATGCTTGTCGATGAGCAGGCGCAGCAGTTCGACCACCGAGATGGCCGGATGGGTGTCGTTCAACTGGATGGCGACGCGCTCGGGCAGCAATCCGAGATCGTTGTACTGCTGGATGTGGCGCCTCAGGATGTCCTGCAGCGAGGCCGAGCAAAAGAAGAACTCCTGCTTCAGCCGCAATTCCTGGCCCGCCTCGGTGGCGTCGGCCGGATAGAGCACCTGCGTCACGCTTTCTGCCTTGGCGCTTTCCGCCAGGGCGCCGATATGGTCGCCCGAATTGAACCGGTCGAGCAGCAGCGGGTCCATCGGCTGGGCGCTCCACAGCCGCAATGTGTTCACCCGCTCGGCGCGCCAGCCGACCATGGGCGTGTCGAAGGCCACGGCCAGCATGCGCTCGTCGGGCTCCCAGTCGTGCCGGACCGTGCCATCCGGATCGGAGATCGGCACGACATGGCCGCCAAAGCCGATCTCGTAGGCGCTTTCGCGCCTTTCGAACTCCCAGGGATTACCGTGAACCAGCCAGTCTTCGGGGATTTCCACCTGCCAGCCGTCCGAGATCTCCTGACGGAACATGCCATGCACGTAGCGGATGCCGTAGCCATAGGCCGGGATTTGTACCGAGGACATGGATTCCATGAAACAGGCGGCCAGGCGCCCGAGGCCGCCATTGCCCAGCGCCGCATCCGGCTCGGCCTCGAACAGGTCGTCGAGATTGACGCCGAACTTCTTGAGCGCCTCGCGCACCGGCTCGACGAATTCAAGATTGGAGAACACGTCGCGCATCAGCCGCCCGATCAGGAACTCCATCGAGAAATAGTAGACGCGCTTGTCGCCCTTTTGCCAGGTGGTGCGGGTGCTTTCCATCCAGCGGTCGATCACCCGATCCCGCACTGCAAGAATGGTCGCCTGCATCCAGTCGTATTGCCGTGCAACGATCGGATCCTTGCCGATGGCGTAGGTCAGCTTTTCGAGGATTTCATTGGCGAGTTCATCTGGCGTCCGCGCCGTGCGGACGGGGGTTGGACCCTCGTAGACCATGGCTTTGTCGGGCATGTGGGCTTCCTAAATCCATTGTGATCCCTTCCCCTCGACCGACACTCTTGCATGCCCGCGCCGCCAAGGAAAGCGATCATCGGCACGATCCGGGACCGCCCGGAATCCGGCCGGAATCGGCTCGCCGGACCGGTGCGGACCGACCCGTATCAGGCGGAATCAGCGCCGCCTTTGGCGCATCGCGCCGACGCGGCGAGTCCGGCACGCCGATCGGTCGCCGGTCGCGACATGGCGCCGCCCCGGCATGGATTTGCGATTGCATCGCCCGGCACGATCTGGTGCAGTCGGGTCTTTCGACGACCCGGCAGTTTCCCCATGACCCAGCGCAAGATCATCATCGACACCGATCCCGGCCAGGACGACGCCGTTGCCCTGCTGCTCGCCCTGGCTTCGCCCGACGAGATCGAGGTGCTCGGCATCACCGCCGTCGCCGGCAATGTCAGCCTCGCCCAGAATGCCATCAATGCGCTGAAGGTGGTCGAACTGTCCGGCCGCAACGACGTTCCGGTCATGGCCGGCTGCCCTGGCCCCCTGCGCCGCAGGCTCGAAACCGCCGAGCATGTGCACGGCCTGACCGGCCTGGACGGCCCCGACCTGCCCGACCCGCAAAAGCGCCTCGATCCGCGGCACGGCGTCGATTTCATCGTCGACACGCTGATGGCCGAGCCGTCCGGCACGATTACCCTCGTCACCCTCGGCCCGCTGACCAATCTGGCCATGGCGCTGATCAAGGCGCCGATGATCGCGGCGCGCATCAAGCGCATCGTCATGATGGGCGGCGCCTATTTCGAGGTCGGCAACATCACGCCGGCCGCCGAGTTCAACATCTATGTCGACCCGGAAGCCGCCGACGTCGTCCTGCGCGCCGGCATTCCCGTCGTCATGGCCTCGCTCGACATCACCCACAAGGTGCTGACCACAAACGCGCGGCTCGACGCCTTAAGGGCCATCGGCAACCGCGCCGGCGCCGCCGTCGCCGACATGCTCGGCTTTTCCGAACGCTTCGACCTTGCCAAATACGGCTGGCGGGGCGCGCCCCTGCACGACCCGTGCACCATCGCCTATCTGCTCAGGCCCGAACTGTTCGACGGCCGCCTGATCAACGTCTCGATCGAGGTCGAAAGCGAGCTGACGCGCGGCATGAGTGTCGCCGATTTCTGGCAGATCACCGACCGCCCGAAGAACGTGTTCTTCCTGTCGAAAGTGGACGATTCGAGCTTTTTCGCCCTTCTGACCGAGCGTCTGGCACGGCTGCCATAAGACATGTCGGGGTCACCCGTTTTTTTCGGGAGCGCGGCGAGGCGCGCGTCCGGCTGAAATGCGACAATTCAAACCAGCAGATCTGGTGGCTTTTTGCCACTCAACTGGCCGCTTCGACCAGCGCCATGCCCTTGATCTGCGCCTGCACCGTCACACCGGTCGCGAGAGCCAGCGCATCGCGCGAGCGCGTCGTCACCCGCGACAGCAGCCGCATTTTCGTGCCGGCGAGCGTCAAAACGACCAGAACCTGGCCGGCGCCGAGCGGTTCCAGCGCTTCGATCCGGCACGGCAGGATATTGAGAATGCTGGTGTTCGCGGCGCGAGCGAGCGACAGGCTGACATCGCTGGCCCGCACGCGCAGCCGCCGCGCCGCGCCGGGCATGCCCAGCGTGCCTGGCAGCAGAAGCGTGTGCGGCCCGACCCGGCAGGCGGTCAACTGATAGCCGGCATCGTGGCCGATGATTTCGGCATCGAGCAGCGCCGCCGCGTCCGGGTCGCGCGCCAGCAGCAGTTCGGGATCGGCGGCGAGTTCCGCCATCGGCCCCGCGGCAAGGACGCGGCCCTGGTCCATCAACACCAGATGATCGGCGAAACGCTCGATCTCGTCGAGATCGTGCGAAACGTAGAGCACCGGAATGTCGGCGCGGCGCACCAATGCTTCGAGATAGGGCAGGATGTCGCGCTTGGCATCGCGGTCGAGGCTCGCGAGCGGCTCGTCCATCAGCAACAGGCGCGGATGGCTGAGGAGCGCCCGCGCGATGGCGACGCGCTGCCTTTCGCCGCCCGACAACCCGTCGATCCGCCGCTCGAGCAGCGGCCCGAGGCCGAACTGGGCCACGACCTCGTCGCCCTGGGTCGACGCCTCTTTCGCCCCGGCCCGTCGCAAGGCGAATCTGAGATTGCCGGCAACGCTCAGATGCGCGAAGAGCCGCGCGTCCTGGAAGACGTAGCCAACCGGCCGGCGGAACGCCCTAGTGAACCGTCCGTCGTCCTGCCAGACCTTGCCGTCGAGCGTCAGCCAGCCCTTGTCCGGCCGTTCGAGCCCGGCGATCATCCGCAACAGCGTCGTCTTGCCCGAGCCCGACGGACCGAACAAGCCGGTGACGCCAGAAGACGGCGCCGTGAACTTGGCGTCGAGCATGAAGCCTCGGCGTTTCAGGCGAAAATGGGCGTCGATGCCGTTCATCGCGCGCGTCCCCCGGCCCGCTTCTCGATCAGCGTCGTAGTGAGAATAACGACGAAGGCGAAGGCCAGAAGGCCGGCCGACATCTGATGCGCCGCTCCCCAGTCGCCCTGTTCGACGGCGTCGAAAATGGCGATGGACAAGACGCGCGTCTCGCCGGGAATGTTGCCGCCGATCATCAGCACGACGCCGAATTCGCCGATGGTGTGGGCAAAGCTCAGAATGGCGCCGGTGACGACGCCGCCGCGCGCCAGCGGCAGGGCCACCGAAAAAAAGCTGTCGAGCGGCCCGGCCCGGAGCGTTGCCGCCGCCTCGAAGGCCTCGCGCCCGACGCCGGCAAAGCCGTTGCGCGCCGGCTGTACCATGAAGGGCAGCGAGAACAGCACCGAGCCGATGACGAGGCCGGGAAAGGAAAAGGCCAGCGTGCGGATGCCGGTCGCGGCGAGCATGGGCGCCAGCGGTCCGTTCGGTCCGAGTCCGATGAGCAGGTAAAAGCCGAGCACCGTCGGCGGCAGCACCAGCGGCAGCGCCACCAGCGCCGAAACCACCGAGGCGATAATACCGGTGTCGCGCGCCAGCCAGAAGCCGAGCGGCACGCCGACGATGAGGAGGATCAGCGTGGTCAGGCTTGCCAGTTGCAGTGTGAGGACGATGGCCTCAACCATAAATGCTCGGCGCCGGCTGTGTTGTCTCGACAAGACCATAGCCGAACTGGGCGACAATCTCACGTCCTTTGCTGGACCTGAGGAAGTCGAGGAAGGCCTTGGCGTCATCATTGCCCGCCTCGAGCAGCACCGCGTCCTGCCGGATCGGCGCATGGAGTTCCTCCGGCACGATCCAGATCGAGCCGCCGCCCGCCGTCGCCAATTGGCTCGAGGCGATGAAGCCGAGTTCGGCATTGCCCGATTGCACGAAGCCGAAGGCCTGGGCGATGCTCTCGCCGGTGACGATCCGCACGGCCAGTTCCTCTTCGAGCCCGAGCGCCCCGAGGACTTCCATCGCCGCCGCGCCATAGGGCGCCGTTTGCGGATTGGCGATGGCGAGATGGCTGAACCGGTCGGTTTCCAGAATGGCGGGCGAGCTGTCGATCAGCTCCGCGTCGGGGCTCCACAGGACCAGCCGCCCGAGCGCATAGGTGAACTGTGAGCCTTTGACGGCAAAACCTTGATCGACAAGCGCTTTCGGCCGTGCTTCATCCGCCGATAGAAGTATCGCGAATGGCGCGCCTTGGGTGATCTGGGCAAAAAGCGCTCCGCTCGATCCGGTGCTGATCGCCACCCTCGTGCCGGTTTCGGCCTCGAAGGCCTCGGCCAGTTGCTGCGCCGGCGCGCCGAAATTGGCCGCCACCGCGACCCTGAGATCGGCGGCGAAAGCCGGCGACCCGGCGATCAGCAGGACCAGCGACGCGACGACCGGCGCCGCGACCCGGCGCGCCACGGTTTCAAGCCAGCGGATCATCATGGCGATAGTGTGCGGCAAGGACCGGCGCGCCGCAAGACAATCGCGGACACGGCGAGGCGCATCAGGCGCGACAACGAGGCTCCAGTGGCGCTAGCGGCCCCCGACCGGCACCACATCGACCTTGTGCGCCGTCGAATGGCCGCCGACCGAGCGCATCACGCCCTTGACCGGAGCGACGTCGGCATAGTCGCGCCCGCGCGCCACGACGATGTGGTCGGCTCCGACAACGAGGGCGTTGGTCGGGTCGTACTCGACCCAGCCCATGTCCGGCCCGCACCAGGCCCTGACCCAGGCATGCATGGCGTCCGCCCCTTCGAGCCGTTCCTGGCCGTCGGGCGGCAGGGTGCGCAAGAAGCCGCTGACATAGCCGGCGGGAATGCCGACTCCCCGCAAGGCCGAGATCATGATGTGCGAGAAGTCCTGGCAGACGCCGGAACGGGATCGGAACGCCTCGATCATCGGCGTGTCGACCGTGGTCGCGCCTTCCTCATAGGCGAAACCGGCATGGATCGCTCGCCCGATGGCGGCGATGCTTTCGAAAACGCTCATTGACGGCGTCAGCACGGCGCGGGCGAAGTCGGCGACCTCGGGGACGAGCGGGGCCAGCGGCGAGCCGGCGGTGAAATGATGCGGCGAGGCCGGACCGAGGTCGAGCACCCGTTTGAGCGCATCGGCCAGGCGTGCTTTTTCCAGCGAGGTGTCGAACCGCGCCGTCACGCCCGGCCGCTCGACCCGCGCCGTGACGCAAAACACGATCCGGTCGTGCGGCACGACGAAACTCACTTCCGCCGCGCCATTGTCGAAGAAATCGGCAAAGTGCCTGATCTCGTCGGCCTCGGGCAAAACCGTCATGCTGCCGGCGATGAGCCGCTGTTCGCCCGGCAGGTCGGCGGGCATCAGTCGCACCACGTGCCGGCTCGACCCGGCCGGGTTCTCATAGTCGTATTCGATGCTGAGCGCGATGTCGTAGAGCATTATCGGAAATAGGCGAGGCCGAGCGTGTCGGACAAGGCGGCGATCTTGCCCTTGATGCCGACGAGCACCTCTGTCGCCACGCCATCCGGCGTACGGGTGGCGAGCATGGCCCTGGTCTCCAGCAGCAGGCGCTGCAAGGGCGAGAGCTGCTGGTGCGGTTCGGCATTGGGCAGGAAACTCACATGGGTCTCGACGGCGTTGATCTGGTGAATGATCGAGCGCGGGTTGAGCGGATCGAGCGCCAAAAGGTCGACGACCGTCTCGCGCCGCGTCGAAACGGCGTAGCGCCGCCGGTGCGACATGACGCTGTCCGCCGCTTCCAGGGCGAAATCCATGCTGCCGTCCGGCGCCGCATCGTCGCAAAGATCGATGAGCAGCGAGGCGAGCAGATAGGCCCGCTCGAGCGCCTTGCCGATGCTGAGGAACCGCCAGCCGGTGAACCGGTACATGTTTTCATGCACGAGACCGGAGAAACCGGACAGTTTTCTCACGAGCACCGACATCGAGCGCGCCATGTCGTCGCCCGGCCGGGCCGTCGTCATCATGCCGGCGATGGTTCGGTCGAGATCGCTGAGGGCGTTCCAGCCGTCGTTCGGGAAGCGGTCGCGCACCCGCGACGCCGCGTTCGCCGCCGAATCGAGCATCTGCTGCAGGCCGGGCGGGAAGCCGTCGCCGGGTTCGGCGCCGAGCGCGGAAAGATGCGCCGCCACCGCCGCAAGCAATTCGGCATTGGCCGTGGCCGCTTCGGCTAGGCGCAGATGATAGGCCCGTGTCAGGCGGATGGCGTTTTCGGCCCGCTCGACATAGCGCCCGAGCCAGAACAGATTGTCGGCCGCCCGGCTCGGCAATTCCTCCGGCGTCTGCCGCACGGCCCCTTCCGCGTCGCTTTCCAGCAGCGTGTCCCGACTGACCGGCCGGTCGCTCACCACCCAGA
>JAHJQZ010000046.1 GCA_018818925.1 Alphaproteobacteria bacterium
GAGGACCGCATACTCGACGTCCTTGGCCGCGCCGCACGGCGCGGCGTCGTCGTCGAACTCGTGGTGCCGGCGCGCACCAACCATTTCTACGTCAACTGGGCCATGCCGGCCCATCTCGCCGGCCTGCCGCTCGACCGGATCGCCTGTTACCGGACGCCGGCGCCCTTCGACCACGCCAAGCTGATGAGCGTCGACGGGCGCTGGTGCAGCTTCGGCAGCCCCAACTGGGACGCGCGCTCGATGCGTCTCAATTTCGAGCTGATGGTCGAATGCTACGATGACGGCCTTGCCCTGCAAATCGATACCCTCATCAGCAAGCGCATCCGCGAGGCCGATCGGCTGACCTCCGCCGACTTGGCGGCGCGTCCGCCGCTCGCTAAGCTCCGGGACGCCAGCGCGCGTCTGTTTCTGCCCTATCTCTGAGTTCAAAACCCTTGCGACTGATTTCCTGGAATCTCTATTATCGGCGCGGCGCCGCCGCCGCCGACATCGCCGCCCTGATCGAGCAGCACCGGCCCGACCTGTTCGTCATGCAGGAGGCGCGCGACGGCTTCGACGGGCTGCCGCCCGTGGTCGAGGGGCATTTCCATGCCCTGCCCTGGGTCGGCAAGCGCTACGGCCTGGCGGCCTGGCTGCCCGGCGAAACGGCGCGGATCAGCACCGTCGACCTGCCCTATTCGCGCCTGCCGGCGAGCTTTCCGCCGCGCCAGGCGCAGATCGTCGCGTTCGACGGGCTGTCGGTCGCCAATGTTCACCTGTCGCATGGCCAGTTTCTCAACCGCAGGCAATTGCGCACCATCGCCGCCGCCGTGACGGGGCCGCTGGTCATCGTCGGCGACTTCAACGCCGTCGGCCACATCAGTTTGAAGGGTTTTGTCGATATCGGCCCGCGCGGCACGACCCACTACGCCCAGCGCCTGTTGCCCTTGCGGCTCGACCGCTGCCTCGGGCGCGGCATCGGCCGCGCCCATGCCGAAATTCTCGACCGCGGCCCGTCCGACCACCGCCCGATCCTGGTCGACCTCGCGCCGCATTGATCGGCGCGCCAAGCCAGCCGGCTTGCGCATGTGCGGCGCTTGAGGCAGAACCGCGACTGAACAGGTCACCCACCATGCTCGATTTGCCATTGATGCTCGTTTTCGGTGCCGGCATTCTCAGTTTCCTCAGCCCCTGCGTGCTGCCGCTCGTGCCGGCCTATCTGACCTATATGAGCGGGGCGAGCCTCGAACAGCTGCAACGGGACGGCGGCGCCGCCGGCGCGGCCTGGCGCCAGAGCGTGCTCACCTCGCTGTTTTTCGTTCTCGGCTTTTCCCTGGTCTTTGTCGCCCTCGGCGCCACGGCCACGGCTTTCGGGCAGGCCTTCCGCACCATCCTCGTTTACGAGATCGGCATCGGCGGCTTCCGTCTTGCCGTCGTGCCGGCTCTGGCGGGCCTTGTCATCATCGTCATGGGCCTGCACTTCCTCGGTGTCTGGCGGCTCGGCTTTCTCGACATGCAGATGCGTCACTCCGGCCCTGCCGCTGCCTCGGGGCCGCTCGGCGGCTTCCTGCTCGGCCTCGCATTCGCCGTGGGCTGGACGCCCTGCATCGGTCCGGTGCTGGCGGCAATCCTGTCGATCGCCGCGGCGCGCGACACGGCGGGCGAGGGCGCGCTGCTGCTGGCGCTCTATTCGGCCGGGCTCGGCGTGCCCTTCATCCTCGCCGGCCTTGCCATCGGGCCGTTCCTATCCTTTTTCGCCGGTTTCAAGCGTCATCTCGGCGCGGTCGAGAAGGTCATGGGCGCCATTCTCGTGATCATTGGTCTCATGTTCCTGTCCGGACAATTGACGCGCCTGAGCTACTGGGTTCTCGAGACCTTTCCGGTCCTGTCGCAATTCGGCTGATCCGGTTTACCGCCGGTTCACCGCGCCGAACGGAAATGGCCCCGCGGCCCCATCCAAAACACCATTTGCAGCAACCTGTTTAGACTTGTCGTCCGACACTTCCGGCATGTGAAAACTGTCGGGGTCCTGTCATGGCCGCCTACGATACCGTTCAATTGCTGCCGCGCGACATCGCCGTGGACGGCCTGCCCGAGACCGGCGCGACCGATCTGGATCGCATCGGCGTCAGGATCGCCTTCACCGATTCGCTGAAGGAAGTCGAAACGGTCTGGCGCGTCCTTGAAGCCAAAGGCATAGACAGTCCCGGCCAGAGCTACGATTTCATCCGCATCTGGACCGAGACATTCGACATTCCGCGCCAGAACCAGGCCTATGTTGCCGTCGAGATCGCCGGGCGGCCGCTGCTGGTGCTCGGGCTGGAACGCCGCCGCCGCCATGGAGTCGAGATCTTGACGCCTTTCGCCGGCAGCCATGTCGGGGTCAATGCCCCGCTCATAGACCGCGACCGCATGGCGCTGTTATCGGACGAGGACCGGCGCGTCATCTGGTCCCGCATCCGTAGCGCCCTCGGTGCCGACATCCTGCGCTTCGGCAGGGTGCTGAAATCGGACCTCGCCAGTCTGCCGGGCGCGTCCGCCTTGCCGTCCGATTGCCTATTCCGCACCGAATTCACCAGCTGGCAGGCCTGCGACAGCCAGCAGCGCACCCGTTCGCGGCGCAAGCACGACAAGCAGCAGGGCCAGAAGCTTTCGGCCATGGGCGACGTGACCTATGAGGACATCCCGGGAACGTCCGATGCCAGCGCCGCCATCGACGTGCTCTTCGCCGACCGGGCGGCGCGCTTCGCCGAACAGGGCATACGCGATCCTTTCGCGCCGCCGGCGGTGCGTGCCTTCTATCGCACCGTCTTCCGCGAACGCGATACGTTGCGCGGCCATATGCAGGTGCTGCGTCTCAACGGTGCCATCGTCGCGGCGCGCTACAATCTCATTGCCGGCAACCGCATGTTCTGCCTGATCTCGTCCAAGAGCCCCGACCGGACCTTGCAGCCGGGCTCGCCCGGCAAGCAGATTCTCGTGCATGTGATGCAATCGATCTTCGAGCAGGGCATCACCAGCTTCGACATGGGCGCCGGCCTGACCGACGAAAAGCGCCATTGGTGCAATGTCGAGCTGCCGCTTGTCGAAGCAATGATGCCGGTGACGCCCAAGGGCAGGCTCTACGCCGCGCTCGTCGGCACGATCCCGACTCTCAAGGCGCGCATCAAGGGCAATGAGAAGCTTTTCGCGCTGGCGAAGGCGTTTCGCGCCCGGCTTGCCGGCGCCCGCTAGATCAGCTTCAGGCCCCGCATCGAGGCATGGCCCGAGCGGCCGATGATGATGTGGTCGTGGATGGTGATGCCGAGCGGTTTGGCCACGTCGGCGATGGCCCTGGTCATCGTGACATCGGCGCTCGAGGGCGAGGGGTCGCCCGAGGGATGGTTGTGGACGAGGATGAGCGCCGTCGCCGACAGTTCCAGCGACCGCCTGATCACCTCGCGCGGATAGACAGGCGTGTGATCGACCGTGCCGACCTGCTGTACCTCGTCGGCGATGAGGCGATTGCGCTTGTCGAGGAACAGGATGCGGAACTGCTCCTTGGATTCGAAGGCCATGTGGGCGCAGCAGTAATCGATCACTTCCGACCACGAGCCGAGGATCGTCTTGTCGTTGATCTGGTCGCGCGAGAACCGCTGCGCCGCCGCCAGCACCACCTTGAGGTCGGTGATGGCCGTCGCGCCGAGCCCCTCGATCTCCTCGAGCAGATGCGGCGGTGCCGCCAGCGCCTCGGAAAAGCTGCCGAACCGGTCCATCATCGCCTTGGCGATGGGCTTGGTGTCGCGGCGCGGCAAGATGCGGAACAGCAGGAGTTCGAGCAGTTCGTAATCCTGCAGTGACTTCGCTCCAGACTCCGTGAAGCGCTGGCGCAAGCGGTCGCGGTGGCCGTGATAGTGGGGTTCCGCCGGCGCGGCGGGCGGTGCGTCGGCCTTGTTGCGGGTGGTCATGCCGCCCGGGCGGCGAGCGGGTTGAACAGGCCGGCCGGCGATAGCGTGAAGACTTCGCAGCCCGTCTCGGTGATGCCGATCGAATGCTCGCATTGCGCCGACAGCGTCCGGTCGCGCGTCACCGCCGTCCAGCCGTCGGCGAGAACCTTCACGTCCGGCCGCCCCAGATTGATCATCGGCTCGATGGTGAAGATCATGCCCGGCTTCAGCGGTACGCCGGTGCCCGGATGGCCGAAATGCATGATGTTCGGCTCGTCGTGGAAAAGCTGGCCGAGCCCGTGCCCGACGAAATCGCGAACGACGTTCATCCGCTCCGCCTCGGCATGGCGCTGGATGGCGGCGCCGATATCGCCGGTGGTATTGCCCGGCCTGGCTGCCGCGATGCCGCGCATGAGGCACTCATAAGTCGTCTCGATCAGCCGCTCCGCCTTGCGCGAGATTTCGCCGACCGCGTACATGCGCGAGGTGTCGCCGTGCCAGCCGTCGACGATCAGTGTGATGTCGATATTGACGATGTCGCCTTCGCGCAGGCCCTTGTCGACGGGGATGCCGTGGCACACGACGTGATTGATCGAGGTGCAAACCGAATGCCGGTAGCCCTTGTAGAAAAGCGTCGCAGGTATGGCGCCGTGATCGCGGGCGAATTCGAACGCCAGACGGTCGAGTTCCAGCGTCGTCACGCCCGGCTCGACATGCGCCACAAGCATGTCGAGCGCCTCGGCGGCGAGCCGCCCCGCTTTGCGCATGCCGGCAAAGCCTTCTTCTCCATGCACGGGGATGACTCCCGCCGACCGCTTGGCCCTGCTGCTGGCTTCGACGAAGGTGACCATGAACCGCAATTTCCCTTATCAACCCGTAGCGAAAGATAGTCGCCGCGGCCGGCGATGAAAAGGGCGGGTTTCATGGTGTGCCTCCGCTCCGGCGCCAAATCGCCACGCGCGCGCTTGGCTGGGACAAACCCGACCGGTTTGCTTGATTTTCGCGGCCGGACAGGCAACAAGAACCGCACCGCACTCAGTCCCGTTGGCACTATGAGCAGTCAGCCAGTTTCCGTCACCGCCGGTTTGGTCGTCATCGGCGACGAAATCCTGAGCGGGCGGACCAAGGACAGGAATATCGGCACCGTCGCCGACTTCTGCACCGATCTCGGCATCGATTTGCGCGAAGTACGCGTCGTCGCCGACGACAGGCCAGCCATTGTCGAGGCGGTGCAGGCGCTGAGCGTCCGCTATACCTATGTGTTCACCTCCGGCGGCATCGGCCCTACCCATGACGACATCACCGCCGAATCCGTCGCCGCCGCTTTCGATGTGCCGGTCGACATCCATCCCGAAGCGCGACGCATCCTCGAAGAGCGTTTCGGCACCGCCGACCTGACGCCGGGGCGGCTGTTGATGGCGCGGGTGCCGCGCGGCGGCAGCCTGATCGTCAATTCCGTCTCCGGCGCACCCGGCTTCGTCATCGGCAATGTTCACGTCATGGCCGGCGTGCCGCTCGTTCTTGAAGCAATGCTCGAAGATCTAGCGCCAAGGCTACGCGGCGGCAGGAAGCTTTCTTCTATCGCCATCGATTGTTGCGTGGGGGAAAGCATGGTCGCCGCCGATCTCGGCGCCATCCAGTCCGCCTATCCGGACGTCAAGATCGGCTCGTATCCGCAACTCGGCCGGCCACCGGTTTTCACCCAGCTGGTGCTGCGTGCCGCCGACACCGACCTGCTCGCTGCCGCCGCCGCCGAGGTGCAGGCACTGGTCGACAGGCTGCACGTCGAAAACAACATCGATCTCATGGGAAAGACCTCAGCATGAATGCCGCCCAAAAATCCTTCCCGGTCACCTGGGACCAGTTTCATCGCGACAGCCGGGCTTTGGCCTGGCGGCTGACCGGGGAAGGCCCGTTCGCCGCCGTCGTCGCCATCACCCGCGGCGGTCTGGTGCCGGCGGCCATCGTGGCGCGCGAATTGAACATCCGCACCGTCGACTGCGTCGCGGTCAAGAGCTATGACCACCAGAACCAGGGCGACATCCGCGTCCTCAAGCCGATTTCCAGGGTGATCCTCGAACTGATGGACAACAAGGAGAAGGTGTTGATCGTCGACGATCTGGTCGACACCGGCGCCACGGCCCGCAAGGTGCGCGAGATGCTGCCCGGCGCCCATTTCGCCACGGTCTACGCCAAGCCCAAAGGCCGCGAAATGGTCGACACCTTCATCACCGAGGTTTCGCAAGACACCTGGATCTACTTCCCCTGGGACCTCGACGTCGCCTACGCCGCGCCGATCTCGGGCGACACAGACTGACCGGGCCGCGGTCGGCTGACCGGCGGACGCGCGCAAACCGGAGTGGTGCCCGCAGCCGGACTTGAACCGGCAAGCCTAGCGGCAGCGGATTTTAAGTCCGCAGTGTTTACCAATTTCACCATGCGGGCGACACGTTCCGGTATCTCGCACGTTCCGTGTTGTCTGCCAATATAAGCTTGTCGGGGCAAGACCATGCTGATCAAACGCGACGTCCTCGAAAGGATCCGCTCCGGCGAGATCACCCTGCAGTTCCGCCGCTGGCGGCGGCGGACCGTGCGCGAGAACGGCACGCTCAAAACCAAGCTCGGCATCATCACGATCGGCTCCATCACGCCGGTTTCGGCCGATCAAGTCACCGACGAGGACGCGGCACGGGCCGGTCTCGGGGATCGCGCCGGCTTTCATTGCTGGCTCGCCACCATGAAGCCGGGCGAGCTCGACCGCATCGAGGTCGGCTGGCTCGGCGATGCCGAGGACGAAGCCCAGCCGGTTCATACTCGCGCCGTCAGCCCGCCGTCGACATAAAGAATATGGCCGTTGACGAAGCGCGAGGCCTCGGAGCACAGGAAGACCGCTGCGCCGACGAGGTCCTCGACCTCGCCCCAGCGTCCGAGCGGCGTGCGCTCGCAAAGCCAGGCGCTGAACGCGGCGTCGGCGACAAGGTTTGCGGTCAGCTCGGTGCGGACATAACCCGGCGCCAGGCCGTTCACCGTCAGTCCCTTCGGACCCCATTCGGTCGCCATGCCTTTGGTGAGGTTGGCGAGGGCACCTTTCGAAGCGGTGTAGGGGGTGATGGACGGGCGAGCCAGAAGCGTGTTGATCGAGCAGATATTGACGATGCGGCCGGCGCCGCGCCCGATCATGTGTCTGGCGACCGCCTTGGCGGTGATGAAGGCGGACGTAACGTTGGTCCGCATGAGGGTTTCGAACGCATCGAGCGGAAAATCCTCGATCGGCGCCCGCTTCTGCATGCCGGCATTGTTGACAAGGATGTCGATTGGCCCGATTTCGCGTTCGGCATGGTCGACGGCGGCGGCGACGCTGTCCTCGCTGGTCACGTCGAAGGCGAGGGCCTTGACCCTGGCGCCTTTGGAAGCGAGATCGGCCGCCGCCGCCCCCAGCGCCTCGGTGTCGCGGCCATTGATGAGGATTTCCGCCCCGGCCCCGGCCAGCCCCTCGGCGAGCGCCCGGCC
>JAHJQZ010000047.1 GCA_018818925.1 Alphaproteobacteria bacterium
AGCAGATCCTGGCCTTCGAAACCGACCTGCTCGAATATGGCGACATCTTCGACGGCTCCAGGGAGATCGAGGCGAAGGTTGCCGAGCTGAAGCAACAGGCGCGCGCCGAACTCGCCACCATTGATGCGATGGGCGGCGCCGTTGCCGCCATTGACTACATGAAACGCGGCCTCGTGGAATCGAATACCGCCCGGCTGCGCGATATCGAGCGCGGCGACCAGACCGTGATCGGCGTCAACGCCTTCGTCGAAACCGAGCCGTCCCCGTTATCCGCCGGCGGTCTCTCGATCCAGACCGTCGATGAGAGTGTCGAAGCCGACCAGATCGAAAGCCTTAATGCCTGGCGCGCCGCCCGCGACGCCGCCACCGTCGAGCAGGCCCTGAACGGCCTCGAGGGCGCCGCTCGCGAGGGTCGTAACATCATGGAGCCCTCGATCGAATGCGCCAGGGCGGGCGTCACCACCGGCGAATGGGGCGAAGTCTTGCGCCGCGTATTCGGCGAGTATCGCGCCCCGACCGGTGTCGGCGCGGCAACCTCCGGCTCCACCGACGACCTGACCGAAATCCGCCGGAAAGCCAACGAGGCCGCCGTCTCGCTCGGCCGCAGGATCAAATTCCTGGTCGGCAAGCCGGGCCTCGACGGTCACTCGAACGGCGCCGAACAGATCGCGGTCCGTGCCCGCGATTGTGGCATGGATGTTCTCTACGAGGGCATCCGCCTGACGCCGGCGCAAATCACGCGCGCCGCGGTCGATGAAAGCGTGCACGTGATCGGCCTGTCGATCCTTTCGGGCAGCCACGTTCCCCTCGTCCGCGACATCATGGAGCGCCTGAACGCGGACGGAGCCGGCGACATCCCGGTTGTCGTCGGCGGCATCATCCCGCCCGAAGACGCCGAAAAGCTCAAGCAATTGGGCGTTGCCGCCGTTTATACGCCGAAGAACTTCCAACTGAACGCGATCATGAAGGACATCATCGCGCTCGCAAACCGAAACGCCTGACAGGAAATTGTGCCAGGGGGCTACCACTGGCCGCCGAAATCATGCTAGACGATCCCGCTTTCCGAACTGGCATGCCCCAGTGGCGGAACCGGTAGACGCGATGGATTCAAAATCCATTTCCCGTGAGGGAGTGCCCGTTCGAATCGGGCCTGGGGCACCAAGACGGGACAGCGGTCGCCAAACCGGCCCTGCCGAGCAATTCCGGCTTCCCGTCCGCCTCGTTCCGCCGCGCCAAGGCCACCGCCAGCATCGCCGATCCGTTGCTTTGCCGCCGCACAGTTGCATCCACCTGCCTCGATGCACACCTGTGCGTTGCAGGCCGCGACGATGATGTGTTAACCGGACTTCACCCCACAAACCGGGGCGGAGAACTACATGCCACTTCGCACTCTTGGCCTTTCCATCCTTGCGGCCCTGGCGCTGGTGATGTCGCCGGTATATGCCGCGGCCAGCCCGACGCTGCTGTTTGATTTTGAAAACCGCAAGGTTCTTTACGCCGAAGACGCCGATCGGCTCTGGTACCCGGCGTCGCTGACCAAGATCATGACGGCGTATGTCGCGTTCGAGGCAATCAAGCAGGGGAAACTGACGCTCGAATCCAAGCTCGTGAGCAGTGAAACCGCCGCCAAGGCACCGCCAAGCAAGATCGGACTGCCGATCGGTGCCGAAATCTCGCTGGAACTCGGTTTGCGCTCCCTGATCATCAAGTCCGCGAACGACATCGCCATTATGATCGCCGAGGGCGTGGCCGGTAGCGAGCAGGCGTTCATCGAGCGCATGAATGCAACCGCCCAGCGCCTCGGTATGGCGCGAACGCATTTCGTCAACCCGAACGGGCTGCCCGTCGAAGGACAAGTCACGACCGCTCGCGATCTCGCAAAGCTGACCATGGCCGTGCTCAACGACTTTCCCGAGCACGCCCACTACTGGGCGACGCCGTATGTCAGGATCGGCAAGGCCAGATTGCGGTCGCACAATTCGTTGTTGCGCACGTTTGATGGCGCCGATGGTGTCAAGACCGGCTTCATCTGCGACTCCGGCTTCAATATCGTCGCCAGCGCGACACGTGCAGGCCGAAAGCTGGTCGCGATCGTGCTCGGTTCGGCATCAGCCAAGGATCGCGGCATCCGCGCCGAGAACCTGCTCGACCATGGTTTCCTGACACTTGGCTGGAAGCAGTTGCTGGCGTCGCAGACCCTCGACTCGCTGCCGGTGAGTACGAAGTCATCCGAAATCGTCAGCATCCGCGACGAAGTCACCGGCTGGAGCTGTGGCAACCGCACCGCAGCCCGCCGCCGCGCGCGCCTGCGCCGCGCAAGGCTTCTGAGTAACAAGCTCAACCGGGTCAGGAAGGGTCCGGCCACGGCCCAGGCCACGGTGCCACCGACCAAGGCGCCGGTGCTGCCGGCAGTAAAGAACTGACCCTTGCCCGCCGATACCGGAACGAACCGCGGGCGATCTGCCTCGAATTGGAACACCGCCACGCCCCGGCCGCGCCGCCCGG
>JAHJQZ010000048.1 GCA_018818925.1 Alphaproteobacteria bacterium
ATCACCGGCTCGATTCTGTTCGACGGCCGGGAAATCGCCGGTCTTCCGACCCACGAGCGCGCCCGGGCGGGCATCGGCTACGTGCCGCAGGGCCGCGAGATCATTGCCGATTTCACCGTGCGCGAGAACGTCGTCATGGGCGGCTTCGCCTCGCGATCGAACGGCCATGTCATTCCCGACATCGTGCCCGAACTCTTTCCCTATATCGCCGAGAACCTCGAACGGCGCGGCGGCAATCTCTCCGGCGGCCAGCAGCAGCAGCTCGCCATCTCGCGGGCGCTCGCCGCCGAGCCCGACCTTTTGCTGCTCGACGAACCGACCGAGGGCATCCAGCCCAATATCGTCGAGCAGATCGAGGAGGCGGTCATCACCCTCAACACGCAGTATTCCAAGACCGTCATCCTGGTCGACCAGAACCTCGCCTTCGCCCGCCGGGCCGCCTCGTCCTTCGTCCTCATGGAAAAGGGCCAGATCGTCGCCCACGGGGCGATCGGCGAGCTCACCAACGATCTCGTGCAGCGGCACATGGCCGTCTGACCCGACACCAGAAATTCTATCTCGCAGTCAAAGGAGCGCTTGATGATTCACGGAGACATTACCAGCAGCAACGATACCGTCGGCGTGGCGGTCATCAATTACCCGATGCCGCGCCTGCACGATCATGCAGGCGTGATGGAGAACGTTCAAAGGATCGCGGACTGCGTGCGCAACACCAAGCAGGCGCTGCCCGGCCTCGACCTGATCATTTTCCCGGAATACTCGACCCACGGCATCATGTACGACCAGAAGGAGATGATGGAGACGGCCTCGACGGTGCCGGGCGACGAGACCGCCGTGTTTGCCCAGGCCTGCCGCGACGCCGGCGTCTGGGGCGTGTTCTCGCTGACCGGCGAGCGCCACGAGAACCATCCGGCAAAGGCCCCCTACAACACCCTGATCCTAATGAATGCCGAGGGCGAGATCGTCCAGAAGTATCGGAAGATCATGCCCTGGGTGCCGATCGAGGGCTGGTATCCGGGCAATTGCACCTATGTGTGCGACGGTCCCAAGGGCCTCAAGATCTCGCTGATCATCTGCAACGACGGCGACTTCCCGGAAATCTGGCGCGACTGCGCCATGAAGGGCGCCGAGCTGATCGTGCGCTGCCAGGGCTACATGTATCCGGCCTGCGACCAGACGGTGATGATGTCCCAGGCCATGGCATGGGCCAACAATTCCTATGTCGCGGTCGCCAATGCCGCGGGCTATGATGGCGTCTACACCTATTTCGGCAATTCGGCCCTGATCGGCTTCGACGGCCGCACGCTCGGCCGCTGCGGCACCGAGGAATGGGGCATGCAGTTCGCCGCCCTGTCGGTGTCGCTGATCCGCAACGCTCGCCGCAATGCCACCTCGAACAACCACCTCTACAAGCTCCTGCACCGCGGCTACACGGGCATGATCAATTCGGGCGAGGGCATCGACGGCACCAACTACCTGCCGTTCGATTTTTACAGGAAGTGGGCCGCCGATCCTGATGGCACGAGGGAAATGGTCGAGGCGCTGACCCGCTCGACCCCCGGCACCTCGGAAAGCCCGGTTCCGGGCATTCCCGACGACAGCACCGTCCACCGCTAATGGACATGGGCGAAGACGGCGATGTCCTCTGTCGCCTTCGCCCCCTTCTCCGACAAGAAGAGCCAGATTGGAAAGGCCGGACATGTCCGAAGAACTCGACGGTTTCCGCGTTCCCGACGAGCCCTATTACCGCGCCTCGGGCGATGAGGTGCGGCGGTTCGAGGCGGCCTTTTCCCTGAAAATTCCCGTCATGCTCAAGGGTCCGACCGGTACCGGCAAGACCCGCTTCGTCGAGCACATGGCCTTCCGGCTCGACAAGCCGCTGGTGACCGTCGCCTGCCACGAGGACATGACCGCCTCCGACCTCGTCGGACGCTTCCTGCTCGACGGCAGCGGCACCGTCTGGGAAGACGGGCCGCTGACCCGCGCCGTCCGCTTTGGCGGCATCTGCTATCTCGACGAGATCGTCGAGGCGCGCCAGGACACCACGGTGGTTATTCACCCGCTGACCGACGACCGGCGCATGCTGCCGCTCGAAAAGAAGAACGAGCTCATTCACGCCCACCCGGATTTCCATCTCGTGATTTCCTACAATCCGGGCTACCAGAGCGTCATCAAGGACTTGAAGGAATCGACCAAACAGCGCTTCGCCGCGCTCGATTTCGCCTATCCCGAACCGCTCGTCGAATCCGAAATCATCCGCCACGAGGCCGGTGTCAGCGACGAGGTGGCCGGCCAGCTCGTCCGCATCGGCGAAAAGACCCGCAACCTCAAGGGCCACGGGCTCGACGAGGGGGCCTCAACACGCCTTCTGGTGCAGGCCGGACGGCTTTGCGCCCGGGGGATTCCGCTCGGCGAGGCCTGCGAGATGGTCATCACCATGCCCCTGACCGACGATGCCGACCTGCGCAATGCGCTCGGCGCCGCCATTTCGGCGGTGATCGGCTGAAAGATGCCGGATGGTCAGTGCGAACGGCAGGATGGCGGAGAGGATGCGGTCGAGCTGGGCGGCGACCCCGCGCTAGCCGAACTCGCCGACCGGCTCAGGCCGCTGCTCGACCGCGAGAGCATCGAGCGCTGGCAGCAACAGGCGCAATCGCTGCAAAAGCTCGGCGCCGCCGCGCTCATGGATTTTGCCCAGTCTTCGGCCGAGTGCTGCCGCAAGTTCAGCGCCGGGCCAGCACAAAAGCTTGGCGAGACGGCCCTTTACATCGACGAACTCGCCGGCGCCGAGGCGGCGCGACTGTTCCTGCGCGCCGCTGGCGAGGCCGTGACGAGCGCTCATGGCGCCGCCGTGTTCGCGCAATATCTCGACGCGCTGGTCCTGGTCGCCCGCGAGGTCTCAAACGAGCTGCCGGCGCTGTTCGCCATCCAGCGCCGCCTGTTGTCGCGGCTGACGCCGCGCCGCCTCGACAACTGGATCGGCGTTGGGCGGGCCATCGCCACCTGGGACCTTGTCGGCGCCAGCGCCTATTTCCGCCTGGAATCGGAGGAAGCGCGGCACCTGTTCGCCCAGATGACCAGCGATGAAGGCTTCGACGAGCTTGCCGCGACGCTTCGTGCCTATGTCCAGGCGCTGTGGCGTTTCCAGCCGCTGATGGTCGGTGTCGACGACGACGGCACGACCGGGACGGGGCGCTCGTCCTTTCTCGGACCGCTCGTCCGGGTGCCGCGCGCCTATCCGGGGCTCCATGGCGAGCGCTCGCGCCGACATTACCTCGCGGCGATGGCCCATATCGCCGCCCATCTGGTGCATGGACAGGGTCGCATAGCGGTCGGCAAGCTCAAACCTCTGCAGGTGGCGCTGATCTCGCTGGTCGAGGACGCCCGGGTCGAGAACCTCGCGAAGGTGGAGCTGCCGGGGCTCGGCCCGCTCTGGGCGGGCTTTCATACTGTCGTGCCGAGCGCCGCGACCACGGTCGACCTGCTGCTGGCGCGGCTGGCGCGCGCTTTGGCGGATCCTGCGTTCGAGGATGCCAATCCGTGGATCGACAGGGGCAGGCGATTATTCTTTTCGGATCGCGAGGCCTGGCACGCGCCCGGTTTCGCCCGGCAGCTTGGCGGGTTGCTCGGCAACGATCTCGGCCAGATGCGCATTCCGTTCAACGCCCGCACCTATCGTGTCGAACCGAGCTATCGCGACGACAATTCCGGCCTGTGGGAACCGAGCCCGGACGACGACGAGCACACCGTGGACGAAATCACCGTCGACAACCTCGCCGATGTCAAGCCGCCCGAGCAGAAGCCGCGGCATCAGGACCGAATCGAGGTCGAAATCGCGCCCCAGGCTGGCGACGGCATCCTGCTCGGGCATTATCCCGAATGGGATCATCAGACCGGCCAGCACCGCCGCGCCTGGACCTCGGTGCGCAGCTACCAGCCCAAACCGGCTCCGGAAGTCGCGGCGCTGGAGCTGGCCGCCAGCGCCGAGCGCGTCGCCGGGCGCATCGAAAGGCTGATCCGCAACGCCCGGGTCGGCCGGCCGCGCCTGCTCAAGCGGCAATTGCAGGGCGAGTTCCTCGACATTGACGCCTGCATCCGCACCACCATCGAAATGCGCGCCGGCGCCACGCCCGATCCGCATGTCTATGCGGCGCGCGAGACGCGGGGCAGGGAGCTGTCGACGCTGGTAGTGCTCGACATCTCGCAATCGACGCGCGACCGCATCGGCCAGACGACGCGGCCGGTCATCGCGGTCGAACGCGAGGCGGTGGCGGTGCTCGGCGCGGCGATGAGCCATGCCGGCGACCCGTTCGCCGTGGTCGGGTTCTGCTCCGACACCCGCAAGGACGTGCGCATCTACGAAGTCAAAGGGTTTGGCGAGCCGTTCGATCTCGCCGCCATCCGCCGGCTCGGCGGGTTGCGCGGCGGCCTGTCGACCCGTCTCGGCGCCGCTCTGCGCCATTGCGGCGATCGGCTCGACAATCAGCGCGCCGCGCGTCGGCTGGTACTGGTGGTCACCGACGGCGAACCTTCGGACGTGGATGTGGGGGACCCGAAATACCTGCGGGAAGACGCGCGCCAGGCCGTACTCGAACTCAATCACAAGGGCGTCGACGTGTTCGCCGTCGCGCTTGGCACACAAGGGCAGGACAGCCTGCCGCGCATCTTTTCGCGTCGCGGCTACCTCGTCATCGACGATATCGAGCAATTGCCGCTGCGGCTGACCCAGCTCTATCATCGCCTCGCCAGGTGACAAGCCGCGACACGGTCGCCGCGCCGGCGGCAATGGCCCCGCACGGCGCCAAGCGGCTGCGCCGTCAGGCGTCGACGCCGCCCCAGATGGCCTCGGCGGTCCTGACCACCAGGTCGAGCTTGCGCTTCTGGTCGTCCTCGGTGATGGCGTTGCCTTCCTCGGTCGAGGCGAAGCCGCATTGCGGCGCGATGCCAAGCTGGTCGAGATCGGCATATTTGCTCGCTTCCTCGAACTTGCGCTTCAAATCGTCCAGATCCTCGAGCTCGGCGGTCTTGGTGGTGATGAAGCCCGGCAGGACGCGCTTCTTGCCCTTGGGCAGAAGCCGCAGCGGTTCGAGCCCGCCAGCACGATCCGAATCGTATTCCATGAAATAGATGTCGACATCGGTCTGGTTGAACACCGCGTCCGCCGCCGGATCGTAGGCACCTTCGGCGACCCAGGTCGACTTGAAGTTGCCCCGGCACATATGCATGCCGATCAGCATGTCGTCGGGACGGTCGACGATGGCGTCGTGCATCATCTTTGCGTAGCGCGAGATCAGCCAGTCGGGATCCTCGCCCTTTGTCTTGCGCTCGGCGCGAATCTTCGGGTCGCACAGATAGACAAAGAAGATGTCGTCCATCTGCAGATAACGGCAACCCGCCGCATAGAAGGCCTCGACCGCCTTCTTGTAGGTCGCGGTGATGTCGGCGAAATAGGCTTCGGCATCGTGCTTGTATTCGGCGACGGCGATGTCGTCCTCGGCGATGCGGAAATGGATGGCGCTCGGGCCGGGAATGGAAATCTTCGGCGTGACCTTGGTGTTTTCGGCGACGAACTTGTAATGCCTGAGCATCGGGTGATCGGCCGGGAAGTCGAGCCTGGTGTTGATCACCGGCACGTCGGCCGCCGTGGTCACGCCGTGAAACTGGATGCCGCCCGAGGCGCGGCGCTCGATGTCGAGCCCGTCGAGCATGCCCATGAAGTCGAAATGCCACCAGGCGCGGCGGAACTCGCCATCGGTGACGGCCTTGAGCCCGGCGTTTTCCTGCATCCTGATGACGGCGCGGATCGCCTCGTCCTCGATGGCGTGAAGCTCTACGGCGCTGAGTGTCTTGTCGTCGAAATGCGCCTTGCGGGCCGCCTTGACGGCGTCGGGGCGCAGAAAGCTGCCGACCACGTCGGCGCGAAAGGGTGGGGTCGGCTTGGTCATGGCGGCAAGTCCTTCTCGGATATGAAACGCCCGCCGGACATGCCGGGTCGAGGCGAGGCCAGTTCGGATTCGGCGGAACGAGCTTTTACCACCCATTCCGCCGAAACGTGGCGTGTCGGCGGCCCCGCTGCCTATGGCAGCGAAGCGCCTGGCTTGCGGATGCGGCTACATCGATTCCGCTTCGAGCGCCGCCTTGGCGGCGGCATAGAGCGCTTCGCCGTCACTGCCGGCGGCGTTCATGTCGGCAATCCACTTGTCGATCGTCGGCTGAGCAGCCTCGCGCCAGCGGGCGGTCTCGGCTTCGTCGAGCGTGACGATGGCATTGCCCATGTCCTGCGCAATCTTGAGGCCGACGGCATCGCCCGCATCCATGACGCGGCCGAATTCGCGCGAGGTCTCGAGGCCGGAATTGGCGTCGATGATCGCCTTCAGGTCGTCGGGCAGCTTGTTGTAGCTGTCCTTGTTCATGACGAAACCGAAAGTCTGGGTGTAAAGGCCGTTGTCGCCAGAGAAACCGGTATGGTTGTGCACCAGTTCGGAGACCTTGAGCGACGGGGTGACTTCCCACGGAATCGTCGTGCCGTCGATGACGCCCTTGCTGAGGGCCTCGGTCACCTGCGGCACCGGCATGCCGACCGGCTCGGCGCCGAGCTGGGCCAGCATGTCGGAAATGATGCGCGAACCGCCACGCACTTTCATGCCCTTGAGATCATCGAGGCTGTTGACCGGGTTCTTGGTATGGAACAGGCCAGGCCCGTGCGTGTGCAGCGCGATGATGTGAACGCTGGCGAATTCTTCGGCCGAGTTCGCCATCACGTAATTGTAGAAAGCGGCGGAGGTGTCTTCGCCGTTGGTCATCAGGAACGGCAGTTCGAAGACTTCGGACTTGGGGAAACGGCCCGGCGTATAGCCGAGCACGGTCCAGATGAGGTCGACGACGCCATCTTCGGCCTGCGAATAGAGCGTCGGCGGCGCGCCACCAAGCTGCATGGCCGGATAGAGTTCGACCTTGATGCGGCCACCCGATTCGGCCATGACCTTCTCGGCCCAGGGCGCGATGGCCTTGGCGGGAATGGTCGCCTGCGGCGGCAGCATCTGGTGAAGACGCAGGGTGACCTCCTGCGCGAGAGCCGGAGACAGCATCGTCAACGCTGCCGCAGCCCCAATCAGAAGCGATTTCAGTTTCATACGGTATCCTCCCTTGTGCAGGCCCGAAAGCCTGGCTCCGTCAGTGTCGCGTGTCCGAACCGGAACTCCGGCTGTGCTTTTCCGAACACGTTCCGGGTTCCCCCGGGACGCCGGCGCGCCCGCGCACCAGTTTGCAGGCTCGGCGGCGATTCATGGCGTCGCCCCTAGAACAGCGTCCACACCAGCCACAGGGTGATGGACGGGAAGGCGACGAGGATGGCGGTTCTGACGATATCGCTGGCCACAAAGGGCAAGACGCCGCGATAGGTCTCGGTCATGCGCGTCTGCGGCGACATGGCGTTGATGATGAACAGGTTCATGCCGACCGGCGGCGTGATCAGCCCGACCTCGACCACGATCAGCACCAGAATGCCGAACCAGATGGAAAAATCGTCCGGCATGAGGCCGAAATCCAGGCCCGTCATGATCGGATAGATGATCGGCATGGTCAGAAGGATCATGGAAAGGGAATCCATGACGCAGCCCATGATCAGGTAAAAGACCAGAACCACGGCCATGACCATCCAGGGGTTGAATCCCTGTTCGGCAACCCAGCTCGCGGCGACCTGCGGCATCTGCGACATGGCGAAAAAGGCGTTGAGAGCGGCGGCGCCGAGAATGATCAGGAAGATCATGGCCGTCGAGGTTGCCGTGGCGAGAATGGCGCCAACGATCTTGTTGAGATCGAGGTTTCCGGAGAACAGGGCGATCAGGCCAGTGCCGGCGGCGCCGACCGCCGCCGCCTCGGTCGGCGTGAAGACGCCGGCATAGATGCCGCCAATGACCATCACGAAGACCAGGATCACCGGCCAGATGTTGAGGACCTCGCGGAAGCGGCGGCGGTAGGACATGCGCGGCCTGACGCCGCCGCCCTCGGGCCAGAAACGTACATAGACGCCGGCAACGATCATGTAGCCGAGCGCCGCCATGATGCCCGGCACCATCGCCGCCATGAACAGCTTGGCAATGTTCTGCTCGGTCAGGACTGCGAGGATCACCAGAATGATCGAGGGCGGAATGAGAATGCCGAGCGTGCCGCCGGCAGCGACTGCGCCCGTCGCCAGCGCATCGGAATAGCCGTAACGCTTGAGTTCGGGCAAGGCCACCTTGCCCATGGTGGCGGCAGTGGCGAGCGAGGAGCCGCAGATCGCGCCGAACCCGGCGCTGGCGCCGATGGCGGCCATGGCCATGCCGCCCTTGCGGTGCCCGAGCCAGGCCGCGGCGGCCCGGAACAGGCCGGCGCTCAGGCCGCCGAGCGTGGCGAACTGGCCCATCAGCAGGAACAGCGGCACGACCGACAGCGATTCATTGGCATAGGTCGAATAGGTGAGGTTCTTGAACTGCGCCATGATCGGAGTGAACGATCCGGTGATCAGGAACGAGCCGAAAACGCCGACGCCGAGCATGGCCAGCCCGATCGGCACGCGCAAGAAAATCAGGACGAGAACGAGCGGAAAGCCGAGAAGGCCGAGAACCAGGGAACTCACCATGTGTCTCCGCCGCGATGAGGCTCGCGCTTTCCTTCGATGGCATAACCGACCGAACGCGCGAACAGGAAGGCTGAAACCGGTACCAGCACGATGGCGCCGATTAGGCACACACCATAGGCCCAGCCCAAAGGCAGCCGCAAAAGCAGCGTCGTCTCGTGAAAGCGCAGCTTGTCGAGCATGCCGTCGAACATGCGCCAGGCGATGAAGCTGCCGGCCATGAGCATCATCAGGTCGGTGATCGCGAGGATGATGGCGTTGACGCGGTCGCCGAAAAGGTCGGTCAGGATCGAGACGACGGCATGGCCGCGTTCGAAATGCGCCCAGGGGACGAAGGCGAAGGCGGCAAAGCCCACACCGACGCCGACCAGTTCGTAATCGCCCAGAATCGGCTTGAGACCGGCCCAGATGAAACTGCGGCCGATGATGGACAGGATGACGATCGCGATCATCGCCAGCAGCGCGACGCCTCCGGCCACTGCCGTCCATTTCGCCAGGTGGTACGTAAACCGTTCCAGTCGGGAACCGTCCCTGAACAAATGCATCCTCCCTCGCGCCTCCGCCGCGCTCCCGTGCGGTCGAAATGCCCGGCCCCATCGACACGGCGCCGCATCATGCATGCGCCTTGCCGGAATGAACCAGACACCTATTCATTAAAGGCACACGATCGCCGCGTGTAAAATGACAACTCAGCCGGCTTTCATAACTCAGTACTTATCGAAACTCGGCAAACCTGCCCGTCAGGGTAGGGATTTTGGCAGAAAAGATAACCAGAAGGCACTGTTTCGCCCTCTGCGACATCAGGACCTGCACTTTCACCTGCGCCGACGCCACTATTGTTATATGAAATAACAAACGCGTCTGGAAAGGGGCATGCGCCGCAATTGGCATGCTCTTGCTTCCGGAGCGAGGGGAGACGGCCATGTCCACCGACAAATTATCGCGACCCGGTTCCCACCTGCTCAATGCCGAATCGACATCCGGCATCGTCGGATACCGCCTGCGGCGGGCTCAGCTCAGCGTTTTCCAGCGCTTCCTTGCGGTGTTCGACGAACTCGACCTCCGGCCCGCCGAATACGCCATGCTGCTGCTGATCGCCGACAACCCCGGTCGACGGCAAAACGAGATCGCCGACGCGCTCGGCATCAAGCACGCCAATTTCGTCGGCCTGGTGCAGGGATTCGACGGGCGCGGGCTGATCGAACGGCGACCGGCGGCGGGCGACCGGCGCGCCAAAGCGCTCTATCTGACCCCGGAGGGATCGGCGTTCCTTGCGCGCGCGCATGAAGTGCATGACAGGCTCGAGGCGAGCATGGTCGCGGCGCTCGGTGGCGAGAGCGAGCGCGACATCCTGCTCGGGCTGCTCGACAGGCTGAGCTAAGCGCCTGGCTCGCCGCAATCAGCCGAAATCCGGCGCCCGCTTTTCCAGGAACGCCTTGAGGCCTTCCTCTGCATCGGGACCGGTGAGACTCAGCGCCGCCGCGAGGCTTTCGGCATAAAGGCCGGCCTCGGGCGGCATGGCGGCGATCTGGGCGATCGCCTGGATGATGAAGGCATTGATCGTTGGCGAATTGCCGGCGATCCGCCCGGCCAGTTCGAAGGCCTTGGCGAGCGCCCCGCCTTCAGGCGCGACGTAATGGGCAAGCCCGATCCGCATGCCTTCGCCGCCGGAATAGATCCGTCCGGTCAGCATCATCTCGGTCAAGCGGTCCGGCCCGATCAGTCTGGAGATGCGCACCGAGCCGCCGCCGCCGACGAAAATGCCGCGCAGGCCTTCCGGCATCTGGAAGCGGGTCGTCTCCTCGGCGACACGGACGTGGCAGGCGGCGGCCAGTTCCAGTCCGCCACCCATGACGGCGCCATCCAGGGCGGCGACGAATGGCACGGGCGAGGACTGGATGCGCGCCATGACGCGATGCCAATTGCGCGAATGCGCCATGACCTCGAGCGGGTGCCTCACCACCTGTTCGGAAAGATCGAGCCCGGACGAGAAATTGCCGCCGGCGCCGGAAACGACGATGGCGCGCGTATCCGCCGGCACTGCCGCGATGAACGCATCGAGTGCGGCGATGGTCTCGTCGTTGAGCGCATTGCGCTTGTCCGGCCGGTTGAGCGTCAGATGCGCGATCCGGTTGCTGCAAGCGACGGTCAGTACCGCGTCGTTCCGAGACATCTAGGCTTCCTTAATCTGTGCGAGCGCCTGCCGCACCCGGTCGGGCAATGGCGAGGACACGATGTCGCCCGCCTGGTCCCGCACGGTCCAGACGCGCTTTTCATTGACTTCGACGGTCGAAATGCCGTCCCGCGCCAGGACGTGCCGGACCGCGAAGCTCGAACGGCCGAGTTCGGCGATTTCCGAATGGATTTCGATCACGTCGCCGAAGCGGTTCGGCTTGAAGAAGCGCGCGCCCGTATCGACCATCGGGATGCCGGCGCCGTCGAACGCGGCGAGCCAGGCGCGCTTGTGCATGCCGAGCGCCGCCGAGATGAGCGCTGCCGTGGCGTTGTCGCCCATGCGGAAATAATTGGGGAAATAGACGATGCCGGCCGGGTCGCAATCGCCGAACTGGATGTCGAGTGTCATGGTGTTGGAAAACATCGGCGCTTCCTATTTCGGCGGCAGGCGCAGGGCGCCATCGAGCCGGACCACCTCGCCATTGAGATAATCGTTGCCGATCATGGCGAGGACGAGCTGGGCGAACTCCTCTGGCCTGCCGAGCCGCTGCGGATTGGGGATCGATTGGCCGAGCGCCTGTTGCGTCTCGTCCGGCAGTTCGGCGATGAGCGGGGTCAGGAACAGGCCCGGCGCGATGGTCAACACGCGAATGCCGAAACGGGCGAGCTCGCGGGCCGCCGGCAGGGTCAGCGCCACGATGCCGCCCTTGGACGCGGCATAGGCGGCCTGTCCGACCTGTCCCTCGAAGGCGGCGGCGGAAGCCGTCGAGATGATGACGCCGCGCTGGCCGTTGGCATCCGACTCGGCGGCCGACATCTCGGCGGCCACCAGCCGCATCATGTTGAACGTGCCGATCAGGTTGATCCTGATGACACG